>JANYEI010000047.1 GCA_025363205.1 Frigoribacterium sp.
GACCAGCTCTCCGGTGGCATGCAGCAGCGCGTGGCGATCGCCCGTTCGCTGGCCGAGAGCCCGGAGCTCCTGCTCATGGACGAGCCCTTCGGTGCTCTCGACGAGATGACCCGCGAGCGGATGCAGGACGAGCTCGTGCGCATCTGCGCCGAGACCGGAGCGGCGGTGGTGTTTGTGACGCACTCGATTCCCGAAGCGGTGTTCCTCTCCGACCGGGTGGTGGTGATGTCGCCTCGCCCTGGTCGGATCCGCGAGATCGTGCCGGTGGGGCTTGGCAGTGCCGGGAATCGTGATGATGGGCTGCGCGAGGCCTCCGAATTCTTCGCGGTCGTGAGCGCGGTGCGGGAAGCGCTGCACGGATCGCCGATTTCCGAGGTGCGTGGAGTGGAGAGGCGATGAGGGCGATTGGAGCGGGCCGGGTGCGGATGATTCTTGCCCCCGTCGTCCTCGGCGTCGTTGCACTCGCGCTGTGGCAACTGGCCGTGGTCGGGTTCGCAATCAAGCCGTATGTGCTGCCGAGTCCGCTCGCGATCGGGGATCAGTTCACGCGTGCTTTCAGCGCGATCTGGTCGGGCACGAGGGTCACCGGATTCAACGCGCTCGTCGGCCTCTTTCTCGGGGCGATTCTCGGCATCCTGTTCGCCATCATCTCCGCGCTGGTGCGTGTGTTCGACGAGATCACCCTTCCGATCGTCACGGCGATTGCGGTCGTGCCGATCGTTGCCCTCGCGCCCGTGCTCTACACGATGTTTGGCGCGGGAGCCGAGACGGGGCGCCAGCTCATCGCCGCGCTCGCCGTGTTCATCCCGGTCTATGTCAACACCCTGCGGGGGCTCCGCCAGGTTCGTCCAGTGCACCGGGACCTCATGCGGGCCTATGCCGCAAGCTCCTGGCAGGCGACGCGCACGGTGACCCTTCCTGGCGCCACTCCGTTTCTCTTCACCGGACTGCGGATCGCGTCATCCCTCGCCGTGATTTCTGCGCTCATTGCGGAATACTTCGGTGGGCCGGTCGACGGCCTCGGCAAGTCGATCATCTCCGCCGCCTCCTACAGCAACTACGCCCTCGCCTACGCCTTCGTTCTGGGCTCCATCGTGCTCGGACTCGCGTTCTACCTGCTCACACTCGCTTTGGAAAAGTTTGCGACGCGGCACTCTGCTGCCTGACGTCCGGCGGTCTTCACCGTCGGTATCACCACCGCCCCATCACTGACACCTCAGGAGGAAGAAACAATGAAACACAGCAGAAGAGTTGTTCTCGGCGTCATCGGTATCGCAACTGCGAGCGCGCTCGCTCTTGGCGGCTGCAGTAGCAGCCCAAAACCCGGGGGCAGCAGCACGGGCCTCTCGCCCGTCACGCTGCAGCTGCAGTGGGTGGCGCAGGCTCAGTTCGCCGGCTACTACGCCGCCGTCGCGCAGGGCTATTACAAGGATGAGGGTCTCAATGTGACGATCAAGGAGGCTGGCGCCGATACCGTGCCCATCACTTCGGTGACCAAGGGCGAGGCCGACTACGCGATCTCCTGGGTACCGAAGGTGCTCGGTTCGATCGAGCAGGGTGTCAACGTCACCGACGTCGCACAGATCTTCGAGCGAAGCGGTACGACCCAGATCTCGTTCAAGAACAAGAACATCACGAAGCCGGCCGACCTGAAGGGCAAAAAGGTGGGCAGCTGGGGGTACGGCAACGAATGGGAGCTCTTCGCCGGTATGCAGGACGCGGGCATCAACACCTCCTCCGGTATCAGTCTCGTGCAGCAGGCCTTTGACATGAAGGGCTTCCTCGCCGGTGACATCGACGCGGCCCAGGCGATGACCTACAACGAATACGCGCAGGTGCTCGAGACGGTCAATCCGACCACGGGCAAGCTCTACACCGTCGACGATCTCAACGTGATCAACTGGAACGACGACGGCAGTGCCATGCTGCAGGACGCGATCTGGGCGGATGCCGGCAAGCTCGCCGACGACACGAGCTATCAGTCCCAGACGGTCAAGTTCATCAAGGCGTCGATCAAGGGCTGGATCTATGTGCGAGACAATCCCCAGAAATCGGCGGACATCGTGACAGCTGCGGGCTCAACCCTCGGCACCAGCCACCAGCTGTGGATGACCAACGAGGTCAACAAGCTGATCTGGCCGTCAAGCGACGGCGGCATTGGCACGATCGACACCAAGTCCTGGGCCACCACGGTGAAGATCGCCATGGGCACCAAGAACGACACCGGTTCAACGATCATCACGGCGGCACCGCCCAAGACCGCCTACTCCAATACCTTCGTGAAGAAGGCACTCGCCGAACTGAAGACGGAAGGTATCGACACGACCGGAAGCAGTTTCACTCCGCTCACCGTCACTCTCAAAGAGGGCGGCAAGTAGTATCTGATTGACCAGGTGTGGGGGCCGTGACACGGCCCCCACACCACCGACCGAAGGCACCACATGACCATCCTCGACCCTTCCCTTCTTGATGCAGCCGCGTTCGATTCGGCCGACGGCGCCGTCGCCTACGAGCTTGATCGCTCGCATGTTTTCCATTCCTGGTCGGCGCAGGGAGCGCTGAAGCCGTTCGTGATGGCCGGGGGACTCGCCTCCACCATCTGGGATTACACCGGCAACCGCTATCTCGACTTCTCGAGCCAGCTCGTGAATATGAACATCGGCCATCAGCATCCGAAGGTGATCGAAGCCATCAAGGCGCAGGCCGACCTGCTCACGATGGTCGCGCCGGCGCACGCCAACCTTGCCCGTGGTCAGGCAGCCCAGCGCATCCTGGCCAAGGCCGGTAACCCGTTCAGCAAGGTCTTCTTCACCAATGGCGGTGCGGATGCCAACGAGAACGCGATGCGGATGGCGCGCCTGGTGACCGGCCGCGACAAGATTCTCTCCCAGTACCGTTCGTACCACGGCAATACCGGGGCGGCCGTCGTCGCCACCGGCGACTGGCGTCGCGTGCCCAACGAGTTCTCACGCGGACACGTTCACTTCTTCGGACCGTTCCTCTACCGCTCGGAGTTCTGGGCCACTTCGCCAGAGCAGGAGTGTGAGCGTGCGCTCCACCACCTCGAGCGGGTGATTGTCTCGGAGGGCCAGGCGTCGATCGCGGCCATCATCCTCGAGGGCGTCCCCGGCACTGCCGGCGTGCTTGTGCCGCCGCCTGGGTACCTCGCTGGCGTGCGTGACCTTGCCGACAAGTACGGCATCCTGCTCATCATGGACGAGGTCATGTCGGGCTTCGGCCGCACCGGTGAATGGTTCGCCTGGCAGGGCTTCTCGGCGGGTGAGGGCGACTGGACCCCCGATCTGATCACCTTCGCCAAGGGGGTCAACTCCGGCTACGTGCCGGCCGGTGGTGTGGTGATCTCGGAGTCGATCGCCAATGACTTCGAGACGCAGGTCTTTCCCGGTGGACTCACCTACTCGGGGCATCCGCTCGCCATGGCCTCCATCGTCGCGGCGCTGGACGCGATGGATGAGGAGGGCATCATCGACAATGCCCGTGTCATCGGCACCGACCACCTCGCTCCCGGGCTCGCGCAACTCGCGGCGAAGCATCCGATGATCGGGGAGGTGCGCGGTCTCGGCGTGTTCTGGGCGCTCGACCTTGTGGACGATCCCGAGAC
>JANYEI010000174.1 GCA_025363205.1 Frigoribacterium sp.
ATTCTCGAAGGGACCAACGAGATCATGCGACTGATCATCGGCCGAAGCCTGGCGGATTCCTGATGGTCGAGAGCCCGATCAGTCACAGCCCGATCAGCGACAGCCCAGTCACCCATAGCGGCGACGTGCTGGTGCATCGACGCGGTCATCTCGGCCACCTCGTGCTCAACCGCCCGAAGTCCATCAATGCCCTCACCCACTCGATGGTGATCACGATCGCGGCCGCTCTTGAGAAGTGGGAGTCCGACGACTCCGTGGCGACCGTGCTCATCTCCGGCGCCGGTGACCGCGGACTCTGTGCCGGCGGGGACATCGTCGCGATTTACACCGATGCCATTAGCGCTGACGAGACTGGCAAGAAGATCGGCGGCGCGGCATCAGCGTCATTCTGGGCGGATGAATACGCCCTCAACGCGCTCATCGCCCGCTACCCGAAGCCCTACGTCGCCTTCATGGACGGAGTTGTTCTCGGCGGTGGTGTCGGGGTGTCCGCGCACGGGTCCTTTCGCGTGGTGACCGAACGAACCAGGCTCGGGATGCCCGAGACCGGCATCGGGTTCGTGCCGGATGTCGGCGGAACCTTTCTGCTGTCCCGCGCTCCCGGCGAACTCGGCACTCATCTCGCCCTCACCGCGGGATCGGTCACCGGCGCCGATGCGATCGCACTCGGACTCGCCGATTTCTTCGTGACGAGCGACCGGCTCGCCGAGCTGGCCGTCGCTCTTGAGACTCGCTCGGCGGCGGATGCAATTGCCAAGGTGGCGACAGCCCCTGGCGCATCCCTGCTCCTGCAACAGAGGCAATGGGTCGACGAATGCTACGCCTCGAACGATGCAAGTGAGATCATCGCACGTCTCGAAGCCTCGCCGAACGCTGAGGCACAGCGTGCTGCGCATTCCATCCTCACCAAGTCGCCGACGGCGGTGAGCGTCGCCCTCGAGTCCCTTCGCCGAGCGCGGGCACTCGACACTCTCGAAGAGGTGCTCGACCAGGAATTCCGTGTGTCTCTGCGGTTCACGCAGGGGACAGAACTTGTGGAGGGAGTGCGGGCCCAGGTGATCGACAAGGATCGCGCCCCGCACTGGTCGCCTCCAACCCTCGGTGATGTGCGGCGGCCGGACATCGAGGCCTATTTCGAGAGCCTCGGAAATCGTGAACTGCGCCTGTCATCGATGTCAGGCGCCGCAGACGGGAGAATCGAATGACCAGGATCGCTTTCCTCGGGCTCGGCAACATGGGCGCACCAATGGCCGCCAATCTCGTGAAGGCTGGCCACACCGTCGTCGGCTTCGACCCGGTGGCCGCGGCCCTCGACCACGCCAGGGACAGCGGGCTGATCGTCGCGGCTGATGCCGTCGCGGCTGTGGGGGACGTCGAGATTGTGATCACTATGTTTCCCAGCGGGAAGCACGTGATCGATGCCTACAGAGAAGGATTGTTGGCCGCAGCGGCCCCTGGCACCCTGTTCATCGACTCCTCGACGATCGACGTCGACGATGCCCGCACCGCGCGCTCCCTCGCCGTGGCGGCCGGACATCGCGGAATGGATGCACCGGTCTCGGGAGGCGTCGGGGGGGCCACCGCCGGCACCCTCACCTTCATGGTCGGTGCCGATGAGGCGGACTTCGCCGCGGCAGAGCCGATCCTCTCGGTGATGGGCGGGCGAATCGTGCACTGCGGTGAAACGGGCGCCGGGCAGGCAGCGAAGGTCTGCAACAACCTGATCCTCGGTATCTCGATGATCGCTGTGAGTGAGGCATTCGTGCTCGGTGAGAAGCTCGGCCTGTCGAACCAGGCGCTCTTCGATGTCGCATCCACGGCATCCGGCCAGTGCTGGGCACTCACCACCAACTGCCCGGTGCCTGGGCCGGTGCCCGCGAGCCCGGCCAATCGTGACTACCAGCCCGGCTTTTCGGGCGCCCTCATGGCGAAAGACCTCGGGCTCGCGCTCGGGGCTCTGACGGCGACCGGCACTGCCGCCGAGCTCGGGCCGCTCGCGGCATCCATCTATCGACGGTTCGCGGATGAGGGCGGGGCCGGCCTCGACTTCTCGGCCATTATTAACACCATCCGCAATAATTCGGAAGGCGCGGCGGTATGACCGACTACCAGAACATCCTGCTCGAACGGCGGGGACGCGTCGGGCTGATTACGCTCAACCGGCCAGAGGCACTCAACGCGCTGAACCTTGCCCTGATGACCGACGTGGTGACGGCCGCGACAGAGCTCGATGCCGATACCGGCATCGGAGCTATCGTGCTCACCGGATCGGCTCGAGCCTTCGCCGCCGGGGCGGACATCAAGGAGATGTCGAGCCAGACCTATATGGACATGTACCTCGCCGACTGGTTCTCCGGCTGGGATCGGCTCGCCGCGGTGCGCACCCCGCTCATCGCCGCGGTCTCCGGGCACGCGCTCGGCGGCGGGTGCGAGCTCGCCCTGATGTGTGATTTCATCATCGCCGCCGACACCGCGAAGTTCGGCCAGCCGGAGATCAAGCTCGGAGTGATCCCCGGCATCGGCGGCTCTCAACGACTCACCCGCGCGGTCGGCAAGGCCAAGGCCATGGAACTGATCCTGACCGGGCGAACGATCGACGCGAACGAAGCCGAACGCGCCGGTCTCGTCGCCCGGGTCGTGGCAGCCGACGACCTGCTCGACGACGCTCTCGCCACCGCGACCACGATCGCCGGGATGTCCCTCCCGGTCGCAATGCTCGCAAAGGAGGCGGTGAACGCGGCCTTCGAGACGACGCTGGATGCCGGCATCCGTTTCGAGCGCCGGGTCTTCCACTCCGTATTCGCCATCGACGACCAGAAGGAGGGGATGCGCGCCTTCATCGAGAAGCGTTCCCCGACCTTCACAAACCGCTAAAGCCTCGCAATTAGCCAGACCCCCCTATCCGTTAGGAACCGCCGCATGACCGACACCACACTCCTCAATGGCGCCGTCGACACCTATTCGACCGCTCCCGGACCCGATCAATCGATGTGGATTGGCGGGCAGAAGGTGCATTCGACCACGGGGGAGTGGCGCGAGGTCGCCAACCCGGCCCATCGCGGCAGCGTGATCTGCCGGGTTCCGGCGGCGGGGGTGGAGGATGTCGACCGGGCGGTGGCGGCGGCCCGGGCCGCGTTCCCCGACTGGCGGGCACGACACTTCACCGAGCGGGCGCGTGCTCTCGCCCGCATCGCCGATGAGATCGAGGCACGGGCGGAGCATTTCGCTCGCCTGACGGCCCTTGACACAGGAAACGCGCTGCGCACCCAGGCTCGCCCGGAGGTGGCGACCCTCGTTGCACTGTTCCGATATTTCTCTGGCATCGCCGGAGAGGTAAAAGGCACGACCCTTCCGGCCGGCGACAACCAGCTGCAGTACACCCGGCTTGAGCCGCTCGGCGTGGTGGCGTGCATCCTGCCGTGGAACTCGCCGCTCATGATCGCCGGCTTCAAAGTGCCTGCCGCACTCGCCGCGGGAAACACCGTCATCCTCAAGGCCGCGGATGACGCCCCGCTGACGATCCTGCTGCTCGCGGAGGTGTGCAACCGGCACCTCCCCGCTGGCGTAGTCAACGCGCTCACCGGCCGCGGAAGTCTCATCGGATCCGCGCTCGCGACGCATCCGGGAGTCGACAAGGTCTCGTTCACCGGCTCCACCGAGGTGGGCCGCGGCGTCGGCCGCCAGGCGGGCGAACGTCTTGCCCACGTCTCTCTCGAGCTCGGCGGCAAGAACCCCTCGATCGTCTTCCCGGATGCCGTCGACGATGAGCTCATCGACGGATTGCTTCTCGCTTCGCGGTTCACTCGTCAGGGCCAGAGCTGCACGGCCGGATCGCGTCTCTTCCTGCATGAGGACATCTACGACGAGGTACTCGACCGCTTGGTCGGTCGGCTCGGCGCGCTGAAGATCGGCGATCCGCTCGACGAGACCTCCGACATGGGGGCGATCATCAACGGCAAACAGCACGCTTCGATCGACGACTACCTCGCGGACGGCCGCTCAAACTCTGCGATGACCGTCGCTCTCGGTGGCTCCGCGCCCTCTGAGGGCCCGCTCACTGAGGGGTTTTATCACCTGCCGACCGTTTTCGCGGGCGCCCGCAACGACTTCCGTCTCGCGCAGGAGGAGATCTTCGGGCCGGTGCTCGTCGCCATTCCGTGGCGAGAGGTCGACGAGGTGGTGCAGATGGCCAATGACTCCAATTACGGGCTCGCCGCGTTCGTGTGGAGCCATGACCTCGATGCGGCGCTCAACACAGCACACCGGGTCGACGCCGGGTGGATCCAGGTGAATCAGGGCGGTGGCCAGGTGGTCGGCCAGTCCTACGGTGGTTACAAGCAGAGCGGGATCGGTCGAGAGGTATCACTCGAAGGCATGCTCGCCGGCTTCACCCAGACCAAGCAGATCAACATCAAGCTGCGCTCGTGACTGCGGCCGGGACGGGGGAGGCGGGGATAGCAAATGTTGGACCGCTGAACGGCATCGTCGTCCTCGACCTCACACGGGCACTCGCCGGACCCTACGCGACGGCGCTGCTCACCGACCTCGGCGCGACCATCACCAAGGTGGAGAGCGTAAAAGGTGGCGACTCGACCCGCGGCTGGCCCCCGTTCGAAAACGACCACAGCCTGTACTTCGACTCCGTCAATCGCGGTAAATCATCGATCGCACTCGACTTCTACGCTCCAGAGGGCCAGGCATTGCTTCGACGACTGGCGCTCGCCGCCGACGTTGTCGTCGAGAACTTTCGCCCGGGGGTGATGGCGGACATCGGGCTGGATCCCGATGAGCTCCGCGCCGAGAAGCCCGCCCTCATCATCGCGTCCGTGAGCGGATTCGGCAGCACCGGTCCACTCAGCCAGACGGCCGGCCTTGACCAGGTGGCGCAGGGGATGTCGGGTGTCATGTCGGTCACGGGCGAGGACGCAGACACGATGTATCGGGTGGGCATTCCCATCATCGACATCTACGCCGGTATCTTCACCGCGGTCGGAATCGCCGCGGCACTGGTGGGGCGGGAGCGCACCGGGCATGGTCTCGCGGTCTCGACTTCGCTGCTCGAGGCAGCCCTCGCCATCTCGGTGTTCCAGGGACAGCGTTACCTCAGCCTGGGGGAGATCCCCACGCCGCAGGGCAACAACCACCCCGTGCTCGCACCCTACGGGGTTTTCGAGACCGCGGACATCCCGATCATCATCGCGGTGGGAAACGACAAACACTGGCGCGATCTGTGCACGCTCATCGGTGACCCAGCGCTCGCCGACGAGCCGGACTTCGCCACCGGTAAGTCCCGCACTGCTCACCGGCCGGCTCTCGCGGCGAGGCTCGAAACAGCCCTCGCTTCTCGTTCCGGCATCGAATGGGTCGAAGCACTGAGAGGGGCGCGGATTCCCACCGGCCCCATCTACAACTACGCGCAGGCGTTCGCCGACCCTCAGGTGCAGCACCTTGACATGATCAAGCACGTCACGCGAACGGATGGCACGGACCTGCCACTGCTTCGGGGACCGATCTCCCTCGACGGGATCGCGCCGCTCATCCGCAAGGCTCCGCCGTCGCTCGGGGAGGATACCCGGGCTGTGCTCTCAGACCTCGGACTCAGCGAACACCAGATCGCGGGACTGGTTGCAGCCGGAATCGTCACCGTGTCAAAGGGCTGATCGTGGCGGGCATTCTGGTCGAGACAAGTGGCACGATCGCGACCCTCACGATCGAGAACGCCGGCAAGCGAAACTCGCTGACCGCCGAGATGTGGCTACGCCTGCCGGAGGTTCTCTCCGAGCTCGCGTCTGATCCGGGTGTGAAGGTGCTGGTGGTGCGCGGTGCCGGCGAAGACTTCTCCTCTGGCGCTGACATCCGCGATCTCGCACGCATCCTCCACGCGCCGGGCATGCCGGATGGCGGACTCGTTACCGCGGCCGAGAACGCGCTCGCCATATTCCCCAAACCCACCGTCGCGGCGATCGACGGCTTCTGCGTCGGCGGAGGCTGGCAGATCGCGGCCGCTTGTGATGTTCGCATCGCCTCGGACCGCGCGACATTCGGCATCACCCCCGCGCGCATCGGCATCATCTATCCGTTGTCGGGCATCCAGCGCCTCGTGAGCATCGTCGGTTTGGCGTCCGCAAAATACCTGCTCTTCAGCGGCGAGTTCATCAGCTCCGGGCACGCCGTCTCGCTCGGGATGCTCGCGCAGGTGCATCCGGCGTCTGGGCTGTGGGCAGCGGTCGAATCGTTCGCCGCGATGCTCGCCAGCCGCTCCCAGCTTTCGATCCAGGCGATGAAACAGCTGGTGCACGCGTTCGCGGCGGGAACGGATGCTGCCGCGATTGGCGAAGCCTGGCAGCGCGAGGCGGCGGCAAGTGACGATGCAGGGATTGGGGCCGCAGCATTCCTCGCTCACGAACCGCCGACGTTCAGCTGGACCGGCTCAGGCTTCGTCAGACGACCGGTCGTCTGAAGGGTCGTCACCGAAGTCGCCGGCATCGCGGCGGAATCTCCCGAGCATTCCATTGAGCTCGACGAGTTCCGTCCTGCTGAAGCCGGGCTGTGAAAACACCACGGAGTTGAGTTCCCTCGTCGCCGCGAGCGCTCGCACCCGCCCCTCAGGAGTGATTTCAACCAGCGTGGCGCGACCATCGGTGGGGTGAGCGACCCGGCGCACGAGACCCGCGCGCTCGAGACGGTCCACCGCGTTGGTGACGCTGGTCGGATGCACCTGGAGGCGTGCGCTCGCCTTGGCCATCGGCAGGGTTCCGGAGCGGGCGAAGCTCAAAAGGGCGAGCAGCTCGAACCGGGCGAAGGTGAGGTCGAATCCCTTCAGCACCCCGTCGATGCGGGAGAGCAGAATTTGTTGGGTGCGCATGATGGAGGTGACCGCGGCCATACCCTCAGAGGCATCCGCCCAGCCCCGTTCGTCCCACTGTCGCTTCGCCTCCGCGATCGGATCACGGCGCAGGGGAACGGTTGCCCTCATCTCTGCCGCCATTCCCTCGCCCCGCGTTAGGCCCTCATCTTCGCACGGGAGCATATCGCCGGATGCGAGCATGGCCGGTCTCAGCGGGATACGTTCGCCAGAGACGGATGAGCCGAAGCATGGTGCGCCGCGGCACGGTGCGCCGCATGATCGTCCGTGACCGTGTCTTCGGCAGCTGGCTCAGCATCTACCCAGCCTCGGCAAATTGTCAGTTCCGCCGCCTAACTTAGGAGTTGTACTAACTAAGCTTTTCCACTGTGTTTCTGAGAAAAAGGTTGTCGACCGTGCCTCGCAATATCGTCAAGTGGCTGCCAGCCATCGTCGTTCCCGTTGTCGTTGTCGCGGGGGTCATCGTGCTTCCGCTGCAGGCGGGGGCCGCTGCTCCATTGCCCGACCGGTCGGCGAAGCAGGTGCTGCTGATGGTTGCGGGCAGCGCGGGCACTGACTTCTCCGGCACGGTGCAGTCGACGTCCGATCTCGGCCTGCCCGCGCTGAGCCTGAGCACCGGCATGTCGCAGTCGATGATCGATTCGATGTCAGCATCCGTGCCAAAGGGTATGGAGGACTTCGTGCCGAAGGGCGCGTCGAGTAGCGCCCTCACCAGTGCGCTCGGTCTCGTGAGTGGATCGCACACCGCGCGAGTGTTCGTCGACAGTTCGAAGGTGGCCGGTGACCCCCAAAAGGTGCGAATCCAGCTCGAAGACAAGCTGGCCGAGCGCAACCTGGTGAGCAATGGAACGGATGCCTGGTCCTACGACTCTCAAACCAACACCGCCACCCACGCGGCAATCCCGGCCGATCTCGCCAACTCGCTCAAGTCAAAACTCAGCGGCATCAATGCCGCCGTCGGTGTCGACGTCTCCAACCCGGCCGAATTGGCCAAGGAGTTGCTCGATCGTGCAGGCCCGAGTACCAAGGTCTCCGTCGGCACTGACCGCACCGTCGCCGGACGAAGCGCATATTCGCTGGTACTCACGCCGAAATCGTCACGCACTCTCGTCGCATCGGTGTCGATCGATGTCGATTCCCAGACGGGCCTCCCGCTCGAGGTAACGGTCCTGGCGAAGGGCCAAAAGAGCCCAGCGCTCCAGGTGGGCTTCAGCGCCGTGGAGTTCTCTACTCCCGACGCCAGCGTCTTCACCTTCACCCCGCCGGTCGGCGCCACTGTCGTGGAGCAGAAAATGCCGCAGGACACAGTCACCGGCGAAAAGAAGAGTCTGAGCTCGCTGGTCGCCGACATCCCCACCATCACGGGCACGGGGTGGGGTTCGATCGCCGAGTTCGCCGCGACATCCGTTCCGAAAGAAATTTCTGATAACGCCCTCCTGGCCCAGATCGCAACCACAGTGACGGGCGGCCGCGCGCTCTCGACCTCCCTTGTCAACGTCTTCATCGCAACCGACGGCCGGGTGTTTGTCGGTTCGGTACCCCTGGCTCAGCTCCAGGCCGCCGCCGGCAAGTGATGGTCCCTGCTCCCGATTTCGCGATCGTGAGCGAGGGGCTCACCAAACGGTTCGGCCAGCAGACGGCCGTCAACTCCATCGATCTTGCGGTGCCGAGCGGATCCGTCTTCGGATTCCTCGGCCCGAACGGATCGGGCAAGACCACGAGTATCCGGATGCTTCTTGGGCTGGTGCAGCCAACCAGCGGCACCGTGCGGGTGCTCGGGGAGCGCATGCCCGACAGGCTGCAGACGGTGCTTCCGCGCGTGGGAGCACTGGTTGAGGGTCCGGCGTTTTATCCATATCTCTCCGGGATAGACAACCTGCGTCGCTATGACTCCGCCGACCGCTACGCCTCTTCCCGCAGTCGTTCTGTGCGGATCGACTCCGCCCTTGAACGAGTGGGGCTGAGCAATGCGGCGCACAAGAAGGTGCACGCCTACTCGCTCGGAATGAAGCAGCGCCTTGGCATTGCGAATGCGCTCTTGCGTCCGCGGGAACTCCTGGTGCTCGATGAGCCGACGAACGGCCTCGATCCCCAGGGAACCCGCGAGGTGCGCAGCCTCGTCGGGGTGCTGGCGTCGGAGGGTATCACGGTGTTCGTGTCGAGTCATCTTCTCAGTGAGGTGGCCCAGATGTGTACCCACGCCGCGGTAATGAGCGCCGGGAACATCGTCGCGCAGGGCACCCTCGCAGAGCTTCGCGGAGTCGACACTGCCCGCGTGCGAGTGCTGACTCCGGATGCGGATTCGGCGATCGAGACGCTACGTCACCTCGGCCTCGTGGCCGACCGGTCGCACTCGGACGGCACCGCCACCTGGGTACTTGCTCCCGTGCGCGACCAGACGGCCGAACCCGAAATTATCGCCGCAGCCCTCCAGGCGGCCGGGGTGCGGATCCGCGCATTTTCGGTGGAGGAACCCAGCCTGGAAGAACGGTTCGTCGCGCTAACCGGAGAAGGTTTCGATGTCGTCCAGTGAGAATGTTCGAACCGCGGTCATCCCGGATCGGCGCACCGCAGGGTGGAATCTCCTTGGCTCAGAACTGTCCGTGCTGTTCCGCCGCCGACGGACCTGGGCGATGCTGGCAGCGGTCGGACTGATCCCGATCCTGCTCGCCATCGCGGTGCGCCTGTCAACCAGCACCCTTGCTGCCGGGGAGGGCCCGCCGTTCCTTTCCCGCGTGACGCAGAACGGGCTGTTTGTCGGCTTCACCAGCATGGTCGTGGCGATCCCGCTCTTTTTGCCGCTGACCATCGGCGTGGTGGCCGGAGACACCATCGCGGGCGAGGCGGGCCAGGGCACACTGCGCTACCTGCTCGTCGCGCCAGCCGGTCGCGTGCGACTGTTGTTGGTCAAGTACGCGGGAGCGGCCGCGTTTTGCCTGGCTGCGGCCCTGATTCTCACGGTGGCCGGGCTTCTCATCGGCGCCGCACTCTTCCCGGTCGGCCCGGTGACGCTGCTGTCGGGTGATGTGATCAGCGTGCCGGAGGCTCTGCTGCGGTCCCTTCTGGTCGCCGCCTACGTGTCGATCTCCCTGCTCGGACTCTCCGCGATCGGCCTGTTCATCTCGACGCTCACCGACGTGCCGGTCGGAGCGATGGCCGCGACGGTGGTGGTCTCCGTCGTCGCCCAGATTCTCGACATCCTTCCCCAGCTCGCCTGGCTTCATCCCTGGCTGTTCAGCCACTACTGGCTGGGGTTCGCCGATCTGCTTCGGCAGCCGCTCGACTGGACCTCCTTCGGCACGAATGCGGTCGTGCAGCTCTGCTACATCGTGATCTTCGGTGCACTCGCATACAGCCGATTCGCGACCAAGAACATCCAGTCCTAGAGATTCCGGCCGCCGCAGGCGAACTAGGGTGGCATCATGTCCGAACGGCCTGCTGACCCAAACCCGGTCCCGCGTCCGCGGGTCGGTCGGGTGATCGGCATCTGGCTCCCGGTCGTCGCCGGATTCCTGGTGCTCGCTGGTGCAGTTCTGTTGGCCATTCCGGAGCCACCGGCGACTTACGGCTGGTTCGCCTATGTGCCACTCAGCACGACGTATTTTGTGCCGGGACCGTGGTTTTCTTCGCCCGAGCATCGCCTCGGCGCGGTGCTGCTACTCCTCGGCATAGGCGTCCTGGTCTTCTGCTTCGGCTGGCGGGTGGGTCGAAGAAGCCGGTTGCGTGTTGCTCGATGAGTGTGCACCATCACTTCCATGGCGAATGACGGAACGCAGATTGCTCCTGTCCCCGCTGGTGGGGAAGATGTGACGGGCGCCGGCCTCCGCCGCCTGTCCGGCCTCACCGGCTTGCTTCTTCTCGTGCAGGCGGTCGTGCTCGGGATCATTCTCGCCTTAGCTCCCGCGCGTGTGGTCCTGCCGATCACCCTCGGGTTGCCCGGCGGCCGAGAGCGCATCGTGCTCTTCGCGGTCGACATCGGAGCGGGCGTGATCGTGCTCGCCATGCTGGTGGCGGTGTCGCGCCTGGTCGTTGTGATGCCGACCGTCTTCCCACACTATTGCTCTGGCGTGTTCTCCAACCGGCATACAGGCCGGTGGATCGAATTCCTCTTCAGCTCGTCGATCACTCTCTTCCTCGTCGCCCAGTTGAACGGCATCAGCGACATCGGAGCTCTCGTGCTCAGCTACGCAATCACCAGCGGAATGACGCTGTTCAGTGTGCTCCAGGAGCGATCTGTGCAGTCGACGAGCGGGCGGATGCTTGCGCTCTGGTTCGGCGCGGCGATCGGCATCGTGCCGTGGGGAGTGATCGCCTTCCACCAGGTGGCTGCGCTGGTGATGGGGCAACCTCCCTCCGCTCTCGCCCGGGTTGTCACCCTGACGATGCTCGCATTTGCGTTCGCCTTCTTCGTCAGTCACTGGCGAGATCAGCACTGGCGAGATCAGCGACGGCGCGATCAGCGACGAAGTGATTCGGTCCCGTCAGCGCTGGCCGGAGAACGCACCCACATTCTGCTCAGCTTCGCGAGCACTTCGGTTTTCGCCTGGCTGGTGGCATTCGGCGTACTCGGGGTGGGCAATGTCCACCTCTGAGAATCGTGCCGGCACCCTTCGCCGTCGAGGGTTCATGCTCGAGTTCGCGACCTTGGGTTGGAACGTCGGGGGAGTCGGCGTACTCGCGGTGCTCGCGCTCGGCGCGTCATCCGTCGCACTCGCCGGATTCGCACTGGACAGCCTGATTGAGATCGGGGCGAGTGTCGTCGTGATCTGGGAGTTGTCGGGGGCGGGTGACGAGCGCCAGCATCGTGCCCTGCGCCTGATCGGCGTCGCTTTCGTGGCCCTCGCCGGTTACCTGTCCGTGCAGTCGAGCGTTGGCCTGGTCACTCGGCATCACGCTCATCCGGGCGTCGGGGCAATCGTCTGGACGGCCCTCACGGCTGTTGTCATGTTCGCACTGGCGGGGGGGAAACATCGCACCGGTCGCGCACTCGGCAATCCGGTGCTGGAGACGGAGGCGCGGGTGACTTTCATCGACGGGATACTGGCTGCCGCGGTGCTCGTGGCAGTGCTGCTCGATGCTTACCTCGGCTGGTGGTGGGCGGATGCGCTGGCGGGTTACCTGATCGTCTTCTACGCCGCGCGGGAGGCCCGGCAGATCTTTATAGTGAATAAGTGATCAGGATGTCGGATATGCCAGGATTCTCCGCCGTCCGGCGGCGCAGTGCCAACCTGACTCAACGCGTGCTCCAGGCCGTGAAAACGGAGGTCTACGCGTTCTGGCGACGCCGGGCTGTGCGCCCCAGGATGGTGCTCTACGAGTCCTTCGCCGGCAACGGCATGCTCTGTAACCCGGAAGCGATCTTCCGGGCGCTGCTCGACAAACCGGAGTTCGCGAAATTCACCCACGTCTGGGTCTTGGCAAGCAAGCGGGAGAATCCGGCTGTCGTGCGCGAGTTTGCATGGTCGCGCTCTGTGCGGTTCGTGCGGCCCGGATCCTTCGCCTACTTTCGGACGCTCGCCATTGCCGGCTTCCTGGTCAACAACGCCACCTTTCCGCCCGAGTTCGGCAAGCGGTCGGGGCAGCAGTACCTGAACACCTGGCATGGCACTCCGCTCAAGCGCATGGGCTACGACATCGACGCCTCGGCGACCCGCGTCACCAATGTGATCCGTAACTTTCTCTCCGCGGACTTCCTGCTTTCAACGAGCCCATTCATGACCGAGCATCTCTACGAGAAGGCTCATCTGTTGGGCCAGATCTACCGGGGCCGGGTCATCGAGGAAGGCTATCCGCGAGTCGACCGCCAGTTGCTGGATGTGACGGGGGTCGCTGCGACCCGCGCAAGCCTTATGGACGGGGGAGTCGCAATCGATGACAGGCAAATCATTCTCTATGCGCCCACGTGGAAGGGAACCTCGTTCTCCCTGCCGGAGGACGACATCAACGAGCTGGTCGCCCGGGTCGAGCTCCTCGAATCCCT
>JANYEI010000091.1 GCA_025363205.1 Frigoribacterium sp.
CGCCTCGCAGCCGCAGCATCGCTTTCGGGGTGAACACGATCAGCGGGCGACGAGGACGCGCATAGGCCTGGCGGCGCAGGAGATGGAAGTACGACGCTGGCGTCGACGGACGCGCCACGGTCATGTTGTTCTCGGCGCACAGCTGAAGGTAGCGTTCGATCCGGGCGGATGAATGGTCCGGCCCCTGACCCTCGTAGCCGTGCGGAAGTAACAGCACCACGCTCGAGCGCTGGCCCCACTTCTGCTCGGCGCTGGAGACGAACTCGTCGATGATGATCTGGGCACCGTCGGCGAAGTCGCCGAACTGGGCTTCCCAGAGCACGAGCGCGTCGGCCCTTTCGACCGAATAGCCGTATTCGAAGCCCATCGCGGCGTACTCGCTCAGCAGGGTGTCGTAGATCCAGAAGCGAGCCTGGTTGTCGCTGAGATTACCGAGCGGCAGCCATTCCTGGCCGTTGAGCCGGTCGTGCAGCACCGCGTGACGTTGCACGAAGGTGCCGCGACGGGTATCTTGTCCGGCCATGCGCACGGGCGTTCCCTCGAGCAGCAGAGAGCCGAGCGCCAGTAACTCGCCGAAGCTCCAGTCGATCGATCCGCTTCGGCTCATCTCGGTGCGCTTCTTGAGCAACTGCTGGAGCTTCGGATGCACCGTGAAGCCGGCCGGTGGATTGTCGTGAGCATCGCCGATGACGCCGATTACGGCCTCGCTCACCGCCGTGGAGGTCGGTTCCCCTGAGCGATCATCCTGCTGGGATCCTGGGCGCTCGAGGTCAGCGACCGCGTTGCCATCCGCGGTGATGATCGGCATCGAGCCGGTCTGCGCCGCGTGGGTCTCGGCAAAGGCGCGCTCGAGACGGTCCTGGAAGTCCTCGTGGGCCGCGTCGTACTCCTCCTGGGTGATGTCGCCGCGGCCGACCAGAGCCTCGACATACAGGGTGCGAACGCTTCGCTTGGCCTCGATGAGGTTGTACATGAGCGGCTGGGTCATCGAGGGATCATCGCCCTCGTTGTGCCCGCGTCGGCGATAGCAGATGAGGTCGACGACGACGTCCCGGTGGAACTCCTGGCGGTAGGCGAAGGCGAGTTGCGCCACGCGGATGACCGCCTCCGGGTCATCGCCGTTCACATGGAAGATCGGCGCCTGGATCATCTTGGCGACATCCGTGGAGTAGACCGACGTGCGACCTTCGCCTGGAGGCGTCGTGAAGCCGACCTGGTTGTTGATGTTGACGTGAACGGTGCCTCCGGTGCGATAGGCGCGGAGCTGTGACATCTGCAGGATTTCCGCGACGATGCCCTGACCAGCCATCGCAGCATCGCCATGCACCATGACCGGAAGCACACTGAAGGTACCAATCGGCTTGCGATCCTGCTTCGCCCGTACGATGCCCTCGAGCACACCGTCGACGGCCTCGAGATGTGACGGGTTGGCGGCGAGGTAGACGGGGATTTGGTCGCCCTTCGCGCTGGTAAAAGTGCCCTCGGTGCCGAGGTGATACTTCACATCGCCCGAGCCCTGCACGGTACGAGGATCCTGCGTGCCTTCGAACTCACGGAAGATCTGGCCGTAGGTCTTACCCGCGATGTTGGTGAGCACGTTGAGTCGACCACGATGGGCCATACCGATGGCGACCTCGTCGAGGTCCGCCTCTGCGGCAGCCCGCAGCAGGGCGTCCAGGAGCGCGATGGTGGATTCTCCGCCTTCGAGGCTGAAGCGTTTCTGGCCAACGTACTTGGTCTGTAGGAATGTCTCGAAGGCCTCGGCCTCATTGAGCTTGCCCAGAATGCGCAGTTGTTCGTCTTTGGTTGGCTTCGTGTAGACCTTTTCCACGTGCTGCTGGATCCAGGCCCGCTGGGCCGGATCCTGAATGTGCATGTACTCGATGCCGAGCGTGCGGCAGTAGGAGTCGCGCAGCACACCAAGGATTTCGCGGAGGAGTGCGGCGGGCTTTCCGCCGAATCCGCCGGTCACGAACTCGCGGTCGAGATCCCAGAAGGTGAGGCCATGACTGGAGATCTCGAGGTCGGGGTGGGTGCGTTGTTTGTATTCCAGCGGGTCGATATCCGCCATGAGGTGTCCGCGTACGCGGAACGAGTTGATGAGCTCCTGCACCCGAGCGGTCTTTCCTACCTGGTTGCCGAGATCCACGTGGATGTCGCTGGCCCAGTGGATCGGGTCGTAGGGGATGCGGAGGTCGGAGAAGATCTCCTGGTAGAAATCGCGCTGGCCGATGAGCAGCTCGTGCACTTTCTTGAGGAACTCGCCGGAGCCGGCACCCTGGATGACGCGGTGGTCGTAGGTGGAGGTGAGCGTGATCGTCTTGCCGATGCCGAGATCGGAGAGAGTCGTGAGTGCCATGCCCTGGAACTCAGCGGGGTATTCGAGGGCGCCTGCCCCGATGATGGCGCCCGCCCCCTTCATGAGGCGGGGAACGGAATGTTCCGTGCCGATGCCGCCCGGGTTGGTGAGGGAGATGGTGTTGCCGGCATAGTCAGCGGCCGTGAGCTTATTGTTTCGGGCGCGGGTGACGACATCTTCATACGCGACGAGGAACTCCTGGAAGCTCATCGATTCGGTATTTTTGATCCCGGGTACGAGCAGGGCGCGAGTGCCATCGGGCTTGGGGATGTCGATCGCGATCGCGAGGTTGATGTGCGCCGGGGCGACGACCGATGGCTTGCCATCGACCTCGTCGTAGAAGACGTTCTGGCTCGGGAACTCCTTGAGAGTCTGCACGAGCGCCCAGGCGATGAGGTGGGTGAACGAGACCTTGCCGCCGCGGGCACGCTTGAGGTGGTTGTTGATCACGATGCGGTTGTCGATGAGAAGCTTTGCCGGGATCGTGCGCACGCTCGTCGCCGTTGGCACGGTGAGACTGGCGTCCATGTTCGCGGCGAGCGACTTGGACATGCCCTTGAGCGTCGAGACCACGTCCTGGAGTTCGGAGCTCGCGGGATCTGTGATCGCGGCCGCCGGTGGCTGCGGGGATGCCGCGGGCGCCTGGGCCGGGATCGGCTGCGGCTTCGGTTGGAGGGACGTCGTGCGGGCGACGGGCTGGCTACCGGTGGTGGTGGGAGGCTCTATCGGTGCCACCTCGATGGGTGCAGCGTCAATCGGCGTTGGCGGGGCGATGGGTTCTGCAGGGGCTGGCGGTTCAACCGGTGCGCTTGGCTCTGCGGGAGCGCTGGGGGGAGTCGGGGCCGGGGGAGTGGAGGACGCTTCGATCGTGGTCTGGTGGTAGCTCTCGAGAATCGGCCACCATGACTGGTCCACCGAATTGCGGTCGACGATGAACCGTTCGTACATCTCATCCACGAGCCATTCGTTCGCTCCGAATTCGCCGGAGGACCCGTCTTCAGATGCCACTCCGGTCACTTGGCTAGACACGGCTGATCGCCCACTCTCTTGTGAATCACGGTTTTTCTTACCCACTGCATCGGTAATGCGGCCTCGGGTTCGTCCCTGGCCACCACCGAATCAAGCTTAATCGCATTGGAGCGGCCAACCGACTCAGCCGGCGAGGGATTACCCTCACAACCATGGAGTTTTACGAGACGACGCCGACGCATGACCTCACCTATTCCGACGTGTTCCTTGTGCCGCGCCACTCGGATGTCGGCAGCCGTCTCGGGGTATCTCTCGCGCCGCAGGACGGCACCGGAGCCACCATTCCGATCGTCTCGGCGAATATGAACTCGGTGACCGGGCCGCGTCTCGCCGCAACCCTCGCCCGTCGCGGCGGACTCGCCGTGCTGCCGCAAGACCTGCACCTGCAAGACCTGGATGCTGCCATCCGCTGGGTCAAGGCGCAACCGGTGGCATTTGACAGCCCGCTGTTTCTTTCCGACGGCCAGACGGTGGCCGAAGCGCTGCGCCAGATGCCGCCGATCGACGGCCATGGAATTGTCATCACCGACGCGCACGGCGGATTCCTCGGGTGCATCTCGGCGCTCCGTCTTGGTACAGCGCTCCCCGATGCGCGCCTCGGTGACCTGCTGCACGGCCAACTTGCCTCGATCGATGCAGACGAGGTGACGGATGCGCGCGCCGCCTTCGACCTGATGGTCGCCGCAGACCTCGAGTTCGCCCCTGTTCTGCACCACGGTGCCGTCATCGGCACGCTCAGTCGAACCAGTGCCCTGCGCTCCACGCTCTACCAGCCCGCCCTGGATGCCAATGGGCGTCTGCGCGTCGCCGCAGCGGTCGGCATTAACGGGGATGTCGCGGGAAAGGCCGCCGCGCTCGCTGCGGCAGGAATCGACGTGCTGGTGCTCGACACCGCCCACGGACATCAGGAAGGCATGCTTCGTGCCATCCGCAGCGTCAAGGCGCTGGGGCTCTCCGTGCCGATCGTCGCCGGCAACGTTGTGACAACCGCTGCCGTGAAGGATCTCGTGGATGCGGGGGCGGACATCGTCAAGGTGGGGGTCGGCCCCGGCGCCATGTGCACTACCCGCATGATGACCGCGGTCGGGCGTCCCCAGTTCTCTGCCGTTCTCGAGACGGCCGCAACCGCTCGCGAACTCGGCGCTCACGTGTGGGCGGACGGAGGAGTGCGTTACCCGCGGGATGTGGCGCTTGCGCTCGCCGCCGGTGCGGCATCCGTCATGATCGGATCCTGGTTCGCCGGCACGATCGAGGCGCCAGGAACTCTCGAGACGGATGCCACCGGTCGGCTCTACAAGCAGAGTTGGGGCATGGCGTCAACCAAGGCTGTTCACGATCGCTTCGATCGCCTCGACCCCTATGAGTTGGCTCGCAAGACGCTTTTCGCGGAAGGGATCTCGTCGTCGAAGATCTACCTCGATCCGCTGCGCCCATCGGTTGAGGACCTGCTCGACATGATCACCTCGGGGGTGCGATCGTCGTTGACCTACGCCGGAGCGGCAAATCTCGCCGACTTCCACGAGCGGGCCCTTGTGGGCATCCAGTCGGCAGCGGGGTATGAAGAGGGCAAGGCTCTTCCGGTCAGTTGGTGAGCCCGGTCACGTACACTTACGTGAATAATGGACGACCCCCCTTCATGGCGCCCTGCCCCTCTCGCTTCTGTAGGCGACGTCGTCGCTAGCGGTGACACCCGTGTATGAGCTGATCATGCTCGGTGTCGGACTCCTGCTCACCGTCGGCACCGGATTCTTCGTGGCCTCCGAGTTCTCGCTGGTCAATCTCGATCGGTCGGACCTCGAGTTGCGGGTCGCGCGGGGCGAAAAGCGCCTCGGCCTCACCATCGGCGCCCTCAAAATCACTTCGACCCATCTTTCGAGCGCACAGCTTGGCATCACCCTCACCACGCTGCTCACTGGCTACACGATGGAACCGGCACTTGGCGTTCTTCTTTCCGGGCCGCTCGGCGTGTTCGGCCTCTCGACCGGGCTGACCACCGTTGTTGCCTCGGTCCTGGCGATCATCGTCGCGACCCTTCTTTCGATGATCGTGGGTGAGCTGGTGCCGAAGAACTTCGCCCTGGCGCTTCCGATGCCCACCGCCAGATTCGTGATTCCGTTCCAGGTGGGATTCACGACGGTGTTCCGTCCGTTCGTGACGCTGCTCAACAACACCGCCAACGTGATCCTGCGGTCGATCGGGATCGAGCCGAAAGAAGAACTTTCGTCGGCACGGACGGCAGAGGAACTGCGCTCGCTCGTGCGTCGATCGGCTACCGAGGGCAGCCTCGACCGCGATACGGCAACATTGCTCGCCCGCACTCTCGTCTTCAGCGAACACATCGCCGCCGACGTGATGACACCGCGCCCGCGTGTTTCGAGTGTCGACCGCACCGACTCTGCACACACTGTCATCGGTTTAGCCCAGCAGACCGGATTCTCGAGGTTCCCGGTGATCGACGATTCTCTCGACGACGTGGTCGGCTTGGTGCACGTGAAGCAGGCCGTTGCCGTGCCGCGGGAGAAGCGATCGGATGTGCCGGTCTCCGCCCTACAGACCGAGGCGTTGCGCGTGCCAGAGACGATGAAACTCGACGTCTTACTCGGAGAGCTGCGCGGACGGGGCTACCAGATGGCCGTGGTCGTGGACGAGTATGGCGGCACTGCCGGTGTCGTCACCCTCGAGGACCTCGTGGAAGAGCTTGTCGGCGAGGTCGCCGATGAGCACGATCGCACCCTCGCGGGGGTTGTTCGGTCACGGGATTGGCTCACTTTCCCTGGAATGCTGCGCCCCGACGAACTGCTCGAGCGCGCGGACGTCGCGATCTCGGAAAAGGGACCGTACGAAACGGTCGGCGGCTTCATGATGAGCGAACTCGGGCGCCTGCCCGTGGTCGGCGACAGCGTGCCGGTCGAGGGCGGCGAATTTCGGGTCGAGCGGCTGGACGGTCGTCGCATCGACCGAGTGCGTTACACGCCAACCGCAAATTCTTCGGCGGACCCGGATGGGGCATCCCGATGACAGACGGCTGGGGCATTGTGTGGCTGGTGATCCTGCTGTTGATCAATGGCTTCTTCGTCGGCGCGGAGTTCGCCGTGATCTCGGTCCGACGCTCGCAGATCGAACCACGGGCTGAGGCGGGAGGTCGTGCGGCGAAGTCGACGCTCTATGCGATGGAACACGCGACCATGATGCTTGCGACCAGCCAGCTCGGCATCACCGTGTGTTCGCTGCTTATTCTCAATGTTTCCGAACCGGCTATTCACCATCTGCTGCAGTATCCGCTCGCACTCACCCGTCTGCCCGAGGATGTGATCGGCACGATCGCGTTCATCATCGCGCTCATCATCGTCTCGTTCCTTCATGTGGTGATCGGGGAGATGGTGCCGAAGAACCTCTCGTTCTCGGTACCGGACCGCGCCGCGCTCATTCTGGCGCCGCCTCTCGTCTTCATCTCGATGGTTTTTAGGCCGATCATCTACCTACTGAACGCGACGGCGAATGGAGTGCTTCGCCTCTTCCGGGTGGCGCCGAAGAACGAGGCCAACAGTGCGTTCACGGTGGATGAGGTGGCGAATATCGTCGCGCAATCGACGAGGGAGGGCGTGCTCACCGACAATATTGGCGCGCTAAACGCCGCTTTCGAGTTCACCGTGAAGAAGGTGAGAGACATCGCGGTCGGGATGCCTAATCTGGTGAGCCTGTCGGAAGCGGCGACCCCCGCCGACGTCGAGCGTGCCGTTGCCCAGAACGGATTTTCTCGTTATGTACTCGTGAACGACGAGGGAGAGCCCACCGGATACCTGCACCTCAAGGACGTGCTCGACCTCGACGAAGCGGGAGAGTTCGACGAGCCGGTGCCGCCGAAACGCATCCGCCAGCTGATCTCGATCTCCCGCGGCATGGACCTCGAAGACGCTCTCGCGGCTATGCGGCGTTCGGGCGTGCATCTCGCGCGGGTATTCGATGACACGGATCAGACCCGGGGAGTGCTCTTCCTCGAAGACATCATCGAAGAGCTGGTCGGCGAGGTCCAGGACGCGACCCGACGCGCCTGACCAAGCTTCTGCCGACTCGATTCAGGCTGGCCACTTCGCGCGGAGATATTGGGCTGGCCAGTAGTCAAGCTCGACGCCGAGTTCGTGTGCGGCGCGCAGCGGGAAGTGCGGGTCGCGCATGATCGCGCGGGCCAGCATCACGGCATCCGCCCTGCCCGAGGAGATGATCTCCTCGGCCTGACGCGCCTCGGTGATCAGTCCGACCGCGCTCACCTCGACGGATGAGGCATGTTTTATGAAGTCAGCGAAGGGCACCTGATAGCCGGGGGCAAGCGGGATATTCGTGCCGGAAACGAGACCACCGGTGGAGATATCGAAGAAGTCGGCCCCGGCGTCGCGTGCCCAGTCGGCGACGGTCGCGGTCTGCTCCTGGTCCCAGCCGCCCTCCGCCCAGTCGGTGGCGGAGAAACGAACGAAGAGAGCCGCAGCGTCGCCTGCCTCCACCCGAACTGCGGCGATCACCTCGAGCAGCAGGCGGGCGCGGTTTTCGAGACTGCCGCCGTACTCATCTGTGCGCAGGTTCGACAGGGGGGAAAGGAACTGGTGCAGCAGGTAGCCGTGAGCGGCATGGAGTTCGAGCACGTCGAATCCGGCGTCGATAGAGCGTCGGGTAGCCGCGGCGAAGTCGGCGACGACGCCGTCGATGCCGGCCCGATCGAGTTCGATGGGAACCGCGTACCCGGTGAAGGCCACCGCCGACGGTGCGACGGCCGGCCAGCCACCCTCGGATTGCGGCACCGTTCCCCGCTCGGGAGCCCATGGCCGCCAGGTGGAGGCCTTTCGGCCGGCATGGGAAAGCTGGATGCCGGCGACAGCCCCCTGGTCGTGAATGAATGCGACGATGCGCGACCAGGCATCCCGCTGTTCGTCAGTGTAGATGCCCGTATCTTCGGGGGAGATGCGGCCTTCCGCGCTTACTGCAGTCGCTTCCGTAATGACGAGACCGGCGCCGCCTTTGGCGAATCCGCCGAGGTGCACGAGGTGCCAATCGGTCGGCACACCGTCGTGCTTCTCCACTGAGTATTCACACATCGGCGACACCCACAGGCGATTGCGCATGGTGACGGAACGAACGGAATAGGGGGTGAAGAGGGTGGGTATCGACATGGTCACCTGTCTGGGAGGCTGTGGAGGACTACGAGGCTGTGGAGGAAACGGCGCAGGCCCGCCGCTTCGACGAAGTGGTGACCCGTGATTCCGAGCGCCACAGCGCCGTCGACGTTGACCTGCCTGTTGTCTATGAAGACCATTTCGGCGCAGGTTATTCCGAGCTCAGAGGCGACTTCCTGATAGATGTCAGCCTCCGGCTTCAGCTTGAGCATCTCGGCGCTGACGAACATCCGCTCGAAGAATCGGGCGATAGGGGAGTACCGGAAAGGGCTCGCGAAATCGAAGCCTGCGTTCGAGAGCAGGGCGATGCGGGTTCCTCCCGCGTGCAGCTCGGCGATGATCTCGAAGACCTCAGGGTCGACGCTGATCCACCCGGTGAAGTCGGCGACCCAGAGCTCGTGGATGCGCGCCTCCGACCAGTTCGCGCCAGTATCGGCGGCGATCAGCTTCCAATACTCGCGGATGCTGGTGGTGCCGCGATCGAGCCCGTCCCGGTGGGCATCGTAGGAGGCGCGAAAGCGCATCGGATCCACCCCGGCCAGTTGTTCGAGAACGGCGCGCGACGCCTCGCGTGGTGATCGGGAGATGACTTCGCCGTAGTCGAAGACGACGACTCGGTCGGGGATGCTCAGGGTGCGCGCGGAATTGGTCACGTCTTCCAAACTATCGTGAGTCCCATGAGCACTTTCACGCACTGGACCCCGAGCGACGCCGCCCGCTTCATCGCCGTGCCAGCACCGGACGACGACAAGTACTCCCGCGGAGTGCTCGGGGTGGTCACCGGATCGGCCGCGTATCCCGGCGCCGCGGTGCTCGGCGTGGAAGCGGCACTCCACACCGGTGTAGGAATGGTGCGCTATCTGGGCGACGAACGCGCCACGACCTTCGTGTTGCAGCGCCGCCCCGAAGCGGTCGCGGCGGCCGGTCGCGTGCAGGCCTGGCTGGTCGGCTCCGGAATGGATGCCGCGATGAGGGACACCGCCACCGCCACCAGACTCAGCGCGGCCCTGGATTCCGGGCTTCCGATCGTGGTGGATGCGGGTGCGCTCGACCTCCTCGATCGCGTCAGCGGGCCGGCGATCATCACCCCGCATTTTCGCGAGCTCGCGAGGGTGCTTGATGAATCCCCGGACGATATCGCTCGCGACCCCGCCGAAGCGGCGAGTCGGGCCGCGCAGAAGCTCGGGGTCACCGTGTTGCTGAAGGGCCACCGCACCTACGTCGCCGCTCCGGACGGCACCCGGCTCGTCGCGTCATCCGCGCCTGCCTGGCTCGCCACCGCGGGGGCGGGGGATGCTCTCGGCGGCATCCTCGGAGCTCTCGTGGCGACGCACTCCCGCGCGATCGAGGCCGACGGCGCGCTACTCGCGCGGCTCGGGGCCACGGCATCGGTCATCCACGGGTTGGCGGCGTCGCGAGCCAGCGCGGGCGGCCCCCTCACGATCCTCGGTCTCATCGGTGCGGTGCCGGCGACGATCGCCGGGCTTCTCGCGTAGTCCGCGCTACGAGAGGCTAAACGAGTCCGGTGAACCGGGCAAGGAAGTCGCGGGTGCGGGGCTCCGTCGGCGCACCGAACAGCCGGGCGGGTGGCCCCTGCTCGGCGATGATCCCGGAGTCGAGAAAGACGACGTGGTGCGCGACATCCCGAGCGAACGCCATTTCGTGCGTCGCCATCACAATGGTGGTGCCTCCCGCGGCCAGCGTTCGCACGAGTTCGAGCACCTCCCCCACGAGCTCCGGGTCGAGGGCGCTCGTGATCTCGTCCAGCAACAGGAGCTCAGGGTCGGTCGCGATTGCACGCACAATGGCGACACGCTGCTGCTGGCCGCCCGAGAGGCGGTCCGGGTAGGCGCCCGCTCGATCCGCAAGCCCGACCTGGTCGAGAAGCTCCTTGGCCTTCCGCTCGGCAGTGACGCGCCCTACTCTGAGCACCTTGCGGCTCGCAAGCGTCACATTGTCGAGAACGGTGAGGTGTGGAAACAGATTGAACTGCTGAAAGACCATGCCGATGCGGGCTCGGATGACATCGGGGCGGGTCTGCGGGCGGCTGATGTCAACGCCGCGCAGGTAGACCTGGCCGTCATCCACCCGCTCCAGCAGGTTGATCGTCCGCAGCAGGGTGGACTTCCCCGATCCGCTCGCGCCGATCAGGGCCACGACCTGATGGCTCGCCACCGTGAGATCGACCCCGCGCAACACTTCGGTGTCGCCGAACGCCTTCCAGACATTGTCGAGGCGCAGCACCTCCTCGCGAGGTTCGCTCATACGATCGATCCGGCCTGTTCACGGGTGCGCATGCGCGCCGTGTACCAGTCGGTGAGCCGGATCATCGGCAGGGCGAGCAGCACGAAGAGCAGGCCGGCAAGCACATACGGCGTGAAATTGAACGACGAGGCAGTCTCGATTTGGGCCGCGCGAACGGCGTCGATTGCTCCGAGCACCGAGATTAATCCCACATCCTTCTGCATGGCGACGAAGTCGTTCATGAGCGCCGGCGTCACCCTGCGGATCGCTTGGGGCAGTATCACAAGGCGCATGGTCTGGCTGTGGCTGAGGCCGAGCGATCTGGCGGCGAGACGCTGCGAGGGATGCACCGACTCGATACCGGCGCGGAACACCTCAGAGACGTACGCCGAGTAGGTGAGGATGAGCGCGACAGTGCCCCAGAACTCGGCGGGGAATCGCGGGATGTCGAGTCGCAATCCCGGAATGCCGAATCCGACCAGATAGAGAACAATGATGAGCGGGAGCCCGCGAAACAGGTCGGTGTAACCAGCAACGAGCGCGCGCACCGGGAAGAATATCGGGCCACGGAGGGTGCGAAGACTGGCGAGGAAGATGCTGAGCAGGAGCACCCCAATGGCTGCGAAGAACAGCACGCGGATGTTGAGCCAGAGTCCGGCGATCACCCGCGGCCACGCCTTGGCGAGCACCGCTGGATCGAAGAACGACTGCTGTACGCGAGCCCAACCCGGTGTGTTCACGATGGCCAACCACGCCACGGCGGCGAATACCAGGGTGCTCAGAATCGCGATGAGTACCGATCGCGAGGTCTGGCGTCGCCGCAAGGTCCGGCGGCCTAGTTCGACGGCACTCGGTTCGTGAAGGGCAGTCGTCATTCCTGCAAACTACTTGAGCACGGGGGCATCCGCCGAATTGGCGAGCCAGGTGGTTGCCAGCGTGTCGAGTGTGCCGTCGGTGCGCAAAGCATCCACCGCGGCAGTGACCTTCTTCGTGAGCGGGCTGTCCTTGGCCAGCACGAGGCCGAGCTGGTCGCCGGTTCCGGTCTGCTTCGGCAGCTGTCCGATGATCTTGCCGCCCTTCAACTCCGCGCCGGTGAGATAGAACGCGGTGGGGAGGTCGACGACGAGCGCGTCGATCGTGCCGCTCTGCAGTGCGAGCTTCGCGTCATCGTTGGAATTGAAGGCTTGGGCTCCGGAGTTCGGCTTGATCTGCTTCTCAATCGCGTCGAAGCTCGTGGTTCCGGTCTGGGCTCCGACGAGAAGCCCTCTGAGGTCAGAGATCGACTTCGCGCTGTCGGCCTTTGAGCCCGCGATCGTGATGACCGTCTGGGTGGTCTCGTAATACGGCGATGAGAAGTCGACGTTGGCCTTCCGCTCATTTGTGATGGAGAACTGCTGCACATTGAAGTCGAAGTCCTTGGTGCCCGGAGCAATAGCCTGATCGAAGGTGGAACGCACCCAGACGACATCCTTCTTGGCGAAGCCGAGCTTGGCGGCCACCGCGTAAGCGACCGCGGATTCAAAACCCTTGCCCGACTGCGGTTTGTTGTCGATGACCCACGGGAAGAAGGCGGGCTGACCGGTGCCGACGGTTAGCTTCCCCGCGGCGAGGTAGCCCGAAGATCCGCTCGATGGCGACGGTGCCGGTGTCGGGGCGCAAGCGGCGAGAGCGGTGACGAGCACTGCGACGCCGAGGGCGGCAGCAATTCGGGCAGCAGTGTTTCGGGTCATTCCTCGATCATGGCTCATCGGTGAACAGGTCGGAGGCGCCGACTACGAATTGTTACCGGATAACCTTGCCAGCATGACCCCGTCTGACCCTCACCGTCCGTTTTGGGGCAGTCCGGTGCTGAGCAGTCCCCTCCTGCTGTGGGCGGCGTTCATCCTCGCCCACCTCTGGCTCGGGGTGCTGAACCTCTACGGGCCAGGCCTTCCCTTCGGTGACGTGACGATCGTCTACCGGTTCTGGACCGACCAGGCGCTCGTGTCGAACTACTGGGTGGGAATCGATGGTTCGTGGGTCTACCCCATCGTCGCACTCGTTCCAATGTTGCTTGCGCGTGTTTTTGGTCCCGAACTGTTTCCTAACACCTGGCTCAGCCTGGTGCTGGTGCTGGATATCGTGGCCTTCGGTGTGCTCACCGGGTGGGGCCGCACTCGACGCAACACCGGGGTGGCGTGGTGGTGGGTAGCGTTCCTGCTGCTCCTCGGACCGATTGCGCTCGGTCGCATCGACTCGATTACGGTTCCACTGGCTATCGTCGGGGCGCTGCTGGTAGCCACCCGTCCGCGCGCCGCCGCCGTCATCCTGACCGTCGCCACGTGGATCAAAGTCTGGCCAGCAGCCCTGCTGGCTGCGATCCTCATCTCAGTTAGGGCGCGGACGCAGGTCGTCGTCGGCGCTGTTGTTACCAGCGTCGCGATCATCGCGGTCGCGCTATCCTTCGGCGCCGGTGCCAATGTTTTCAGCTTCGTGACGCAGCAGTCCGTGCGCGGGCTGCAGGTCGAAGCGCCGGTCAGCACTCTCTGGCTCTGGCAGGAGTTCGCCGGGGTGGCGAACACCTTCGTCTACTACGACCGGAGCTTCCTCACCTGGCAGGTGCGCGGGCCGGGCGTCGAGGTCGCCAGCATGCTGATGAACCCGCTCATGATCCTCGTGGTCATCGCTCTAACCCTGCTCGCCCTTCTCGCAGTGCGCAACCGGGTGCCCGTCCAGGATCTGCTCCCACCGCTTTCACTCGCCTACGTCGTGGCCGTCATTGCGTTCAACAAGGTCGGGTCGCCGCAGTACGTCACGTGGTTAGCAGTGCCGATAATTCTCGGGCTCGCGACCAACTCGGTCGGACGCGGCCGACCGTTTCGCACACCGGCGATCATCGTGCTTGTGGTTGCCGGCCTCACCCAGCTGATCTACCCCTACCTGTACGGCTATGTGCTTGGGCTCAATCCGGCAATGCTCATCGTGCTTTCGGTGCGCAATCTGCTCTACTTCGTTTTGCTCGGCTGGGCCGTAGCGACTCTGTGGCGCGCCTCGCGTGCTCGCTACTCGACGTTCCCACCCGATGATCGGATCTCCGAGGGTTGGCTTCCTGCCGTCTGGCCATTCGGTGTGGAGCGTGCACTCAACGAAGATCGTGACAGGCCCGTCGATTATGACAGGCTGGGTGAAGACGAATTGGCGAGCTGACCAGACCTGCTGGCAGCCCGGTATTGCGCACGACCTGAGGAGATCCCATGCTCGTAGCGTTTTCGGTGGCCCCAAGCGGAGCGGACGAGAGCGGGTCCGTTCACAAAGCGGTGGCAGAAGCCGTGAGGATCGTTCGCGAGTCCGGCCTTCCGAATCATACGGACTCGATGTTTACGACGATCGAGGGCGAGTGGACGGAAGTCTTCGACGTCATCCGGCGTGCCACTGAGGCCGTCGGTAGGTACGGATCGCGGGTGTCTCTCGTGCTCAAGGCGGACATTCGCCCGGGATATAGAGGGCAGTTGACTGCCAAGGTCGAACGCGTGGAAAAGGCGCTCGCCGAGGACATCGGTAACTAGCTCAGGTCGTCGGTGATGCCTCTCGCGACCTGCCGTCCAGCGGGCTGTGCACGCCGGGCGCGCAGCTCAGTGCGATGAGCGAGCTCAGCCTGGTTGTCGGGTGGGGCCGTGTGCGGCCGAAATCTGAACGGGTTGGTCATGTGGTGTTTGTGGCGGGGGTGGTGTGGTGGCGGGGGATACGCGCTCTCGCGGAGGGGAACTGACGTCGTGGCGGGGGGGCGTAACTCCCGCCGCGGGGTCGTGTGTCCGCCGCGGGCGGCCGGGGGTGTAACTCTTGCCGCGCGAGGGAGCGCGGGGTTAGGCGGCCCTGCCGGCTTGCACTCCGCGGACGCGTTCAGCCGCGATCCGAGCCCGGTAGCCGGATGCCGCGTAGGCGGACATCGGATCCCCGGGAAGGCCGCGGGACTCGCGCCAGGCGGCGAGGGCCGGGCGCACGTCGATGTAGAAGGCGTCCATGAGGATGCCGTTAGCCCCGAGCACGTCACCCGAGTTCTGGGCGATTTCCAGGGCGGCGGTGTCGACGAGCAGGGCCCGTGCGGTCATTTCTTGCACGTTGAGCACGGAGTAGATTTGGCCGGGAATCTTGTCTTCGACGTCGATGCATTGGTCGACCAGCAGGTGGATGGCGTCATCGCCGTCTCTCCGCTGGTGAGCCATGCCCGGCTCGAGAATGTGCCACGAAGGACACCGGTCGTCTTGTTCGGTCGACACGAGCGTTCCGACAACTGCGACAGTGTTGCGGGCGATGACGAGAAAGGTGCTCGTGATGCGCTGAATCACCTGTTCGACCTCGGCCACGACCGAGTACTGCACTTGACTCGCGACGGCCTTGCGACCTCACCGACGCGTCACACCCCGCACGGCAGTCGACTGGAGACCTACCTCAGGGTCACGGAGGAAACCGGACGCTCGGAGTTCACGCGGGTCATCAGATCCGAGGAGGGGGAGTCGTACGCCAACGATGTCATCCGTCATCTGTTACAGACCGAAGAACATCCGACAGCGATCTTCGCCGGGCATGACGAACTCGCCATCGGGGCTCACCATGCCATTCAGGTCCTCGGTGTGGATATCTCGATCGTCGGCTATGACAACGTGCCGATCGCGTCGCATCCCGCCCTCTCGTTGACCTCCGTCGACCAGCAGGGTGAGCGGGTGGGGGCGCGCGCCGTCGAGCTTCTTCTCGAGCGGATAAGCGGACGCACCGACGCGGTGCACGAGAGATTCACGACCACCCTGCAGGTGCGCAGATCCAGTCGGCGTCCATCCACCGGCTGACCGGATCTGGCCGCTTCTCCGCGTCGGCGCCACTGTCGGCATGCGGGTATCTTGCACCGTCGCAACCGAGTTTCGAGAGCTCCCACAGCTCTCGAAACGCGGGTGTCGTGCGAGTTCAAGGCGGATATCCCCCTCGGTCATACCGGAGAAATCATGGGCACAGTCGAGCGCCTGGAGAAGACGATCAACGCGACGCGCTGAGCGCCACCATCGGCCTACAGTAGAAGCCGGGTCCGTCGTCGACGTGCCCGACGATGCTCGACGGTGAGTCTTCGCGCTCCCTCGAATCTCGAAATGGTCGCCTCATCCTGTGAAAGCCCTCTCTCCCGCCCGAACGCGTCTCGCGCTACTCGCCCTGGCTCTTGGCGGATTCGGAATCGGCTCGACCGAGTTCGTCGTGCTCGGCCTGCTGCCCAACATCGCCCACGACCTTCTACCGGAGCTCTACGCTCGCTCGCCGGAGGTCGCGAATGCCCAGGCTGGATGGCTTGCCTCGGCGTATGCACTCGGCGTGGTTGTCGGCGCGCCCACGATCGCCGCCTTCGCCGCCCGGTTCCCTCGCAAGAAGCTGCTTCTCATACTGGCTGCCGCGTTTACTGTCGGCACCGTACTGTCTGCCGTGCTCCCCACCTTCGGCCTCGTGCTTGCGGCCCGTTTTCTCGCCGGACTGCCACACGGTGCGTACTTCGGCATCGCTTCCCTCGTCGCTGCGTCGCTGATGGGCCCAGGCAAGCGGGGTGCGGGTGTCGCCTACGTGCTGTCGGGCCTCACGATCGCCAACGTCATCGGGGTGCCGGCCATCACCTTTCTCGGCCAACAGTCGGGTTGGCGTGTTGCCTATTTCGCCGTCGCGGTCATTTTCGGCCTCACCTTCATAGCGCTCGCTCTGCTGGTGCCGCACCAGCCGGGAGATCCCTCCGCCACGATGAAACGAGAGCTCCGCGCATTCGGACGCTCGCAGGTCTGGCTCACCCTGCTTACCGGCGCGATCGGCTTCGGTGGATTCTTCTGCGTCTATACCTTCATCTCGCCGATCTCGACCGATGTCGCCGGGCTTCCCGCCCTATTCGTGCCGATCGTCCTTGTGGTTGTTGGCCTCGGCATGACTATCGGTAACATCGTCGGCGGCTGGGCTGCAGACACGCACGTGGTGCGAGCGATGTACTCGTTCTTTGCCCTTTTCGTCGTGTCGCTCGCCGGGCTCGCCCTCACCGCCCACACCGTGCCTGGGCTCTTCGTATTCGTCTTCCTGGTCGGAGTCGCTGCCGCGGGAATCTCACCAGCCATCCAGACGAGGCTCATGGATGTCGCGGGTGACAGCCAGACTCTTGCCGCGGCCGCCAACCACTCGGCTCTCAACATCGGCAACAGTCTCGGCGCTTATCTTGGTGGCCTCACAATCGCCGCCGGGCTCGGATATGTCTCACCGGTGTGGGTCGGTCTCATGCTCTGCGTACCCGGTGTCGCGCTCATCACCTGGAGCGTGCTGCTGCAAAGACACCGCGGGGGATCACTCGACGGCTCACAGCGCACCCCGGAAGTGCCGCTCGGGGCGGAATAGGCCGGCGCTGATTTCGGCGCTAGAAGCTGTTTGGCGCGTCCGTGGAAATGAGGATGCCGTCCTGGATCGCACGCCTGCGGAGCGCAACCTTGGTGCCGACGTCGATACCGGCCACCCGGTACTTCTCTCGGATGCGCTTGAGGTAGCTCTTTGCGGTCTCCTCCGAGATTCCGAGCTGGAAGGCGACGGCCTTGACCGGCTCGCCACCGCCGTACAGGGCCATGACGCGTCGTTCTTGCGCGCTCAGCTTGGGAGCGCCGCCGACGTCGGCTGCGTTGAGCGCGAGGTCGAGTTCTGCAGAGACGAAGGAATCGCCCTTCGCGGCGGCACGGATGGCCTCGGCGATCATCTCGGCATCTTCACTCTTGACGAGATAGCCGAGGGCCCCCGCCGCCAATGCCTCGCGCACCACGTTCGGCTCGGAATAGGTGCTCATGAGCACCGTCTTCACGCCTGTGGTCTTCAGCGTTGAGATCTTGAGCGAGATCGGGATGTTGTCTTTGAGGTCCAGGTCGAGCAGTACGACGTCGACCGGGAACTCGCGATGCGTGAGCAGGTCAGGCCAGGTGGAGACGGCCGCGACCATGTTAATGTCTGATGCCGCATTCCGGATCCATTCGGTGAGCGCACCGAGCACCATCTTGTGGTCATCGACGAGAGCAAGGCGAATACGATCGTCGGTATTGGTCAATGAGCTGTCTGGCACGGGGGCTTTCCATTCTGTGGACGAGTCTGGTTCGATGCTATTGGTCGGCGGGGTTCGTTACCACGCACTCGATCTCGACACGCAGGCTCGAATTCTGGGTGGAGTCAAGGAATCGACCGACTTTGCCAATCGCATCCCAGATGGCAGGATCCACTCGATTGCGCGGCACTGCGGTGGTCATGATCACCAGCGGCACGGTGATCGTCTTCGATCCGGGGTTCGGGATCGCGGTGACCGGACCGATGCTGAGCTGGGCGGTGGGGCTTGCTTTGCTCTGGTCGCTCACGAGCAGCCAAACCGCCGCGAGAAGCCCGTCCCGCTGTTGCGGACCGAGGAGTCCGGCGAGGCTTCCGCGGTCAGCCAGGGTGACCGACCTGCCCAACTGTTCCGACTCGGTGATCGCATGGTACAGCCAGGTTTCACGACGCCCCTCGATGAGGTGCAGGCGCAGCTCGGTGGCGAGGGATGCCGCGGTTGACGCCGTCTTGGGGGAGAGGGGAAGTTTGGTGCGTCCGGTCGCCACGGATTCGAGCAGTTCCTCGGCGGCGAGGTCGAGCCTCGCGAGTTCCTCGGAGGCGAGCATCCCGACCGCGAAGCGAGGCGCGGAGACAGTGCTCTGCACGAGCACGCGGTCGAGTTCGAGCTGCACGATTCGACGGAATCGTCGCACGATGGAGAGCCCGAACAGCACCGGCATCACCGCGATGGTGACAACCAGGATCTGCGCCGGGATGTTAGCCGGGGTCAACTTGGTGTTGAGCAGCACGGCTGCCACCAGAACGATACCGAGAGCGGATACTGCGGCGAAAAGTTCTCGCCTTCGTCGCAGAGTGAGTGCGGCGAGCAGCCCAAAACCGGCGGATGCCGCGGCTGTCGAGTACCGTCCGATATCGTGCAGCGGCCAGATTGCGATGAGATCCAGGGCAACCACGCCGGCCAGGGCGAGCAGGAATGTACCGAACAGCCAATCGGGCATCTGCTCGCCCCGCGTGGAGATGGTGGCGGCGACACCGCTGAGTGCGAGCGCATAGACAACCCAGGCCGCTAGTGCCGGCACGATGTCGGGATAGTCGCCCGCGTGACTCACGAACATGCCGAGACCGTATACTCCCTGGAGCGCCGCGAGAACGCTCGCGCCGATGCCGAGATATCCAGTGCCGAGACTGGCGCCTCGAGCGCTGGCCTGGCGCATGGCCCGGCCGGCGGTCGATCCAGCCGGGACGCCCGCGCGGTTGCGCTTGCCGAGAATGACGCCGAGCGTGTTTTCTTCGGGCCGGGCGAAATCGGTCATTTGGGGACCTCTAGAACAACGGTGGTACCGGCTCCGGGGGAGGAGAACAACCGGGCGTTGCCGCCGACATCCTTGAGTCTTGCGACGACGGAGTCCTTGAAACCGAGCCGGGCTTCGTCGATATCCGAGATATTGAAACCGACGCCCGCATCCGTCACCATTGCCCTCACCGTGGATTCGTCATCGGTGATCGTCACATGGGCGTCGGTGACTCCGGCGTGGCGACGCACGTTCTCGAGACATTCAGCGAGGGCAAGCAGGAAGGCGTCGAGCACTTCGCTCGGCAGAAGCACCTGGCCGGTACCGTGCCAGCTGACCTCGAGTCCCATGCGCCCGAAACGCTGCTTGACCGACTCGAGGGTGGTGCCGAGCGCGGTCTCTTCGACCGGTTCGAGATTGTAGACACCGGACGACTGCGGCACCGGTGTCGCCCCGAGTCGCAGCTGGCGCAGTAATCGGGCATCCTCGCTCGCCTGTTGCTGCAGCGCGGAAGCGGCGACTCCGATGCCAGAGTGGGCCAAAAGGGTGAGAGTCGCGAGCACGGTGTCGTGCAGCAGTCGTGCGCCCTGGCGGCGCTGCGCCTCGGTCTCACTTGCCTGGCGCTCTGCGCGATGGGCGCGGCCGATGCTATAAATTCGACGAGCGGCACGCGGGATGCTCGCGGAGAGCCAGGAACCGAAGACCGCGGCGAGCACCCAGCCGGTGACGATCTCGGCATCTTGCACCGAGACGGTACCGGGGATCGCGAGTTCGGCGAGGACGATCGTGGCGATGAACCCGACGACGAGCAGGATGATGCGGCCGATGCTGGAGGTGAGCACCACCGCGAACGAGGCGATCGCCCCCGCGGCAAGAGGCACGATCGCCGTACCAAGGGAGGGACTCGCCTGAGACTCACCGGGGAGCTGCACGATCACGAGGATGCCGAGTCCCGACAGCATGCCGAGCACGATCCAGATGAGCGATTGGTTGACGCCGACCCGGTACAGGCTGACGGTGAGCATTACGAATAAGGGAAGGGCAGAAAGCAGCGTTGTCAGGTGCAGCACTCCTGGAACCGAAAAACAGACGAGGGCCACGGCCGTCGAGCCGAGCCCAATGAAACGGGCAGATCGCTGCAGAAGCCGATCCCGCTCCTTGGCGATGAGTTCCACAGAGCAATAGTCACACATCGAAACCCCTTATGGGGGAGGGACACCGCGCGCGATGAGCCCGGCGGCCCCGTAGTTACTCCGGGGTGAGCCAGCCCTCGCGAATACCGTGTCGCCTGAGGAGGATCTTGGTGCCGAGATCGATCCCGATATCGCGGTATTTGCGACGCGCTCGTTTGATGTACGACTTCACAGTCTCTTCGGTGGTTCCCATGTCGCCGGCGACTTCGCGGATCGATCGCCCGGAGGCATAGAGCATGATTGCACGCAGTTCCTGGCGACCGAGACCCGGCTCGAGCGTCTTGCCGTCGCTGGAGAGGGCGCCGGCGAGCGAGCGGTTCTCGTAGCGCTTACCGGCTGCCGCAGATTGGATCGCCCGAACCAGCTCGTCGGCCGACTCGGTCTTCGGAACGAAGGCGAGCGCACCCGCCCTGATCGCCCCGTGGATCGATGAGGGCTCCGCATGCCGACTCATGACGATGGTGCTCGAGCCGGCGGCGCTGAGTGCTCGCACCTTGGCTCCGATCGAGACGTTGTCGTCGAGGTTGAGATCCAACACGACGACGTCGACGGGAAACTCCGAGTTCGCCAGCAGGGCTTCCCAGCTCGATTCGCCGATGGCGACGTGGATACCGTGACGGCGCGCATGGAGATGAGCGACAAGGCCATCCACCACGAGCCGGTGATCATCGACGATCGCGACCCGGATGAGCGCGGACTTCTCTCGCTTGGTGATCATTGGCTCCGGTTTTCCCCCGTGGGATGCGCAGGCTCGGGTGCCAGCACAGACCACTCTGTACACCCAGCATAGCCAAGCTGACAGTCGCTCGCGTGCAGTGGCGGAGCCTTACGACCTGAGCAGGCGAGCCAGTTGCGGACCGACGAGATCGTCTTCGATGAGAAAGCCGTCGTGGCCGAACTCCGAGTGAATGACGACAGCGTGACCGTCGTCGATGTTGCCAGAGACCCCCGCGGCGATAGTCACCTGGTCGGCCAGGGGGAAGAGTCGATCGCTATCGATGCCGAGCACCACATTGCGAGCGGTCACGCGGGAGAGGGCGGCGGCGACTCCGCCGCGGTCGCGGCCGATGTCATGCGAATTCATCGCCTGCACGAGCAGCACGTAGCTGTTGGCATCGAACCGACGCGTGAACTTGTTGCCGTGGAAGTCGAGATAACTCTCTACCGCGAACTTGCCCTCGGCGCCGAGGGGGCTGACGCTCGACTGCCAGCTTCGCTCGAACCGGTCGTTCAGCTCCGTGGGTGAGCGGTAGTTGAGGAGGGCCATGCGCCGCGCCAGGGCGAGACCTCGGTACGGGCCTTCGCCATCCGCGCCCTCGTAATAGTCGCCGCTGCCAAAACGAGGATCCATCTGGATAGCCTCGATCTGCACGGAATTGAGCGCGATCTGGTCGGCACTTGAGATGGTGGGGGCGGCGATCACGGCCACGCGATCGAGCCGATCCGGATGGCCGATCGCCCACTCGAGTGACTGCATACCTCCCATCGATCCGCCGACCACTGCCGCCCAGCGGGTGATGCCGATGGCATCCGAAAAGGCGACCTGCGCCGATACCTGGTCGCGGACCGTCAGATAGGGGAAACGCGCCCCCCATTCGCGCCCATCAGGGGCAAGGGAGGCCGGACCTGTGCTGCCCTGGCAGCCCCCGAGCATATTCGGGGCCACGACGAACCAGCGATCTGTGTCGATGTCCTTACCCGGACCAACGATGCCCGACCACCACCCGGCGGTGGGATGCCCCGGTCCAGCAGTGCCGATCAGGTGGCTGTCACCGGTAAGCGCGTGGAGCACCAGGATTGCATTGCCGTGATCGGCATCGAGTTCGCCCCAGGTCTCGTAGGCGATGCGACCGGAGGGAATACCGCCTCCCCGCTCGAACTGCTGGGCGCCGATGGAGACGAACAGTCGGTCACCCGGGTGATCACCTTCTCTCCAGGCACCCGTGGCCGGAGGCTTACCGATGATCGATCGCGTGTTGGCTTCAGTGACGAAGCTTGATGGGACCGTGTCCTCGGATGTTTGCCAATCCATGTCCGGCTAAGTATCTCAAGGTTTGCATGGGCCGGGCTGATTGTTACAGCTCGCGCTCCGCCGGTCGAATAGCTCACAGGTGTTCGCCACTCGACCGGCGCCGGAACACTACGCGCTCTGCGCGGCCTTGGTGACCGCACGGGCAGCGGCGAGACCGACCGAGAGGTCGGCGATGATGTCGTCGATGTTCTCCAGTCCGACCGAGAGTCGCACCAGCCCTGGCGTTACACCGGAGGTGAGCTGCTGCTCCGGGGTGAGCTGCGAGTGAGTGGTCGACGCGGGATGGATGATGAGGCTGCGCACGTCTCCAATGTTGGCGAGGTGACTGAACAGGGTGACGTTGTCGACCAAGGCCGCTCCGGCATCCACTCCGCCCTTGAGCTCGAAGGAGAGCACCGCGCCGACGCCCTTGGGCGCGTACTTATTCGCCAGTGCGTACCACGGGCTCGAGGGGAGTCCCGAGTAGTTCACCGAGGCGACATCGTCGTTGTCATCGAGCCATTCGGCAACAGCCTGGGCGTTCTGCACGTGGCGCTCGATGCGCAGGCTCAGAGTTTCGATACCCTGAATGAGCTGCCAGGCGCTCGCCGGGGCGATGGCCGCGCCGAGGTCACGGAGGCCCTGCACCCGCGCTTTGATGATGTACGCAATGCCGTCGCCGAGCACGGTGGTGTAGCTGGCACCGTGGTACGAGGGGTCTGGCTCGGTCAGGCCGGGGAATTTCTCGACGTTCTTCGACCAGGCGAACTTTCCACCGTCCACGATGACACCGCCGATTACCGTGCCGTGGCCGCCGAGGAACTTGGTGGCGGAGTGCACGATGATGTCGGCTCCGTGCTCGAACGGGCGAATGAGGTACGGGGTGGCGATCGTGTTGTCAACGATGAGCGGAACGCCGTTGGCGTGCGCGACATCCGCGACCAGTGCGATGTCCAGGATGTTGATCTTCGGGTTTCCGATGGTCTCGGCGAACAAGAGTTTCGTGTTCGGGCGAACGGCGGCCGCCCACTCGTCGGCGTCATCCTGATCTTCGACGAAGGTGGTGTCGATACCGAGTTTCTTGAGCGTGTACTTGAACAGGTTGTAGGTGCCACCGTAGATGGATGAGGATGACACGATGTGGTCGCCGGCCTCAGCGATGTTCAGCACGGCGAGCGTTGCAGCAGCTTGCCCGGAGGCGAGGAGAAGGGCTGCGGTGCCACCCTCAAGCGCGGCGACACGCTCTTCGACGACGTTCTGGGTCGGGTTCTGAATGCGCGTGTAGATGTTGCCGAATTCGGCGAGGGCGAACAGGTTCTTCGCGTGTGCTGAGCTGTTGAAGACGTACGACGTGGTCTGGTAGATCGGGGTCGCTCGAGCATTTGTCACGGGATCCGGCGCGGCGCCGGAGTGGATTTGCTTGGTCTCGAACTTCCAGTCGGCCGAGTTGTCGCTCATGGATATCTCCTCAAAAGTGGCGCGAGCGGGGTAGTCACTCGCACAGGAAAGCTTAGGTAGGTCACCACCGCCGATCAATGGGGCCCGACATGCTTCGTAACAGAAGGTTCGAACGCTGTCAAGGCGGTTATGCCAAGCAACTAGTCATGCGAGAGTAGTCGCGTGTCATCCATCCGTCTATTTATTCTGGGCTCGCTCGACGAACGAGGTCCGATGCACGGCCATGGGCTGCTGCTCCTTGCAGAGGAGGAACACATCGACCTGTGGACCGACTTCGCCTCGAGTGCCGTCTACGGGGCAATCAAGCGGCTCGCCGTCGAGGGGCTCATCACGGGTGAACGGGTCGAGAAGCACGGCAACTACCCGGAACGGCAGGTCTATCGCATCAGCAGTACTGGGCGCCTTGCGCTCGATGATCTTCGCAGGGAAGGCCTCACCGAGATCATCATCAAGTCCGATCCGCTCGACCTCGCCCTAACCCGCCTCGACCCGGACCGACTGGATGAGCTCCCCACCGTTCTCGGAGAGCGTCTCGCGACCCTTCGGCAGACTCTCGCCGACAACGAAATGCACCTCGAATCGATCACCCACTTCCTCACCATCGCAGAACTCTGGGCCATGCGGCACCAGGCCTCGCGCTGGAGAGGGGAAATCAGCTGGCACGAAGATCTGCTCGCAGCTCTACCCGTCATCATTGCGGACGAAAAGTCCCGAAAGGAACAGAAATAGTGTCTTCCATCACCACCGCACCGAACTCGCTCGGGGTGTCGACGAAGAGGGCCTGGCAGGCTCTCGGCGTGCTTCTCATCGGTATGTTCATGTCGCTTCTCGACGCGACCATCGTCAATGTCGCACTTCCAACGATCCGCACGAGCCTCAGCGCAAACGAGGCGACGTTGTCTTGGATCATCGCCGGATACGCTCTCGCATTCGGCCTCGTGCTGATACCGGCCGGTCGTCTCGGCGACCGCTTCGGTCATAAGTGGATCTTCGTGGCCGGTCTCGCGCTGTTCACGGTCGCGAGCCTGGCCTGTGGTCTCGCG
>JANYEI010000191.1 GCA_025363205.1 Frigoribacterium sp.
CGCTCGCGCGTCTCTCGTCGTGCGTCCAGCGCCGGCACTGTGCGTACCTCCGAGTCGTCCGAGGGTTCGAGCAACACGTAGCGTGCCGGGGTGCCGACTTCACCGTCACGCCGTAAGATTCCGCGGGTGGGCATCGGGGTAGCAGAGCGCAAGCGAAGCAGCATCCGGACGCCCACCATCGTGGGTCTCGTGGTTGGGCTCGGGGGTATTGCCGCCGTCTTTGTGGTGCGCGCGCTCACGCCAGTCCTCGGCCCATGGTCGCTGCCCAACCGGGTTCAGGATCTTCTCACGCTGTCGATCAGCGTGATCATCGAGTCACTGCCATTCGTGATCCTCGGTATTGTCCTCTCGATCCTCGTTCAGGTCTGGGTTCCCGACCGCTGGATCATGCGCATCCTGCCGCGCAACGCCTTTCTGCGGCGCGCGATGATCTCGTTTCTTGGCATATTTCTTCCGGTCTGCGAGTGTGGCAACGTTCCGCTCGCCCGCGGTCTTATCGTCAAGGGCTTCACGGTCTCGGAGTCGATGACGTTCCTGCTCGCGGCCCCGATCGTCAACCCGATCACCATTCTCACCACCGGGCAGGCCTTCGGCTTCGACAGCTGGATCTTCGCGGCTCGCCTCGTTGGCGGCTTCGTGATCGCCAACGTGATCGGATGGCTCTTCTCGAAGCACCCCGACCAGGACAGTCTGCTGACCGACCGCTTTGCCGCCGAATGCCGCCTGCCCGACCCGCACGAACACGACCAGACCCGCTGGCAGAAGAGCGTGGAGCTCTTTACCCGCGAGAGCGGTGTCATCATGCCTGCACTGTTCATCGGCTCGCTCATCGCCGGTCTCGTGCAGGTGGCCGTGCCTCGATCGCTGCTGCTGAGCCTCGGAAGTAACCCACTCTGGTCGATTCTCGCGATGATGGCGCTCGCATTCGTGATCTCCGTCTGCTCCAACGTCGACTCGTTCTTCATCCTGCCCTTCGCCAGCACCTTCATGCCCGGCTCGATCGCCGTATTCCTCGTCTTCGGGCCGATCATCGATATCAAGATGCTCGCTCTCATGCGCACCACCTTCCGCGCGAAGGTACTTGTGCAGCTCACCGTGATCGTCGGGTTGCTCAGCGCCCTGATCGGATTGGTCGTGAATTATTTTGCCTAGGTTCAGCCGCTGGCAGGGCATCGTCCTGTGCGTCGCCGCCCTCGTCTCGACCGTCTGGCTCGCCGTCACCAACCAACTCATCCTGTACATTCACCCGCGGTACATCGTGTTCACCGTGATAATGACGGTGCTCGGGCTCGCGCTGGTGATTGCAAGCTTCGGGCGATCGCCGGATCAGGAGCACGAGCAAGAGCAAGAGCACGAGCATGAGCATGAGCACGAGTACGAGGATGCCGCTCCGCGCAGCTACCGCCGAGCAATCTCCGTCGTCGGCACGGTGGTGACCCTGGTCATGGCGACCGCACTCGTCGTCGTCCCTCCGGCGACTCTCACCACCGCCACCGCAGACCAGCGCGTGATCAACAGCACCCAGGTGGGCTCTGGCACGAAAACGGTGGACTCCGCGGCATCCGCTCCCGCCGGCGCATTCGCGCGCTTCACGGTGCTCGACTGGTCGTCGCTACTGCGCCAGACCACCGACGCGAGCTTCTACCGTGACAAGGCAGCGAATGTTGTGGGATTCATCACCAAAGACAGGGATGACCCGCAGAACGTCTTCTACGTCTCCCGTTTCGTCATCACCTGCTGCGCCGTCGACGCGCAACCGGTGGGTGTGCCGGTCTTTCTCCCCAACTGGCAGAACCGGTTCGCGGCCGATCACTGGGTCAGGGTGAGCGGGTCGTTTCAGACCAACCCAAGCACGAAGAGCCAGCAGTCCATCGCCCTGGTGCCCACCGCGACGACGAAAGTGGATCAGCCGAGTGAGCCATACCTCTACTGACGATTCGGATGCAGCGGCCGAGTCGGCCGGCCCGTTCCGTCGCACCCTCACGATCATGGTGGTCGCCCTGGCGATCCTCGTCGCGGCATTCGCCGGTCTGAATTACCTGCAGGGTCCGAAGCTGTCGAGCGGCAGCGTCGATGCCAACCGGGTGGTCGCGCAGGGCGGGCAGCAGCTGCGACTGTTCGCCAACCAGAGCATCCGCGATGTGGCGAAAAAACACGTGTCGGTGAGTCCCGCCGTGCCGTTCACGGTGAGTACCTCCGGCGCCGTCATCGCCGTGCAATTCACTGACCGCCTCCGTTACGCCACGAAATACTCGGTTCGGGTCTCGGATGTTGCCAACGCCTTCCAGCCGCGGGTCTCGACCTTCGACTACACGTTCACCACAGCCCGCGCAGAGATCTACTATCTCGAGCGAGCCGACCCGGCCACCGGGGCTGGGCAGGATGATTCGATCATTCGCACCGGGCTGAGCGGCAGTGAGCGCAGCGTCGTCTATTCGGCACCCCGCATCCAACAATTCGTGGTCTTCGCCCAGGCAATCGCCTTCACGACCCTCGCCGATGACGGCACAAGTTCCCTGTCGCTGGTGGGGCTCTCCAGCAAACTGGTCGAACAGATCCCGATGCCCGGCCCCGGCACCATCGACGAACTCAAGGGCGAATCGGATGCTGGCCTCCTCGGCTTCGTTTTCACTAGCGCGGGACCGGCCGTCGCCCGCGAGTTCACCTCCGTACTGATGCGCGTCGACCTCAGCGGTGACCACGCCGTGGCTCCCGTGCCCGACCTCGCCGGCAAGCCGCTCACGGTGCTGACCTGGGGCTTTCTCGGCGGCAGCACGAGCATCGTCGCCCACGGCGTTGACCAGACCGTGCTTCTGATCGACGCCTCCAAATCCGCACCTCCGGTTCCTCTCGGCCAATACACAGAACTCGGGCGCAGCGCGCCCGATGGAAAGTCGATCGTGGTGAGCGACGTCTTTGGGAAGATCGCGTTATCGCTCGCCGATGGCACGAAAACTCGCATCCCGTCGCTGCCGATCGCCGGGGCATCCACCTACGGGGGTGATGTCGTGCTGTTGGGGAAGGATGTGGCCCGGGTGCAGCAGGTGGCCGTGTTCGATTCGGCGACGGGCGGCAAGTTCCAGAGCTACCTCGTCTACGAGAGCGGCACCACCGCCCGCATTCTCTACCAGACAAAGGATGACGCGGGCAGCATCGAGGGCTTCAGCATCTCGCCGAACGGTCAGTTCGTCGCGGTCAATGTCATTCCGGACTATGCGCACAGTGTTTCGGACGGCTACCTGGTCGATGCGCAATCCACCTCGATTAGAACGGTCATCATCGATATCGTGAGTGGCGCAGTCGTGCGCAGCGTGGAGGGTTTCAACGAGAGCTGGTAGTGCCACTGCTGCTGCTCCCGTAGTTCGCCTCGTGGCGGGGGATGCGCCGTCTCGCGGAGTCCACTTGGCGTCGCGGCGGGAGGCACAACTCCCGCCGGGAGGAGTTTTCCCCGCCGTGACGGGTTTGTACGCCGGGTGACGGCGCGCGTCCCGCCGGCGTCGCGGCAGGACACGAAGCTACCGCCGACGATCGCGCTGGGAGACTCGCAGCCCGCTGTCGCGCAGTCGTTCCACGAGTTGCCGGATGCTCACCGGTTCCGCCCCGGCAGCCACCATCTCGTCGTACCTGGTCTCGGGCACGTCGTAGTGATCGAGGTCGAAAGCTCGACGCGGGATGCCCATCCGCCCGGCGAAGTCGTGCAACTCCGCCAGGGAGCTGTCACTCACCAGGTGAGACCAGAGCATCTCGTGCGCTGGCCACCTAGGCTGGTCGATCAGGACGGTCATTGGCCGATTCTAAACAGGAAGGATTCGTAGATGACCACGCTCGCCCATCGCGTCGTGCGACAGCACGGCTTTCTCGTGGCCCTGGCTTCGGGGCTCGTCGTGCTCGCCGTCAGCCTCGTTCAGAATGTGTTGAATGCCCTGATCGGGCAACTCTCCTTCCTCGGCACCAGTGAGGCGCCAGCGTGGCAATGGTGGGCCGGTTACGCCACTCAATTCTCCTCTATTGCCGTTCCGCTTGCCCTCGGCGTGGTACTCAGCTTTTGGTTCATCGCTCCGATCGGCCCCGACTTGCACATCGCCCATGTGATCACCCGCGCAGCGCTCGCGGCGGTCGTGGGAAGCGTTCTGGTCTTCCTGGTGAATCTCGCCACCACCGGAATCTCTCTCGTAACAAATGGTCTGATGGGGCAGATCCGACTCACGGCGGATGCGGGAGACAAGTTCCTGCAGGCGCTCGGCTTCTCCGCGGCTATCGCCGGGGGGCAGCTGGTGACCATCGCGCCGCTCGTGATCCTGGTGGGAGTCTTGCTGCGGATGTGGCTCGCGCGGCATCCGTCCGAGCACGAAATCATGGGCATCGTCGACACGGCGTGAACACGCTCGTCAGCGTTTGACCCAAGCCGCGATCATCGACTATTGTTGACCTTCGGTGTGTGCTGGGCTAAGCCCGCAACCGAATGCACACCAAGACTTCTGCCGAAATCATCGGCAACAGTTCATAGAGTGAGGGTTCCCAAGTGGTTTACGCAGTTGTGCGCGCCGGTGGTCGGCAGGAAAAAATCGAGGTCGGCAGCATTGTCGTTCTCGACCGCATCAAGGCCGACAAAGACGGCAACGTCGAGCTCGTGCCGGTATTGCTGGTCGACGGCGACACCATCACGCATGATGCGACGGCTCTCGCGAAGGTGAAGGTGACTGCAGAAGTCGTCGGCGACCTCCGCGGACCGAAGATCGTCATTCAGAAGTTCAAGAATAAGACCGGGTACAAGAAGCGTCAGGGCCACCGCCAGGAGCTCACCCGTATCAAGATCACCAGCATCAAGTAGAGGAACCGACTACTCATGGCACACAAAAAGGGCGCAAGCTCCACCCGTAACGGTCGCGACTCGAACGCGCAGCGCCTTGGCGTCAAGCGCTTCGGCGGCCAGGTCGTCAGCGCCGGCGAGATCATCGTCCGCCAGCGTGGTACCCACTTCCACCCCGGCGTCAACGTCGGCCGTGGCGGCGATGACACGCTGTTCGCGCTCGCCGCTGGTGCGGTCGAGTTCGGTGCGAAAGGTGGCCGCAAGGTCATCAACATCGTGGTCGCGGCCTAGTTTCGATACGGTCGCGGAGCGACCGATGTGATCATCGACTTACTCGATGGTCGTCTTTTCTCTTGGTTCGAGCGGGCTTCGGCTCGCTCTTACCTGTTAAGCGGTAATTCACTACATGAAGGGATGCGTTGTGGCTACCTTCGTTGACCAGGTAACACTTCACCTCAGCGCCGGCGACGGCGGCGACGGCTGCGTCTCGGTGAAGCGGGAGAAGTTCAAGCCGCTTGCCGGGCCCGATGGCGGCAACGGTGGTGATGGCGGAAATATCGTGCTGGTGAGCGAGATGGGTGTCACCACTCTTCTTGGTTTCCACCGTGCCCCCCACCGTAAGTCCGAAAAGGGCGGCCAGGGCATGGGGGACAACCGCAGTGGATCCGACGGCGCCGAGATCGAACTTGTCGTTCCGCTGGGAACCGTTGTCAAGGACACCGAGGGCAACGAACTCATCGACTTCACCGAGCCGGGGATGCGCTACGTCGTGGCTCCCGGCGGGCAGGGTGGGCTTGGTAATGCCGCCCTCGCGTCCACCAAGCGCAAGGCCCCGGGCTTCGCCCTTCTCGGCATCCCCGGATGGGAGGGTGATGTCTTCCTTGAGCTCAAGGTCGTGGCGGATGTCGCGCTGGTTGGCTATCCCTCCGCCGGCAAGTCCAGCCTGGTCGCCGCCATCTCTGCGGCTAAGCCGAAAATTGCGGACTACCCGTTCACCACGCTGCATCCGAACCTCGGTGTTGTGGAGTCTGGCGACTCCCGCTATACCGTCGCCGACGTGCCCGGTCTCATCGAGGGCGCCAGCGAAGGCAAGGGGCTCGGACTGGAGTTCCTGCGCCACGTCGAGCGCTGCTCCGCGTTGCTCCATGTGCTCGACTGCGCCACTCTTGAGCCTGGCCGAGACCCGATCAGCGACCTTGACGTGATTCTCGGCGAACTCGCCGCCTACCCGGTGCCCGAGGGCCAGCTTCCGCTGCTCGACCGACCCCAGCTCATCGCACTGAACAAGGTCGACGTTCCGGAGGGCCGCGAACTCGCCGACCTCGTGCGCCCCGAACTCGAGGCTCGCGGATACCGAGTCTTTGAGATCTCCGCGGTGAGTCGCGAGGGCCTGCGCGAACTCTCCTTTGCCCTTGGCGAGCTGGTGGATGCGGAACGCGCCCAGAAGGCCGCAGTGCCAGTGAAGCAGCGGATCGTGCTTCGCCCTCGTGCCACCGGCGACGCCGGCTTCACTGTCATGGTTGAGGGCGGTTCCGGCGGAAACATCTACCGCGTCGTCGGCGGCAAGCCCGAGCGCTGGGTCGCCCAGACTGACTTCAACAATGAAGAGGCCATCGGATTCCTCGCTGACCGCCTCGCCAAGTCTGGTGTCGAGAACGAGCTATTCAAGGCCGGAGCCGTGGCTGGCTCGACCGTGATGATTGGTCCGGTCACCTTTGACTGGGAGCCGACGCTCACCTCGACGGCGGAGCTATTGACAGCCCCGCGCGGCACCGATCCGAGGCTCGTGCAGAACGATCGCCCGACCTCGAAGACGCGTCGCCAGGAATACCTCGACCGCATGGATGGCAAAGCCGAAGCGCGCGCCGAGCTCATCCGCGAGCGGGAGGCTGGCATGTGGAACGACGACGAAGGCTTCGCGATCGCACGCAAGGACGGCGCCGAAATCGAGGATGCTGAGGCCGAGTCGAAGGATTCTCCGGCGGATGTCTAGCCCGGTTCTCTCGCGCCGCGGCATCCCTTCCGCACGCCGCATCGTCGTGAAGGTCGGTTCCTCGTCGATCAGCGGTGCGAACGCCGGGCAGATCGCTCCGCTCGTCGATGCTCTCGCTGCGGCCCATTCGCGAGGCACCGAGGTGATCCTCGTCTCTTCGGGAGCCATCGCCACCGGGATGCCTTACCTCAAGTTGGACGCTCGCCCCACCGACCTCGCGACCCAGCAGGCGGCCGCCGCGGTCGGCCAGAATGTGCTCATCTATCGCTACCAGGACAGCCTCGACCGCTTTCAGATCGTCGCTGCGCAGGTGCTGCTCACCGCCGGAGACCTGGAGAATCCGACTCATCGCGGTAATGCGCAACGCGCCATGGAGCGCCTGCTCGACCTTCGCATCCTGCCAATAGTGAATGAGAATGACACGGTGGCGACGCATGAGATCCGGTTTGGTGACAACGACCGGCTTGCGGCCCTCGTCTCCCAGCTGGTGCGGGCCGACCTGCTCGTGTTGCTCTCCGATATCGACTCCCTCTACACGCGTCCGCCGGAACAGCCGGGTGCCCGCCGCATCGCGGACGTACCGTGGGACGACGACCTCGCGGGCGTCGAATTCGGCGACATCGGTTCGGCGGGGGTCGGAACCGGCGGTGCGGGCACAAAAGTGGCTGCAGCGAAGCTTGCCGCGGCATCGGGAACACCGGTGCTGCTTGCGTCGACGCGCGACGTGGCTGCTGCCCTCGAGGGAGCCGAACTCGGCACCTGGTTTGCCGCGGCATCCGTATAACACCCTCCGATTCCCTCTCCCGGCGGTGTGGCGTTCTGCCCTGGCTGGGAACTTTATCGATGACGGGCATCCCGGCCCGATACGCGGGAACAGTGGGGTCAAGTACGTCCCATGAATCGTTGAGAGGACTCACCATGGCCAAGAAAACAATCGCGCAGGTTAGCTACGATCCAATCCGGGAGTTTCACAACCTCGGTCTCCGCAGCAATCATGCCTACGTTCTCGGCTTCGTATCGATCGGTTTGTCGTTGCTGACCTGGCAGGTCTCGCGCATGAAAAAGAGCGACGACAAGGCGCAGTCCGACCGTTGGGGTATCTTCATCGGTCACTGGGCTGCGACGTTCTTTGCGGTCGGACTCGCCCTCAAAAACGAGGAGTAGGGGTCGCGCGTCGATCGACGGCATGGACGTCACAGCGGTATCGGCTGCTCTCGCAGAAGCAACCCGATCCGCAATGCGACTCTGGGGCTCCGAACGCTCGCAACTAAACTGATGTCATGCCTGAGACCGTTGTCGCCACACGCTCCCTCACCGAGAAACTGGATGCGGCACGCGTGGCTTCCCTGCTGCTCGCCACCGCGAACGCGGCCCTCAAAAACCGCGGATTGCACGCGATTGCCGTCGCCATCGTCGCGCACGCGCACCGAATCATTTCCGCCAATGACATCGACATCGCCAACGGTCGCGACAACGGGCTGAGTGCCGGGATGCAAGACCGTCTTCGTCTGGACGAGACGCGGCTCGGTGAGCTGGCCGAAGCGGTCCGTCTCGTCGCCGCTCTCGTCGACCCGGTCGGCGAGAACGTGCGCGGCCAGACCTTGCCCAACGGCCTTCGGCTCAGCGAGGTGCGAGTGCCATTCGGTGTCGTCGGGGTGATCTACGAGGCGCGCCCCAATGTGACGGTTGATATCGCGAGTCTCGCGCTCAAGAGCGGGAACTCGGTCGTATTGCGCGGGGGGAGTGCCGCCCAAAACACGAACCGGGCGCTCGTGGCGGTTATCCGGGATGCGCTTGCGAGCGTTGGCCTGCCGGCCGATGCCGTTCAGACGATCGACGAGTTCGGGCGTGACGGTGCTCGACAGCTCATGCAGGCGCGCGGGCACGTGGACGTGCTCATTCCCCGGGGCAGTGCCGACCTCATCAACACCGTTGTTGCGGAGTCGACGGTTCCCGTGATCGAGACCGGCGCCGGTATCGTGCATGTCTTTCTCGACGAGTCGGCGGACGAGGCGTGGGCGATCGACATCGTGCACAACTCCAAGGTGCAGCGCCCGAGCGTGTGCAACGCCCTGGAGACGCTGCTCGTGCACGAAGCCGCGGCGGAACGGCTATTGCCCTCCGTGCTCGGCGCACTTCGGGCATCCGGAGTCACCATCCACGCGGATGAGCGCACCCGCGCCATCTTCGCGGATGCCGTGGCGGCGACCGAGGAGGACTGGCGCACCGAATACATGTCGCTCGACCTCGCGGTTAAAGTCGTCGGCTCGCTCGACGAGGCGATCGATCACATTCGTCGCTATTCGACGCACCATACCGAATCGATCATCACGAATGACCTCACCAACACCGAACGTTTTCTCGCCGAGGTGGACTCGGCCGTAGTCATGGTCAATTCGTCGACGCGATTCACCGATGGCGGGGAGTTCGGCTTCGGTGCCGAGGTGGGGATCTCCACCCAGAAGTTGCACGCGCGTGGCCCGATGGGGCTCAGCGAGCTCACGAGCACTAAATGGGTCGTGCGTGGCACGGGTCAGGTCAGGGAATAGGCATCTACGGGCCGGTAGGCTGGCGTTCGCGGAAATATCGCACAAACATGATTGGTGGATCTCAGTGCTAAGCACGATTGTTCTGGCGGCGGAAGAGGCGAAGATCGCCCTGTTCTTCCCTTCCTGGGTTTTCCCGATTATCGCCGCTGTCGTCTTCGTCGCCCTGGGTTTCGTCGTCTGGAGCTTTCGCGATGTTGCCAACCGCCACAGCCAGAAGACCGGCGGCTCGGCGGCGAGTGGGCACGCGACCAATCACTAGCGCCAACGACGTGACCACGGAAAGCCCGATAAAACGCCCGAAAATCGGGGTGATGGGGGGCACATTCGACCCCATTCACCATGGGCACCTCGTCGCGGCAAGCGAGGTCGCGCAATCATTCGGACTCGATGAAGTGGTCTTCGTGCCCACGGGTATTCCCTATCAGAAGACAGCCGCTGCTTCGCAGGAGAATCGCTATCTGATGACAGTGATAGCGACTGCGGCAAATCCCAACTTCACGGTGAGCCGGGTGGACATCGATCGTCAGGGCCCCACCTACACAATCGACACGCTGCGTGACCTGCACGCGGAGAGGCCGGACGCCGAGCTCTACTTCATCTCTGGTGCGGATGCAATTACCCAGATCCTGGACTGGAAAGACGTGGCTGAGCTCTGGTCGCTTGCTCATTTCGTCGCAGTGACACGACCGGGACATCCGCTGACTATTTCCGGTTTACCCGAGTCGGACGTAAGCTTGCTAGAAGTGCCCGCGCTCGCAATCTCCTCCACCGATTGTCGCAGCCGGGTCAGCCGGGGCTACCCGGTGTGGTATTTGGTTCCCGACGGTGTTGTTCAATACATCTCCAAACACCACTTGTATCGGAGTCTGACATGACAGCATGGCACGACCAGCCGCCCGTGAGTCGGCGGCAAGTTCGGCAAACCGAACGTGACGAGGACGTCGACCTTTCGTCGACCCCCGAACAGAACACGCCAGAAGACACCTCCTTCGCCGGCATCGCGCGCCAGGGTTGGGAAGCGGAAGCGCGTCGCGCTTCTCTGCCTCAGGGTGAGCCGGCAAGGCCTGAGGGCGAGCCGGAAAGCCGAGCCAACTCGGCCGTCGCCCGGGGACGCCGCGTTCAACAGCCCGCCAGCAACGAGCGCGTCGCCGAGATCGAGCCAGGGACGCTCGCCCGCGTCACGCAGGCGCGGCCGCAGGTGCCGAGCTATGACGGTGCATCGTTCCGTGATCGCGCGATTAGCGCCGTTCCCCAGCCGATCAGCGCTCAGCCGACTAGCGCTCAGCCGACTAGCGCTCAGGCGATCGAGGCTGAGTCGCCCACACCCTCCGCCGACACGTCTCGGCCCGAGCCGGTTCTCACCCGTCGGCAAATGCGAGAGCTCGGTATCGGCGGCTTCGTCACCAGCCCGAGCGAAAACGATGAAGCCGAGCGAGCGGCTGCCGCATTCGCACCGGCACAGCCTGCGGCCGCTCCAGTGGAAGTCGTTCATGCGGAGGAAGCCCCTGTGGAGGCCATGCCAGCAGATGAGGCACCCCATGCAGACGGGCTGGTGGAAGACGGGCCGGTGGAAGACGCGCCGGTGCAGGACCTGTCGGTGCAAGAGGCAGTCGGCATCGAGCGTCCTCGCTTCCGCGATCGTGGCCATCGCGCGACGGTTGACCCCGAGCTCGAGCGCGAAGAGGCGCTTCGCGCACAGGAATTGGCACAGGAATCGACTGGATCGGCTCAAACTGCTGCGTCGGCCTCAGAACGTGCGCCAGAGCCGCCGGCTCTCGTCGAACCTCCGGTGCGTCTGTTGTTCACCGGAGCGATCCCTGTCAAAAATCCCAGCGCCCCGATCGTCGCAGAGTCGGCTCCCGTCAAGTCGTCACCGATTGAGCTCATCAGCACTCCGGTGTTCTCCATCGACTCGGCCGGTGAATCTGAAGTCGTCATTGCCGAGCTTGAATCACCACCGTCGAAGGCTCCGGCGTTCGAGGACCTCCTGTTTCCGAGCGGTGATGCTCTCGAGAATGCGATCGAGCCGGAACCTGCCGACGCCGTGCCGACGACATTCGATGTCTTCCTCGGCGCACCTGACGCTCCCACGCCGAATGTCGCAGATGCTGGCACCGCAGTCGCCGCTGCCGAAGGAACATACGTACCGCCCATCGGCCATTGGTCGACCCAAGCGCTCATCGACGACGACGAGCAGGTGCAGGAAAATACCTTCGCCCGTGACGTCGGGGCCACGAGCGGCGCGATCACCACGAGTGCTCTCGTTCTTCCGTCGATGCCGACCGGGGAAGACATGATGGGTCCGCTCAGCGGCACCGGTGAAATCCTCATCACGGGATCGATCAATCTTCCGAGCAGCATGGGATCGACAGGAGTTCACCCCGCGCGTTACGACCACTCCGATGTAGACGCGTTGCTCGAGGCGGATGACCGCGAGGACTCCGACCCAGAGTCGGCGCCGGTGCGTGCAATTCGTGCCGTCAGCACCAACACTGCCTCCGGCGACGTCATCAACTCGATGAAGCCGCAGAAGGCGAGTCGGCTTCCGCTGATTCTTATTGTCTCGGCCGCAGTGATGGCCGTTGGCGTGGTCGTTCTTCTCGTTGCAGGGTTGATCTTCAGGATCTTCTAAAGCTGTGACCCCGTCGTTTTTTGTATTCCCACCCCTAAGGACCCTGTGACTGCGACCGACCATGCCCGCGAACTCCTCCAGATTGCTGCCGCCGCCGCAGACTCCAAGCAAGCGGAGGATCTTGTCGCGCTCGATGTCTCCGGACCGCTTCCGCTGACCGACATCTTTCTTCTCGCCACCGGACGCAACGAGCGAAACGTCGTCGCCATCGCCAGCGAGATCGAAGACCAGTTGATCGAGCATGGTTCGAAGCCGCTTCGCCGTGAAGGACGTGCAGAAGGCCGTTGGATCCTCCTCGACTTCGGAGACCTTGTCGTGCACGTCTTTCACGAGGAAGACCGTATGTACTACTCGCTCGAGCGACTCTGGAAGGACTGTCCGGTAGTGCCGATCGATCTTCCGGTGCGTGAGACCACCGAATAGCCCAAGCTCGGTATTCGGATGCTGGCTCTCGCTCTTCCATCCTGGAGCGGGTCGCCGGGAGATGCCCAGCGGGTGCTCACGTCGATCGACGCCTGGTCAGGGTCATCCGCCCTCGCAGCTGTGGTTGCGGCGTTCGGACACTCGCTGCCCGAGCGGGCCGGCGCGGATCGGCTCAAGTGGCTGGATGATTTTGCCGCGGCCCACTGGGATTTTCGCCACGGCAGGGAGCGCGATTCGATCAGTCACGGGGGACTGACGTCAACCCAAACGGACATCGTGTTTGAGCGCGCTCGGTACCTGGGGCTGACTGGCCGGGAGACGCCAACCAAGCGCCGCTACGACACGGTGATCATGACCGGGGGAATGGTGCGTGCCGGCATCGTGAAACCACGGTTCGTGGCCGAACTGCTGGAGGGGGGACTCGAGTGCGACCACATCCTGTTCCTCGGCGGATTCCGGCCCTTCTCGCCGGGGGAGACGACCCTCGCCGAGGCGCTCGGGATAGACGCCGATGACGAATTTGACGCGATGCTGTTCGGGTTAGAGCAGACATTCGGCCCGCTCGGTGAACCGGAGGTTTCCGACGGGCAGGGAGACACACCGCAATCATCGTGGCGACAGCTCAGTTGGCGTCGGCAGAAGCTGCCGCGAGTGAGTGTTCTGGTGGCACCCTCATCGGATCCAGACCACCGTCGCGCGAATTCGGCCGATACCTATCGATTCTGGGCCGGAGAGCGCCGTACGGTGGCCGAACGGTCGGTACTGCAGGTGACGACGCCGATCTACGTGCCCTATCAGTCGGCCGTGGCCGTGGGCATCCTGGGGCTCGATCACGGGCTGGCCGTCGAAACCGTGGGAACGAGCGCAACGGCGGGAGACCTTGGGGAGTTCAGCCAGCCATTCCTTGCGAAGCACCACCTGCAGGAGCTGCGGGCCGCCATCGGCGCCATGCTCGTCCTGCGCCGCCGCCTCGCACCGGGACCGCCTTCAATCGAAGGCTGACGACGGAGCTCCCGGATGTGTAGTAATCTGACCTAGTTGCCTTCTTGGAAGTTCAAGAAAAGCAAACATGGGTCCATGGCGCAGCCCGGTAGCGCACCTGCATGGCATGCAGGGGGTCAGGGGTTCGAATCCCCTTGGATCCACAAAACCCCAGTTAGGACGGCCATTTCGGAACCTGTAAAAAGGTTTGGGATGGCCGTTCGAAACTTATTCGACACTGATTATCTTCATACCTGTCCGTTTAGGACCTCCTCCATAGCTTCTCGAAGCTGCGCGGGATGGTTTTCGCACCTATCGGGCATGACGAACGAAACTGTTTTCGCAGGCGGCTTCGATTCGCTTTTGACCATTAAAGAGCTGGCTGCCTCCCTCGGCATCAATGTCCAGATTCTGTACAACCTGCGTTTCCGCGGGCGTGGCCCACACGGCATCCGCATCGGCCGGGAGCTGAAGCTCCGCCGCTCCGAAATCTAAGCCTGGCTTCGGCGCATGGAAGAGGACGATGCCAATCGCCCGGGACCGGGCCGCCAATGATCCCGGGCCGACCCCGCACGATCATCGGTACCTACGGGCTCGTCGGCTACGGCCGAACTAATCAGGGCTATCGTACCGCCACCCGGTACCGGGACGTAGATGGCCGCCTTCGGGTGGTCACCGCGTCCTGACCGGCCCAGGCTGCAGCCCGCCCCCGGTTGAAGCAACGCCTCCTCGACCGTTCCGGGTACGGTGCCGGGGGCGAACTTTCCGTTACCAGCCCCTTCAAAGAACTTACAACCCTTTGGCTTGAAGGCCTCGACATGAAAAATCTCAGCGACGGAACCAAGGACAACTACCGCGACGACCTTAAACGACACGTCGCTCCCACCTTCAACAGCTTTACCTTGGGGGGAAATCACGACCGGATGATAACGCTGACTGAAAACAGGGCCATTAACGCCGGGCGAGTTCTAGGCCTCGTCGCAACACTCCATCAGAATTCGGAGTGTGGACATTATGGGACGACGTGGACGTAAAAGATGGCTCAGCGTTGAGGACGCGTACTGGAAGCTAATTCTCGCCGGCGTGGGGCCGATCGAGGCGGCCAGACGAATCGGTATCGCACGCACGACCGGTTTCCGGTGGCGTGCCGAACGCGGCGGCGTCGCGCCATTGCGAATGCTCGAAGCAGACCGTCACACCCGGTACCTGTCGAGCATCGAACGGGAACGCTTCGCCGTGCTTCGGCGCGAGGGTTTGTCGATGAGGGAAATCTCGAGGCGGCTCGGTCGTTCGCCATCGACGATCAGCCGGGAGCTGCGACGCAACATGCGTCGACACGACCGTGGAAAGTACGACGCTGTCCTCGCGCACGCCCGCTCCCGAGAAAAAGCTAGGCGCGATCGCGGTGGCCGGCTCGGCAAAGACCCGGTGCTGCGCGATCTCGTTCAGGAGAAGCTCACTCAGGACTGGAGCCCGGAGCAGATCAGCTTCTG
>JANYEI010000195.1 GCA_025363205.1 Frigoribacterium sp.
CTCTCCGGACATCGCGGCCCTCGCGGATCCGTACACCGGATTCTCGGTCGGTATTCGTCCGATCATCGACGATGTCACTCTCGCCGTCGGTGACTTCACGCGCGAAACCTACGGCGGCACCTCGCTCGCTTCGCCGTTGACCGCCGCGCAGATCGCGATCGTGCAGCAGGCCACCCGAACCTCGATCGGATTTGCGAACCCGACGCTCTACGGACTCGACCGCATCCTGCCGTCCTCGTTCCGCGATGTGCAGCCGCAGAACCCCACCAAGGCTCTCGTTTACACGAGTGCCCGGAGTGGCAACAGCTACCTGATCAGCCTCGACCAGGACACGACATTGAAGACAACGCGCCAGTACGACGCCGTGACCGGCATCGGCGGTGTGAGCTTCGAGTTGCTCTCTCTGTTGGCGGCGGGGCGGCACTAGAACGCAATTCGCTCACCAAGCGGCCCCGCTTCGGCGGGGCCGCTTGGTGAGCGGGCAAGACGGACTTCGGCGGGCCCTGCCCGGCGCGTAACGCGGACCCCGCACCATCCGCCGCCAATTAGGATTATCGAATGCCCGCCGGAGACCCTTTTTACATCGCGACACCCATCTTTTATGTGAATGATGTGCCACACATCGGTCACGCATACACCGAGGTCGCTGCCGACGTGCTTGCCCGCTGGCACCGCCAGGGTGGCGACGACACCTGGTTGCTCACCGGCACCGACGAACACGGCCAGAAGATCCTGCGCACGGCGGTGGCGAACGACACGACCCCGAAGGAATGGGCCGACCGGCTCGTTACGGATGCCTGGTTGCCGCTGCTCGCAACCATCAACATCGCCAACGACGATTTCATCCGCACCACCGACGAGCGCCACGAGCGTGCCGTCACGATCTTCCTGCAGAAGCTCTACGACGATGGCTACATCTACTCGGGCGAGTACGAGGGGTATTACTGCGTTGGCTGTGAGGAGTACAAGCAGCTCGACGATCTGGTGGAGATGGCGGACGGCGACTTCGCCGGACAGCTGGTGTGCAAGATCCACGGGCGCCCGGTGGAGATCCTCAAGGAGAAGAACTACTTCTTCCGCATGAGCGAATTCCAACAGAAACTCCTCGACCTGTACGAGTCGCAGCCCGACTTCATCCAGCCGGAGAGCGTGCGCAACGAGATCATCTCTTTCGTGAAGCAGGGTCTCGACGATCTCTCTATTTCGCGGTCGAGCTTCGACTGGGGCATCCAGATCCCCTGGGACCACAGCCACGTGGTGTACGTCTGGTTCGATGCGCTGCTCAACTACATCTCCGCGATCGGCTACGGAACCGACACCGAGAATTTCGAACGGCGCTGGCCGGCCGTGCAGCTCGTGGGTAAAGACATCGCCCGTTTCCATGCCGTGATCTGGCCGGCGATGCTGATGGCCGCTGGTCTGCCGGTGCCGCGTCGCGTGTTCGGCCACGGCTGGCTTCTCGTCGGCGGCGAGAAGATGTCGAAGTCCAAACTCACCGGCATTGCGCCCTCGGAGATCACCGACACCTTTGGAGTCGACGCCTTTCGGTATTACTTCATGCGCGCTATCAGCTTCGGGCAGGACGGCTCCTTCAGCTGGGAGGATCTTTCCGCGCGCTACCAGGCGGAGCTCGCCAACGGTTTTGGCAACCTTGCCTCGCGCGTAATCGCGATGGTCACGCGCTACCGTGGGGGAGTCATCCCGACCGGTATCGAGCTCACGGAGACGGACCAGGCCATCTTCGCCACCGGCCTGCGCGTCACAGCGGAAGCGGATGCCGCGATCGAGCGCCTCGCCATCCACGAGGCGCTCGCCTCGATCTGGACCCTCGTCGACGAGTTGAACGGCTACATTACCATCCAGGAGCCGTGGGGGTTGTCAAAGGATCCGGCCAACGCAGAGCGGCTCGACGCCGTGCTGTTCACGATCGTGCGTGGCCTCGGCACCCTCGCGGTGTTGCTCTCCCCGGTGATGCCGGATGCCGCGGCCAAGCTCTGGACGGCTCTCGGCGGCACCGGAGACGTGGCCGACCAGAACGTTCGCGCCGCTTCGGACTGGACCGGCGGCCTCTCGGTCTCGCCGCTGGCCACCTCACTTTTCCCCCGCATCGAACAGCCGGACACTGCAGTCTCGGCCTAACCAGTAAGGACGCCATGCCCCAGGCAGTGAAATTCAACCGGTACGGTGGAAGCGAAGTGCTCGAGCTGGTGGAAGTGGATGCCAGGGCCCCCGAGCGGCGAGAAGTGCAAGTCTCCGTCGTGGCCGCCGCGATCAACCCGGGGGAGATCTCAATCCGGGAGGGCGCGATGCATGAGGCCTTTCCCGCCCACTTTCCGGAGGGGCAGGGCAGCGACTTCGCCGGGATCGTTACGGCGGTCGGTGAGGGTGTCGACTTCCCGCGGGTGGGTGACGAGGTCATCGGGTTCTCGGACGGGCGGAATGCGCAGGCGGAGTTCGTGACGATCGATGCCAGCCGAGTCATCCCGAAGCCGCACGCGATCGAATGGAACGAGGCCGCCAGTCTCTTCGTCGCCGGTACCACTGCGCGCGCGTGCCTCATTGCGGTCGACGTGCGACCCGGCAATACCGTGGTTGTGGCCGGGGCGGCGGGCGGGGTCGGCATCATCGCAACCCAGCTCGCGGTACTCGCGGGGGCGGCCGTGGTGGCGACCGCGAGTGAGGAGAACCATGCCTTCCTTCGCAGTCTCGGAGCCATCCCGGTGGCTTACGGAAAGGGTTTGGCCGACCGCATCCGTCGGATCGTTCCGGATGGCGTTGACGCTTTCATCGATGCGCACGGTGACGGTAACGTGCAGGTGGCGGTCGATCTCGGGGTGCCGAAGGACCGCATCAACACGATCGCCGACTTTGCGGCGAAAAAAAAGTTCCGGGTGAAGGCGGACGGCATGTCGACGGTGGAGCCACGGGAGGTGCTGACCGAGCTAGCGCGGCTGGTCGCGAACGGCGAGCTGAAGATCCCGGTGTACGCGACCTATCCGCTCGACCGGGTGCGGGCCGCCTATGAGCGCCTCGGAGCCCGCCACGGGCTCGGGAAGATCGTGCTCGAAGTGCGGCCAGCCGACTCGGTGTGATCGGTCGGAAGTGACACGGCGGGTAGAATTCAGGCATGCCAGCGACGGAGGACTCTCAGGCCCCGATCCGTCAGCGTGACACCTCGTCGGAACAGGGTAAAACGCGCGACCTGAGCTATCCGCCGCTTCCTTCGGCGCTCACGGTGGGTGTCTACGACAACCACACTCACCTCGAGATCGCCGACGGGGACCAGCTTCTCGACTACCGGGAGCACCTCGATCGTGCCTCGAGCGTCGGCGTGCGCGGTGTCGTCCAGGTGGGCGGGGACCTGGAGACCTCGCGCTGGTCGGCGGAGATGGCGGCTCGGGAACCGCGGATGCTCGCTGCCGTCGCCATCCACCCCAACGAGGCTCCGCGCTACGAAGCCGCGGGTGAGCTGGATGCCGCGCTGGCCGAGATCGACGAGTTGGCTGGCCGGCCGCGCGTGCGAGCCGTCGGCGAGACCGGACTCGATTTCTTCCGCACCGACGAGAGCGGCCGCGGCGCGCAGTATCGATCGTTCGAGGCGCATATTGCCATCGCCAAGAAGCACGATCTTGCGATGCAGATCCACGACCGGGATGCCCACGCCGAAGTGATCTCGACCCTGCGACGCACTGGTGCCCCGGACAAGACGGTATTCCACTGTTTCTCCGGGGATGCGGACATGGCCCGCCTCTGCGCCGACAACGGATGGTACCTGTCCTTCGCCGGCACCGTCACGTTCAAGAACGCTGGCAACCTGCGTGATGCGCTCGCCGCCATCCCGCGCAGCCAGATCCTGATCGAAACGGACGCTCCGTTCCTCACGCCCGTACCCTACCGAGGTCGCCCGAACGCGCCGTACCTCATCCCCACGACGCTGCGATTCATGGCGGATCACCTCGGAACAGACGTCGCGTTGCTCGCCGCCCAGATCACCTCGAACACTGAGCTGGTCTACGGCACCTGGGATGCGGAACCGGTCACCCAGGATCTCGGGTCGCCGTATGACGAGGCCATCGACTCGTCCGAGCTCGCGTGAGCCTGCTGGGGCCGGCGGAGATCCGGGACCTCGCCGATCAGCTCGGCATCCAGCCAACCAAGAAGCTCGGCCAGAACTTCGTGATCGATGCCAATACGGTGCGGCGTATTGTCAAGGCAGCGGGAATCGTCGCCGGCCAGAGCGTGGTGGAGGTTGGACCGGGGCTCGGCTCCCTCACCCTCGGATTGCTCGAGACCGGAGCATCCGTGGTCGCCGTGGAGATCGACAGTCGCCTCGCGACGCAGCTGCCGGTCACCGTCGAACTGTTCCAGCCGGGCGCCCTGCTCACCGTGATCACGCAGGATGCGATGACTCTCACCGAACTTCCCGGCTCCCCGACGAGCCTCGTTGCGAACCTTCCCTACAACATCTCGGTCCCAGTGCTGCTGCACTTCCTCGAGCACTTTGCGAGCCTGCAGGCTGGCCTCGTGATGGTGCAGGCCGAGGTGGGGCAGCGCATCGCCGCCGACCCCGGTTCGAAGATCTATGGAAGCCCGAGCATCAAGTCGGCCTGGTACGGAAAGTGGCGCACGGCCGGCCAGGTGAGCCGGCAGGTGTTCTGGCCGGTACCGAACGTCGACTCGATCCTCGTGCGCTTCGATCGCGGCGAACTCCCGGGCACCGAGGCCGAGCGCGTCGCGACCTTCGCGCTGGTGGATGCCGCTTTCCAGCAGCGACGCAAGATGCTGCGGCAGTCGCTCTCGGTGGTGCTCGGGGGCAGCACCGCGGCATCCGCTCGTCTCGAAGCGGCCGGCGTGGCTCCGACCGCCCGCGGCGAAGAGCTGACTGTAGCCGACTTCCTCGCGATCGCTCGAGCCGGGGCGTAAAGCAGCCTGCGAGGGTTCGGCTAGGTTGGTCTAATGACCTCCGCGGCCGCTCCGAAGGTGGTGCACGCACGGGCACCGGGCAAGATCAATGTGTTCCTCAAGGTCGGCGCCCTGCTCGATGATGGCTACCACGACCTGGCCACCGCGTTCCAGGCAGTCTCGCTCTATGAGGACATCAGGGCGACAGCCGCCGCCGATTTCTCCGTGACATTCTCCGGATCAATCGACACGTCGTCTCTCGCCACCGATGGCAGCAACCTTGCCATCAAGGCGGCGACCCTGCTCGCGCACCGCGCTGGCTACCGCAAGGGCGTGCATCTCGAGATCGAGAAGCACGTGCCGATCGCGGGCGGCATGGGGGGCGGATCGGCGGATGCCGCAGCCACCCTGCTCGCCTGTGACAGTCTCTGGGGCACCGATCTCAGTCGCGAGGACCTGCTCGAGCTTGCGACCCAGCTCGGCTCCGACGTGCCGTTCGCCTTCACCGGCGGCACGGCGATCGGCACCGGGCGCGGCGACCAGCTGAGTCCAGCGCTCGCCAAGGGGAGCTTCCAGTGGGTGCTCGCGCTCGCCGACTTCGGCATGAGCACGCCCCGTGTCTACAGCGAACTCGATCGCCACCGCGACCGGCACGCGCAGGACATCTTCCCTGCCACGACCCAGCCGCAGGTGGACGCCAATGTGCTGCAGGCCCTGCGGGCGGGGGATCCGCACATGCTGGCCGAGGTGCTGCACAACGACCTCCAGGCGCCTGCCCTGCACCTCGAGCCGCAACTCGGCTCGGTGATCGAGCTCGGCGAGGAGAACGGCGCACTCGCCGGCATGATTTCCGGGTCCGGCCCGACGATCGCTTTCCTCGCGGTCGACCTGGATGCCGCGCTCGAACTGCAGATTGCGCTCAGCGCCGCCCGGCTGACGGTGGTGCGGGCGACCGGCCCCGTGCACGGGGCACGACTCGTCGGATCCTGAGCTCGGTCACGCCCGGGCCGGGTTGCCCGTGCGTTTGACATCAGCCGGAGCCCGAGACATCCGAATTTCTGATGTTGAGCACGCGTCCCGGCCATATTCGAGTGTTGGACGCGCAGTCGGAATGCCGCGGGCGTCTTGAGCGCGACATCCGCGAGACCGGCGAGGGGAGCGGGATGCCGTGCGCCGCCGGTGCGAACAAAGCCGAAAGGCCCGCTGCGCGATGCGCAGCGGGCCTTTCGTTGAGCGGGAGAAACTACTTGGCGATTACCGTGATGGTGGCGATGCCGACGAGCAGCTGCGACTTGACGGCGTCCGTCTTGAAGGTCTTGTTCAGCAGACCGGCGGCGTCAGCGGAGATGTGTACCGTGGTGCCGGTGAGGATGGCGTTGTTGCCGTCCATCTTGAGGGGCTTGAGGGTTCCGCCGTAGAGGTTGAACAGGTCGACCTGGGTCGCCGCGGAGGTGCCGTTGACCGAGACATCACCGTACAGGATGGACTTGCCCGGGTCGATGGTGAAGTTGGTCAGCTCGACCTTGGTGGCGCCAGCGGTCAGCGAGAAGCCGGATCCCTCGTGCTTGATCGAGCCCTGCACGTAGGGGCGGGTCTTTCCGGCCGGGTCGTAGTAGTCCACGTTTCCGCCGGTGATCGGGAAGTGCAGGCTGCCGGCGGTGAGGGTCGCGGTTCCGACGGTTCCGGGGGCGAGGCCGAGCGAGGTGAGCGCGGCAGCGAATCCCGCGTCGAGGAGCACGGCGGTGTCGACGCCCGTGAGGCTGGGGATGGAGGCGAGCGGCTTCTGCATTGCAGGAGCTGAAGAGGACTTCGCTGCCGGCGCGGTGCCACTGCTGGCGGGGCTCGAGCAGGCGGCGAGGCCGGCGACGAGGAGTCCGGCGGTGATGATTCCGACTGTTGCTTTCTGGAACTTGCGCATGATGTGATCCTTAGGTTTTCGCTTGTCCTTGGTGACAAGCGGTTCTGGGTATTGGTTCGGCTCCCCCCGCCAAATGGTTTGGAATTGACCCGTGCTGTTACCGTTCCGTTATAGTTCCCAGCAAACGTCCAGCGAAAAACCCCGGAATTCCGGGGTATTCGGGCCAGAGAGGCTCCGGATCCGGCGCTTCGCTGTGTCCTCAATGGATGTCACGGCCGACCTGCCGACTGCCGCAGGCATCGGCTACGTGCTCGAGGACCCGCGCAGCAGGGTGAGCGGATGCCGCAGTCGTGCGCGTCCTTCGGGACCGGTGCGGTGCAGCGCCAGTGCGACGATCACGACGATGGCGATCGCGATGGCCACCTGGGAGACCATGTGGTTTGGGATGAGCAGCCGCACGGTAAGGGCGAGGGGAACGGCGAACCACTCCCATCGTCCGCTCAGCGCGATAAACGGCACGAGCAGCAGGGCGTACCAGGGGTATCGGGGCGAGACGATGAGCAGGGTCGTGCCGATCATGACGAGCTGCCCGAGCCAGGGCGCATCCGGATTCGTCTTCCACCACACGAGAACCGCGGTGATGAGCAGCAGCACCGCGGCGACGGCGAGCGATGCCGTCGTTGGTACGAACAGGGTGAGCAGGGTGAATCGACTGCCGTCGTTGTAGCCCTCCTCCGACAGGTATCCCGGGAGGTATCCGAGAACGGCGATGCCGGTCGTCAAGAGATAGGGGATGTAGAGCAAGGCGAAGGTGACGATCGAGGCTGCGATCACTTTTCCTGGCTGCCGCCGGAGCAGAGCGGGTGCCGCGATCACCGGAATGAGTTTGATGGCGATCGCCGCACCGAGCGCGATTCCCCCGCGAAAGCGGAGGCCTCGGGAGACCAGCAGGGTAGCCACGAGCACGAGCAGCGTGCCGAGGATGTCGATGTGGGAGTTGGTGACCGCCTCGGTGGCGACGATCGGGCTCCATCCCCACAGCGCCGCCAAGCGCGGGTCGAGGTTGCGACGACATAGCGCCACGATGAGCATCGCCGTGATGGCGAGACTCATCAACAGCCCGGTGAGCTGTAGCGGCCAGTATTCTGCCGCCGGCCCGGTGATGAGTCGCACTCCGGCGAAGAATATTTCGGCGGCGGCCGGATAGATGGTTGGCACCTTAGGGCGGTTGAGCGCCGAACACAGCGGTACGCCGCTCGGTAGCGAGGAGGTCGGATCTGCGCGCGGGTCGAGGCACCGGTGGGTGCCGTCCGCATTCTCGAGCGGTGTGGGGAACAACCAGTCGGGGCGCAGGGTGCCGAGAGCGTCATCCACCGGCACATAGCGGTATGGCGAAATGCCGGCATTCTGCACGATGCCGTCCCAGGCGTATCGCGCCGAGTCGGTGCTCGTGTTCGGCGGCCCGGCCATCGCCGTGCCGCCGATCAACGCCGAGCCGATGAGAATGATCGCGATCGCCGGTCGCACAGGTACCGAGCGGATGGCCAGGATCGCCAGCGCGAAAATTACCCAGAGGGCAATGGTGCAGGCGATGAGCGCGGTCGGGCGGGTGCGATCAAAGTAGCCGAGAGCGGCCACGGAGTATGCCGTGAGTCCCGCCATCGCCGCGGCGGCCACGCTGGCCAACACGGACGAGAGCAGAGGGGGAAAAGCGATTTTCATCGACTCCATACTGTCGGACGGAGGCTCTGGATCCGTGCGGCTCGGCCGGTGCCGTTCCAGAACCGTAAGATTTGGTGGGTGCGGCGCGACGCATCCGGATGCTGGAATAGAACAATGCGGCGCGTAATGCTTGACCTCCAATGGGTCCTCCAGACGCCCTCGAGGAACCCGCGTATGGCGGTGGTGCTTGGCCGCCTATTGGGAATCGCCTTCCTCGTCTGCTTCGGCACGGGGTTGTACAGCCATTTTTTGCAAAATCCGCTGCCGTGGATGGTATTTCCCACCCGCCCGCAGTCGCTCTACCAACTGAGCCAGGGCATTCATATCACCGCCGGTATCGCCTGCTTTCCGCTCATCCTCGGCAAGCTGTACGTCGTCTTCCCCGATCTTTTTCAAACGCCGCCGATCAAGAGTTTCGCCAATTTTCTCGAACGAGCCTCCATCACGATCTTCGTTTCGGCATCGCTGGTGCAGATCACGACCGGCTTGCTGAATACCTACCAGTGGTACGTGTTTCCGTTCTCTTTCCGGCAGGTCCACTTCGCCCTCTCCTTCGTGATCATCGGCTCGCTCGCCATCCACATCGCCACGAAGCTCCCGCTGATCTCGCGCTACTGGACGCGCTCCCGCAGCTTCGACGCGGAGGGCAACCTGCTGCTCGACGATGCCGATCTGCCACCCTCGAAAGTGGATGTTGCTGCCGAACTCGCCGCGACAACACGCGAGCCCGTCGGCGCGGTCTCCCGACGAGTCGACGGGGTCACCGGCCGGGTCTTCGACTGGATCGATAGTGCTCCTCCGCGCGTCGACACCCCGAAGCAGGCGCGGGTCTCCCGGCGCGGATTTGTAGCGACCATCGCGGTGGCCACTGCTGCGGTCATCGCGCTCACGGCAGGCCAGTCCTTCCGGGTCCTCGACGCGATCAATGTCTTCGCTCCCCGCAAGAATTTTGTTGGCCCCAATGGACTGCCGGTTAATCGCACCGCTCAGGCGGCCAAGGTGACGGATGCCGACACCGGCGCGGACTGGGCACTTTCGGTGTCTCGCGGCGCGACCGTGAAGATTTACACCCGCGCCGACCTCGAGGCGATGACACAACACCAGGTTGATTTGCCGATTGCCTGCGTAGAGGGCTGGAGCCAGATGGCGTCGTGGCGCGGAGTGCGCCTCCGCGACCTGCTTGACGGGGTCGGCGCACATCCCGATGAAGACCTGAGGCTCACCAGCCTGGAGAAGAAGGGCGGCTTTCGAGTGACCGAGATGGGCCACGAATTCGCACAGGACGACCTGACTCTCGTGGCGCTCGAGGTCAACGGTCATCCACTTGACCTCGACCACGGCTTCCCGGCACGCATGATCGCTCCCGGGCGTCCCGGGGTGCTCCAAACCAAATGGCTGTCAAAACTCGAGGTGATCTGATGTCGGCGACCTCACTGAAGAATTGGCGGGTGACCCTCACCGTGCTCGGGGTTCTGTTGCTCGCACTCGGGGCCTACGTGATGGTCGATACCGTCACGCCGGTCAAGATCGCCGGTGTCGCGCTGTGGTTCCTGCTTGCGCTCATCGTTCACGACGGCATCATCGCGTTCGTGACCTTCGGCGTTGCCTTCCTCTTGCGAAAAGCAGGACGAAAGATCCCGATCGCGGTTCTCGCAATTGTGCAAGCCGGCCTCGTGGTGTGCTCAATCTTTGCGATCATCGTGCTGCCCGCGGCGTACAAAAAATCCATCGGCGCCAACAACGCGACGGTGCTCCCACTCGACTACGCACCCTCACTCGTGATCTTCTGGGCCGTCGTGGTGGTGCTCACCGGCGTCGTTGTGGTCGGCTATACCGCGTTGGCAAGACGGCAGAAGAACCGACCGTCGGTCTCCCAGGCCTGATCGAGCCGAAGCCCGATGCGCTCGGCCCGACGGGCAAGTGCAATTTCCCCGATCTCGGCCCACGGAAAAGCATCGCTCTGGTGGCCACGGATGTCGACGACGGTTCCGTCATACATGTGGTCGCGCAGCGGCTCGGCGTGCACCTCGACGACAATAACGCCGGTGTGGTGAATGAGCTCGGCGCAGCGCTCAAGCAGAAAGGACGGGTCCCCTCCGATGCCGATATTGCCGTCGACAAGCAACGCCGCGCCCCACAGGCCCTCACGGGGAAGGCGCTCGAATACCGAGCGGTTGAGTACCATCAATCCGGATTCGCGGGCGATTTCCACCGCGGTCTCCGACACGTCGATTCCGAGCGCGGTCAGGCCCCGGTGCATGGCGGCTCGCACCATGCGCCCCGGCCCGCAGCCGATGTCGAGCACGGCACCGTTGATACCGTCGAGGAGGCCGAGGTCTGCCTCATCCGCAGCGTCATTCCAGCGGGAGACATTCATTGCCCGCGACGGGGTGAGCGAGTCGGATTCGACGTCGCGCAGGTACAGCACCTGGTCATCGCGACGCAGCGCGCGGGCGTAGGGTTCGGCCCCTCCGGATCCGAAGGTCGCGAGATCCGCCTCGCTCATCGGCTGATTTCTGGCTGGGACGAAGTGAGGTCGAATGAGGCGAGCGTGCGGGCGAATTCGGTCTGCGGGGCGAGGCCGGCCACCAGCCAAGCATCGTCGATCGTGTCGACATCGACCAGTTCGGGTAGCATCCGCACCCGAAGACCCGCCGCGGTGAGCCGCTCGAGCTGCAGTTTCCCGGTGTTGTCCTTCGACATCGGAACGCCGCGGATCAGCGAGCCGTCGGGCTTCGCCATCCCGATCGTCCAATAGCCGCCGTCGACCGCGAAGCCGAGGAAGGCGTCGGCGTCAACGGGCCACTCATCGAAGAGCGGCGCGAGCATCGCGGCATCCAACTGGGGCGTATCCATGCCGATGAGTACCGTCGGACCCTCGCATTCATCGAATATCGCTCCGAGGCGTCGATCCAGATTTCCGCTCACTTGATGTATCACGTCATAGGGTTCGGAGCCGAGCGGAAATAGGTTGCCATCGAAGAGCAAAATCCGTCGGGATGCGGCGACCGCGCTCACCGCCCGGAAGGTGTCAGCCAGGCTCGCTGAGGCCAGGCTGGCCGCCTGCTCAAGGCTCAGTGGCGGGTGCAATCGTGTCTTCACCCGGCCCGGAATGCACTCCTTGGCGATGATGATGAGCGTGGTCACTGGTTATTCGTCCTCAGCGCTATTCGA
>JANYEI010000210.1 GCA_025363205.1 Frigoribacterium sp.
GCTCCAATGTCGCGGAGCCCGAGGATGGAATGTGCCACCGTTCCATTGTGCCGGGTGCGTGCGCGTGCCGCGATGCCTACCCGTTCTCCTCGCTGCGGGTGCCGCGTGGCAGAGATCCGGTTGCAAATGCAGGACCGGGTGCGAGAAGTTGACCACTGTGGTCAACATTCGTCCGGGCAGTAACGCGCGGTCCTGCATTTCGTGCGGGATGGGATGCGCGTCGTCTTCGCGGCGGGTGCTGCGTGTTGGAGGTCCGGTTGCAAATGCAGGACCGGGTGTGAGAAGTTGACCACTGTGGTCGACATTCGTCCCGGCAGTAACGCGCGGTCCTGCATTTCGTGCGCGAGGAGTGCGTGATGGGCGCGGCGCGGGTGCGCGAGGGGTGCGTGATGGACGCGAGGGGTGCGTGATGGACACGAGGCGACGCGCGGCGCGGCGAGGCGAGTGCAGCGCGGTCCTGCATTACGTGCGGGATGAGTGCGCGCGGTAGAGGACGGCGCTCGCCCGCGCGACAAAATGGGTTGGATGCGACGGGGTGCGGTGCATTGCACGAACAGGTGCTCAGCCTTCCACCCAACCGCGAGCACGCAAGAACCGGCAAAGTTTCCCTCCTGCTCACCCGGGCACGGCCGAACCCCGTGAGCGGCCGGGGGTAGAGTTCTGTGTGGCCCAAATGTCTTGACGTCAAGCTATCTCGACGTCGAGATACCCGCCGCCCCTTCAGCCAGACGAACTGCGGATTGGATACATGCAGCGTGGATCTATTTGAGTACCAGGCCCGAGATCTCTTCGAATCGTACGGGGTTCCGGTACTTGCCGGCATCGTCGCCGATACGCCGGCAGAAGTGCGAGCCGCCGCCGAGAAGCTCGGCGGTACGGTGGTCGTCAAGGCTCAGGTGAAAGCCGGCGGGCGCGGCAAGGCTGGTGGCGTAAAGGTCGCCCATAATCCGGATGATGCTGCCGCGGCATCCGAGACCATCTTCGGCCTCGACATCAAGGGCCACACGGTCAAGCGCGTCATGGTGGCCGCCGGCGCCCGCATCGCCGAGGAGTACTACTTCTCCGTGCTGCTCGACCGGGCCAACCGCTCGTACCTCTCCCTCTCGAGCTTCGAGGGTGGAATGGAGATCGAGGAACTCGCGGTCGAGCGCCCCGAGGCTCTCGCCCGCATCGAGGTCGATCCGCTGGTGGGCATCGACCTCGCCAAGGCCACGGAGATTGCCATTGCGGCGAAGTTTCCGGCCGAGATCGTGCCGAAGGTCGCCCCTGTCTTCGTGAAGCTCTACGAGGTTTACACGGGTGAGGATGCCACGTTAGTCGAGGTTAACCCGCTCGTGCTCACCGAGGAGGGTGACATCGTCGCTCTCGACGGCAAGGTCTCGATCGACGAGAATGCCGAATTCCGTCACCCGAATCACGCGGCCCTTGTCGACACCGACTCCGAAGACCCGCTCGAGGCGAAGGCCAAGGCACTCGGCCTCAATTACGTGAAGCTCGACGGCGAGGTCGGAGTGATCGGCAACGGGGCCGGACTGGTGATGTCTACCCTCGATGTGGTCAGCTACGCGGGCGAAAACTTCGGCGGAGTCAAGCCGGCCAACTTTCTCGACATTGGCGGCGGGGCATCCGCCGAGGTGATGGCCAACGGCCTCGACGTGATTCTCGGTGACCCGCAGGTGAAAAGCGTATTCGTCAACGTCTTTGGCGGCATCACCTCCTGTGACGCGGTGGCCAACGGCATCGTCGGAGCGCTCAAGAAGCTCGGCGACGCGGCGTCCAAACCACTCGTCGTGCGACTCGATGGCAACAAGGTGGAGGAGGGTCGCGCCATCCTCGCCGAATACGCCCACCCGCTGGTGTCGCTCGCCGACACCATGGACGACGGCGCCGCCAAGGCCGCCGAACTGGCCTCGAAGTAAAGGGACAACAGAGAAATGTCGATCTTCCTCAACAAGGACTCCACTGTCATCGTGCAGGGCATCACCGGCGGCGAGGGCACAAAGCACACCGCTCTCATGCTGAAGGCTGGAACGAAGGTGGTCGGTGGGGTCAACGCCCGCAAGGCCGGAACGACCGTTCAGCATGATGGCGGTATCAGCCTCCCCGTTTTCGGCACGGTCGCCGAGGCGATCGCTACTACCGGAGCGGATGTTTCCATAGTCTTCGTTCCCCCGGCCTTCGCGAAGGATGCCGTGCTCGAGGCCATCGAGGCCGAAATCCCCCTTGTCGTCGTGATCACCGAGGGCATCCCGATCCAGGACTCGGCCGAATTCTGGGCCACCGCAAAGGCCTCGGGAAAGACGCGGATCATCGGTCCGAACTGCCCCGGCATCATTACTCCCGGTGAGTCGCTGGTGGGCATCACGCCGGCGAACATCACCGGCAAGGGCCCGATCGGACTCGTCTCCAAGTCGGGAACGCTCACCTATCAGATGATGTATGAGCTGCGCGACCTCGGCTTCTCGACCGCCATCGGCATCGGCGGCGACCCGATCATCGGCACGACGCACATCGATGCGCTCGCCGCGTTCGAGGCCGACCCCGAGACCCTGGCCATTGTGATGATCGGCGAGATCGGTGGCGACGCCGAAGAGCGCGCGGCCGACTACATCAAGGCCCATGTCACCAAGCCGGTTGTCGGCTATGTTGCGGGTTTCACCGCTCCCGAGGGCAAGACAATGGGCCATGCCGGCGCCATCGTCTCCTCCGGCGCTGGCACAGCCCAAGGCAAGAAGGAAGCTCTCGAGGCCGCCGGGGTCAAGGTCGGCAAGACGCCGAGCGAGACCGCAAAGCTCATGCGTGAGGTGCTTGCCTCGCTGTAGCAGGCTGCCGTTGCAGCCGGCTGCTGCTGCCCGATCTGCTGCGGCTGGTGCTGCTGCGCGTGCCCGCTGCCCGCGCCCGCTGCCCGCGATCGCGTGCCCGCGCCCGCTGCCTGCGCCCAAATCCCGTCCCGGTTAATCGACTTGGTAGTTGTTGCGGCGTTAAGCCTGCTCAAAGTCGCAACAACTACCAAGTCGATTGGATGAGCCGCAATTCGGAAGCACGGATGGTGCTTGGGGCGGCGTTCATCCCCGACACGACGCCTGGTCCTGCCGATTCCGGGCTGTTGTCGCCCAATTGGGGGTCGACTGCCGGAGTTTTGTCTACTGGCGGGACGGCAGTCCTCGGTCTAGCGTGAGAGCAGCAAAACTCGAGGAAGAGGACTTACCCGTGAAAAAACTCATCAACGCCCCGGAGAACGTGCTGGCTGATTCCCTTGTCGGGGTCGCGGCCGCTCATCCGGAACTGCGGATCGACCATGTCAATCGCATCATCTATCGTGGTGAACCGACCAAAGCAGGCAAAGTCGCCGTGATTTCCGGCGGCGGCGCGGGCCATGAGCCCCTCCATGGCGGCTTCGTCGGGTTCGGTATGCTCGATGCCGCGATCGCCGGTGAGGTGTTCACCTCCCCGACGCCCGACCAGGTACAGGAGGCGACGAAGGTCGCCGACGGTGGCGCTGGCGTCCTTCATATCGTGAAGAACTACACGGGTGACGTGATGAACTTCGAAATGGCGGCGGAACTCGCGGATGCCGAAGCCGGCATCACCGTCGAGACGGTGGTCGTCAACGACGATGTCGCCGTCGAGGACTCCACCTGGACCGCCGGGCGTCGCGGCGTCGGCATTACCGTGCTACTCGAGAAGATCGTGGGCGCGGCAGCGGAGGAGGGCCGCGACCTGTCGGCGGTGGCGGAGTTGGCGCGGCGCGTGAACGCATCCGGCCGCTCGATGGGCATGGCGCTCACCAGCTGTACAGTGCCCGCCGCGGGCAAACCTACGTTCGACATCCCGGACGACATGATGGAGATGGGCGTCGGCATCCACGGCGAGCCCGGTCGCCACCGCGTTCCGGTCGCGCCGGCATCCGAGATCGCTGGGCAGCTCGTCGAGCCGATCTTGCATGACTTCGATTTCACGGGAAGTCCGGTGATCGTGATGCTGAACGGCATGGGCGGCTCGCCGCTCATCGAGCTTTACCTGATGTACGGGGAGGTGGCAAAGATCCTCGAGAAGTCGGGCATCACCGTCGCCCGCACGCTCGTCGGCAACTACATCACCTCACTCGACATGGCCGGATGCTCGGTGACGCTGCTGAAGGCAGACGAGGACCTCTTGAAGCTGTGGGATGCCCCGGTAAACACCGCCGGCCTGCGCTGGGGAATCTAGCTCCGTGGCGGCCGAAACCGTTTCACTCGAGAGGCTCGTTGCCTGGCTTTCGCGGTTCACCCAACTCGTCACCGAAAACCGCAGCTACCTGACGGAGCTGGACTCGGCAATCGGCGACGCTGATCACGGGTCGAACATGGCCAGGGGTATGGCGGCGGTGATGGAGAAGACAGCTGCCGCTCCGTCGTCCGCTGTCGACGAACTGTTCAAGCTGGTCGGGATGACCCTGGTCACCTCGGTCGGTGGGGCAAGCGGTCCGCTCTACGGCACCTTCTTCCTGCGGTTCGGCACCACGGTCGGCGCGGTGACCGAGCTGGACTCTGCTGGGCTGGCGGCGGCACTCCGCGCCGGTCTTGGCGGAATCGTCGCGCGAGGAAAGGCCGAACTCGGCGACAAAACGATGTTCGACGCGATGTCACCGGCGGTCGACGCTTTCGACGCGGAGATCGCTGCCGGAGCAGACCTCGCGGCGGCCGCGGCAGGCGCAGCTACCGCGGCGGCGGCGGGGCGGGATGCCACGGAGCCGCTCGTCGCCCGAAAGGGCCGGGCGAGCTACCTCGGCGATCGCAGCGCCGGGCATCTCGATCCGGGCGCGACATCCACCGCCTTCCTCTTCCAGGCGCTCGCTGAAGCGCTCGCGTGATCGGAGTGGTGGTCGTTTCGCACAGCTCGGCTTTGGCGCACGCCGCCGTGGAGCTCGCCCTGCAGATGGTGCAGGGTGGGCGCCCGGCCATCGCGATCGCCGCGGGCGCGGGTGAGGGCTTGATCGGAACGGATGCCATGGCGGTCTCGGCCGCCATCGATGAGGTCGCGTCTCCGGACGGCGTGCTCGTGATCATGGACCTCGGATCGGCGGTGATGAGCGCGGAGATGGCACTGGATTTCCGCTCGTCTGACACCGAGGTGCGACTCTCGAGCGCGCCATTCGTGGAGGGACTCCTCGCCGCGATCGTGACCGCGGCGGGAGGGGCAAGCCTCGACGATGTCGATCGGGAGGCACGGGCGGCACTCGCCCCGAAGATCTCGATGCTCGATGTGCCCGCGAGTGCGCCGGCCGATGTGCCCGCGAGTGTGCCAGCGGTTGCACCCGTGAGTGCGCGCGCAGATGCACCCGCGGGGGTATCCGCCGACCTGAGGATCATCAATCCGGACGGACTTCACGCCCGGCCGGCGGCCACGGTGGTCTCGAGCCTCGCCGGCTTCGAGGCGAAGCTCACCGTGGTGAACACCCGCACGGCGAGTGCACCGGTGTCCGCCCACAGCCTCATCGGGCTGCTCTCACTCGGGGCGAAGGTCGGGGATGTGCTGACCGTGACCGCATCCGGAGCCCAGGCCGCGGAAGCGCTCGCGAAGATGACCGCGCTGGTGACCGAGGGTTTCGGGGAACTCTGAGGACTGGTGGTTCGCTGCTTCCTCGAGCTCAGACCCGCTGCTCGTGGCGCACGGGTTTGAGCCGTTGCGGGGCGTCAGATGCCGACGGGAATTCGCAGCGAAACTCGCCCTCGTAGCCGAAGAGGAATCCCAAAACCGGATTCACGACTTCGAGCTTCACCCGGTAGAGCTGGGCGGCGTCATCCCAGCTCTCCCTCAGGTCGGCCAGGCCGCTGAACAGCATCGGAAAGCGGAAGGCCACGAAACGCCCCTCGTAAAATCGCTGCGCACCCGAGCGGAGGTGAAGGCTCCCGTCGGCCTCGACCGAGAGATCGAGATCGACGGCGAGGTGCTGGTGGGTTCCGAGGTAGTCGAGCACCTCGCCATTGCTCAGCACCATCGTCGCGTCGAAACGGCTCGGCTTCTCGCGCATGCGGTATTCCCGTACGAAGGTCACCGTCTCTCGGCCGAAGGGATCGAGGTAGGGGTAATTCTCGATGGTAAAGGGCACACCGGTGCCGACATCTGCAATCAGGATGTTGCGGATCTTGCCGATCTGCAGAAAGGGCACCGTCCACCAGGGGCCGCGTCGCACGCTGGTCATCACTCCCCGGCCAATGCAGGCGTAGCCAGCGTCGAGCCCCACCCCGAAACGTTTCTGCAACATGGGCTGCAGTCGAGCGAAATCCTCGCCGAGAGCCCATTCGAAGATGGATGTCACGGTGCCTCCAGGGCGTCGAGGGTGGCGGGGGCATCATCCATCGCGAGTCCATTCGACGGCTTTCGCGCGCAGCGGGATGCTCGTGGTCGACCGGGTTTCCAGAACGCGAGCACCGTCCACGCCTCGGGTTCCACACCGGTCTCGGCCCAGATTCGCAGTCGATCAAAGCTCCACGCGGTCATCCAGCCGACCAGCGGGCGGATCAGCACACGGTCGAGCACGCGACCCCAGCGCGGTTCGTAGTCGTAGCCGGTGCTGAAAATGGTGCCGCCGTCCGCAGGGACGTAGCGCCAATAGCCGCGGCCATCGCCCAGCGGGGAGAGCCGATCGACCGTGCTGAATCTCAGCGCAGAGGTGCGGGACCCGTCGGGGCGTCGGCGTTCGCCGATGCTCGTGCCCGTCCCGAGGATCGTATGCAGGGGCATCCGCAGCTCGTAGCGAAACTGGTATCCGCCACCGTCGAGCTGCTCCAGCGGGGTGATGCGACTGAAGCGCAGGTCCCACCGCGGATGCTGTGTCCTGTCCTGGGTCATCCGCCACACCGTCTCGAGGTCGGCTCGGATGACGGCGCGAACGTAAATGGCGGCGGGGGACATGCCACCAGCTTCTCGCAACACGCAGGAGATTCGCCACCGTATGGCTCCCTTCGCGGCATTAGGCGCCATCTGATGGCGAATCTCCTGCGTTTTCGGTTCTCCGGGGCGTTTTCGGTTCTCGGGGGAGGGATTTGGCGAGGGAATGAGCGACGACGGATCGGCAACCCGGCGGAACGCGGCTCCGCGGGTAGGCTCGCCCCCGGTATGAAACGTCCGCTCACCGCCCTCTTCTCCGCGCTCGAAGCGGTACTCGTCGCTGCCATCGGGGTCGCGATCCCTTTGGTGCCCCTTACCGTGCTGTGGGCATTCCAATACGGGCTCCAGGTCGATTTCATCGTGTTCTGGCGCACCGCGGTCGACCTCTGGTTGCTCGGTTCGGGTGTCGACATCCGCTTCACGCTGGATCCGGTTATGGCAGCGGGGCTCGGCTTCGCGGGCGCGGGAACTCCCTTCATCGTCACGATCGCTCCGCTCGGCTTCGCGCTGGTTACCGTGTTACTCGCAGTGCGGGCCGGACGTCGAATCGGCGAGACTCCTCATCGACTGCTCGGGATGGCGGTCACCATCGCGGCCTTCGCCGCGATTTCGCTTGGGCTCACGCTCAGCGTGCTGCTCGCGGCTGCCCGGCCCTCGATCTGGCAGGGGACCGTGCTTCCGACCCTCGTCTTCGCGCTCGGGATCCTGATCGGGTCTGAGGTCCTGAGGCCAGCCAGCACGGACGCCCACGTGCTCGGCGAGCGTGCCTTCGGTTTCGTGCGGGGTTGGCGACCAGAGGTGCGCACCATTATTGTGGCGGGTCTGCGCGGCGGCGTGGCGTCGGCGAGTGTGGTGGTCGCGGCATCCGCTCTGGCCGTTGCGGCGCTTTTCCTGGCCAATTACGCCGCCATCATCTCGCTCTATGAGAGCGTGCACGCGGGAATTCTCGGGGGAATCGCCCTCACGATCGGTCAGCTCGCGGTGCTGCCGAACCTCGTGATCTGGGGTGCGGCGTGGTTGATCGGGCCGGGCTTTGCGGTGGGCACTGGGTCGTCGGTCACGCCGCTCGGTACGACACTCGGGCCCATACCGGCTCTCCCGGTGCTCGGCGCACTTCCCGCCCCCGGCGCACTCGGGTGGGGATTCCTCGGTCTCCTGGTGCCTGTTCTCGCCGGATTCTTCATCGCCCTCGCGGTGCGACCGCGGCTGGCCCGCGAGCTCGGGGCCCGGGCATCTGTTCGCTCGTTTGTCGCGGTTGGCCTCGCGAGCGGGGTGGTCGGCGGTGTACTGCTCGGGATGCTCGCCTGGGCATCCGCCGGCTCCGCCGGTCCGGGACGCCTGGTGGATGTCGGACCGTCCCCGCTGCTCGTCGGTGTCTTCGCGGCCCTCGAGATCGGCATCGCTGCGACAATCGGACTGCTTGCCGGGCGGCCGTCGCGCCGCTGACGAGCGGTCGTCGTCATCCCGCTTGCGGAGTTTGGGTGGGCCGTCACGCGGTTTGTTGGCGTGGGGCTGTCTTGCGGTTTGTTGGCGCCGGGCCGTCACGCCGGTTTGTTGGCGTGAGTGGCGAGAAAACCATGTTCCCCCGCGGGCGGAGCGTGCTCTTGTCGCCGTTCACACACCCCAAGGGGCGGGGGCGCGTCGCACGGCGCGCGGCGCAGCGCCCAGCGCGCGGCGCCCAGCGCGCGGCGCCCAGCGCGAGGCGCGCGGGGCGTGTCACGTGACGCACGGCGTCCACTTCAGACCGAGAACACCGCTGTGACAAACCCATTCGCGGGTGGTTGCGCGTGACCGGCGAGAAAACCATGTTCCCCCGCACGCGGAGCATGCTCTTGTTGCCAGTCACGCACCCGGCGCCGGGCGGGTAAAGCGCCCACTCGCCGCCACTCGCGGCGAAGCACTCCGATAAGCTCTTGGCGTGCTCTCATTGGTCGTGCTGATCTCGGGCGGAGGGTCTAATCTCCGTGCGCTTCTCGAGGCCTCTGAAGATGCCGAGTTCCCGGCCCGTGTGATCGCCGTCGGAGCGGATCGGGACGCCGACGGCTTCGAGCATGCGGAGGCCTACGGAATCCCCACTTTCGCCGCCGCGTTGTCGAACTTCGACGACCGGGAGAGCTGGGGAGACGCCATGCTCGACCAGATTCGCGTCTGGCAACCGGATGTGGTGATCCTCAGCGGGTTCATGAAATTGCTGCCGCCGCGGGTGATCGCGGCGCTGAGCCCCAACCTCATCAACACGCATCCGGCCTACCTTCCCGAGTTCCCGGGCGCTCATGGCGTGCGGGATGCCCTCGCGGCGGGCGTTACCGAGACCGGCGCGAGCATCATCATCGTCGATAACGGGGTGGATGCCGGACCGATCATCTCGCAACACCGCGTACCAGTGCTGCCCGGCGACACCGAATCCACCCTCCACGACCGCATCAAGCCGGTCGAACGCGAACTGCTCGTGCAGGCCGTGCTCGATATCGCGAACGGCATCATTGATCTCGAGACCCTCGCAGCTGCCGACGAAGCTGCTGTAGACACCGAAGCTGCTGACGAAGCAGCCGTTTGCACCGAAGCTGCCGACGGTGCCGCTGCCAACAAGCCTGCCACCGACCAAAGGAGTGCACGACCATGAGCGCACCGACCCACGACCCGTCCGAGTACCGAGCGCGGGACGCCATCCCGATCACGCGCGCCCTCATCTCCGTGAGCGACAAGACCGGCCTGCTCGAGCTCGCGGCGGCCCTCGTTGCGGCCGGGGTAGAGATCGTCTCTACCGGTTCGACCGCGAAGACGATCGCGGATGCGGGCCATCCCGTTACCGAGGTCGCGAGCGTCACCGGATTCGAGGAGACCCTCGATGGGCGCGTAAAAACCCTGCATCCCGCCATCCATGCCGGCATCCTTGCCGACCTTCGGCTCGCGAACCATGAGGCGCAACTTCTGGAGCTCGGCATCCGCCCGTTCGAGCTCGTGGTGGTGAACCTCTACCCCTTCGTTGAGACGATCGCCTCC
>JANYEI010000212.1 GCA_025363205.1 Frigoribacterium sp.
GCCACACGAATAGTCACGAACCAGGGAGAAGCATCATGGCGAAGTGGACCACCGAGGATATGCCGGCAATGACAGGAAAAACAGTGGTGGTAACCGGAGCATCCAGCGGCATCGGCCTCATCACCGCTCGCGAATTCGCCAATGCTGGAGCCCACGTGATCGTCGCCGTCCGTAACATCCAGAAAGAACAGAACGCCGCCCGCACCATGACCGGCGACGTCGAAGTGCGCCTGCTCGACGTGTCGGATCTCACCAGCGTCCGCGACTTCGCCACCGAATGGACTGGACACCTCGATATTCTTTTTAATAACGCCGGAATAATGGACGTCCCGCTCACCCGCACCACAGATCACCTGGACCTGCAGACCGCCACCAACTCCTTCGGCCCTTTCCTGCTCACCAACCTCCTGCTGCCGCACGTCACCGACCGCGTCGTCTGGGTCACGAGCCAACTGCACCGGATGGGGCACTGAACATTGACGACATCAATTGGGACACGCGTCCCTACAAGCCCATGGATGCCTACAACGACTCAAAGCTTCAGGTCATTTTGGTCTCGTTGGAGCTGCAGCGCCGATTGACCGCTGCCGGCTCCACCGTTCGTTCCGTCCTGGCACATCCGGGCATCGCAACGACCGCTCTCGCCGCGCACTCCTCCTCGAACGCGATCAACCGATTCTGGTTCTTCCTCAACGACCCGGAACACGGTGCCCTGCCAACCCTGTTCGCCGCCACCCAGAACGTGGCCGGAAACGCATACATTGGTCCCAACGGACCCGGCAGCATCAAAGGAAACCCGAAGGTGCGCAAACCAAGCAGGGCGGGCCTCGACGCAGCCTCTGCCAGGAAACTCTGGGGGTGGTTAGTGGGCTGGTCGGGGTGTCCGCATGAGGCCTCGCGTGGAAGCCGCCGATGACGACGACATCATCGACTCGCATGGCATCGAAGAACACACCGTCGACCTCGGCGAGATTCGGATGAACCTTGCCACCCGCGGTGACCCCAGCCTCCCCGCGCTGCTCATAGTCCCGGCGGTGGTGGGCGCTGGAAAGGGCATTTGTCTGCTCGCTGATCGGTACCAGGTGTTCGCCGTCGACCTCCGCCGAAAAGGACAATCGACCTGCACCACCAGGCCGATACACGCTCGACGTCTTGGGCGGAGGGTCAGGTCCCAATTTGTGGTGTAGCGAGTTTTCCGGGTGATTCTTGAATTTCTAGGCGCTGAGGGCACCGAGTTCGATTGCCAATTCCCCCTTGGGTCGGGGTGAGGGTGAGGCGAGAACGGCTGAGAACGTCGAGGCCGAGATGAATACGTGCATCGCCAAGGGAGCACATCGGTACGTCAAGGACACCTACACGGGGTGCTCATTTTCCTCGCCGATCAGGTCTGCCGGCGCTGACTTATGGTCCGCTCACCAGATTCAGCGGCAGCAGGGGGTGGGCCGTCTGACGGGCTGCCTTGTGCTGCCCATGCTCGGGTCGATTTCCCGCTCGGGCGAGGAGGCTACGACCTGCCAGCTGATGAGGAAGTCATCCGGGACCGTCTGCTGCTTCATCACTTCTCGAATGCGCTAGTCGTGCGCTGCCATCGGAATTTTTCGGAAACTGCAGGAGCTGTAGAGCGAAACCGCACCACTCACGGGACGTCACATTCACGAGCGCTGTCGGCGGTATTGAATGCCGAATCAGGTGCTGTTTATTATGTGGCTACTTACTGGTCCCAGTATTTGGTCGTCGGGTGAGGCGACCGAATGTTTGAGCTCGATGAGTATGGTGTGCGTCGGCGTGGTTCCGATGTTTTCGCCGGCGTGACGCTGCGCCGACAGCCATACTGCTTTGCCAGCGGGCAGATCGACGATGGTTTCATTGTCGGAGACAAATAGACGGCGCTGGAAGCCGCTCAGGGTGACCATGACGCTGTCAGGGTGAGCGTGGAACGACGTTGCGTCCCCGGGCTGATCTGAATATTCGAGAACGCGAACAAGGTCATTCTCCCAGAGCACTGTGTAGTGGTCGGGGTTCGTTACCGCGGGGTCTTCGTTGACCATGCCCGAGGTTTACGCCAATCGGCGACTGTGTCAAGAGTCCGCGTTGACTCATCGGACACCTTCGTATCGGCGTGCCGTGGGATTGAGCTGGTCGAGCTAACTGCCTGGCACCGGGACTGGGCGCGAGCGCCGACGCGGGACGTGTTGACCCTGAAATCATCACCTCCCGAGGCGGCCGAAGGCTCTGGGGAAGGGTGCGAGCGTCTTCGCTATGCGAAGACCTCGTTGAGTTTGCCGGTCGCCACATCGAAGACGAATCCGCGTACCGAGTCTTTGATCGGGATGAATGGGCTGGCGTTGATTCGCGCGATCGACTGCGTGACGTCGGCCGCTTCATCCGGAAAGGCCTCGGCGGCCCAGGCAGGTCGGAGGCCCGTCTCGTCCTGGATCGACTGTTTGAATACGTCGTCGGTGAAGGTCAGCATCCCGCAGTCAGTGTGGTGGATGAGGACAATTTCCTTGGTTCCCAGCAGTCGCTGGCTAATCGCCAGTGAGCGGATCTCGTCCTCGGTGATCACACCGCCAGCGTTGCGGATGACGTGCGATTCACCCTCCCCGAGTCCCAGGACGCGGTAGACGTCGATGCGCGCGTCCATGCAGGCGACAATCGCTATTTGCTTACTTGGCGGCAGCGGCAGAGGTCCGGAGAACTGTGCCGCATAGCTTTCATTGTTTTTCAGAAGTTCATCGGTGACGCTCATATTTCTACCTCACTGTCGCTCGAGTGGCATGTCCGAAGCCATTCACATAGTGCTCCCGAACCTTTTGAAGGGCTTGATTGTTACACCCGTTTACGCGAGAAGTCGCACTGTTGCATGGCAACCAATCTGAATCATCGCCGGCAACGGAAAGCAACATCGGCACGCGCTGCCGCTGCTCAACCGCCTGCGCAGTATCCAGAGGCTGGAGCAGGTCCGCGACCAGATGCGGAAACTCTTCAAGCCGAACATGATGCTTACCGGACGGGAGCTGATGCCGGCGGAGAGCCGTCCCGCCCAGCTATGAGGTCGACCGCGATCATTGAAAGCTCGGGCAAGTCTGTAGAGATCACAATCGGCCCGTAAATCTGTGGTGACGATGCGCCCTCAGACCCGCTTCGCGGGGATCGAGCCGACTGCACCGGCACTCCCTCGTCGCGTCGGCGAACTCATCGTTCGACCTTGCCCTGACGTCGCTCGCACCGACTTCAGACATCTCGGTAGATGTGGCTGGGTAAGGGGAACCCTACTGCCCTCGGAGGAATACGCTCCTCGGCTCGGGCCGTGTGCTCAACCGCTGTCCGATCAATTGCGGTGTCGAGCACAGCTGCCGCACGCGTTGGTCTCATCACTGACACCGTCGCTGCGGCGATCCGACTAAACAGACCGACGAAGCCAATGTCGGCGAACATCGAGGCGGAGTACGTGTCTTCGAGCAGGGTAGTGACACCAAGACCGCGGGAGGGTGGGCGATGTGCGCAATATTGTCGTTCTCGCCGAAATACGCGGGCGTTGACATTCCCACCATATTAGTGTTAATTAACATTAATATTAATTAACGATCGGGTCTAGCGTGGAATCTCAGCGAGGTTACTCGATGGTGAATCGGTCTGAGTCCATGTCCCAGACGCGTCGGCGAATCCTCAAGGCGACGCTTGAGCTGGCCACTGAGAAGCTGACCGTCGAGATCGTTCTCGCCGACGTCGCTGCCCGATCTGGAGTCACTGTCCAGACGATCCTTCGGCACTTCCGCAGCAGGGATGGACTCTTCGATGCCGCGGTTAGTTTCGGAGGGCAGGAGGTCGCTGCCGAGCGCGCGGCAGCGGTGGGAGATATCTCCTCGGCGCTCGACGCGATTGTCAATCATTATGAGCTTCGCGGCGACTGGGTGATCGCGCTCCTCGGCCAGGAGAACTCCGACGAGCGCATCAAAGGCATCACCACGCCAGGCAAGCAACTGCATCGCGGGTGGGTGGAGCAGATATTCGCTCGCGAACTTCTCGAGCGTTCCGGGATTGACCGAACGATGCTTGCCGATCTTTTGGCAGTGGCGACCGATGTGTACACCTGGAAGCTCCTTCGTCGTGACCGCGATCTGAGTCGCGATGCGACGCAACAACGCATGCGACACCTGGTCGACGCGATCCTCGCGTCCGCCCGAGAGAGGAACTGAGATGGCCCGAGTGCTGTTCGTCACGTGGGACGGCGGCGGAAACGTCACGCCAGCGGTAGAGATCGCCGGGGAGCTCCACCGTCGCGGCGACGAGGTCCGATTCCTCGGACAACGCCAGCAGCGAGAGAGTATCGAGAAGGTCGGTTTCGGTTTCAGTGCGTACAGTGATCCCGGCCCATGGACCGCAACCGGCAAACGAAACACGATCATGAACGCCTTCGGTTTTCTTCGCCTCCTTGCCGGACGCAGTCTCGGACGCGACCTTATTGCCGAAGTGGGCGTGTACCCAGCCGATATTGTCGTCATCGACTGCCTGCTCTGGGGAGCGCTCGAAGCCGCATCGCGCCACGGTGTTCGGCACATCGTTTTCGTACACTCCCTCTTCGCCGCCGTCGAGCAAAAGATGGCGAGCGGCGCCCCCGGCACCGTCGCCCGGATCAGCGGCCTCGATCCCTGGAAGCTCTGGACGAATGCCGACGGAATCGTGGCCGCCACTCTCGAAGAACTCGACATCCCCCCGTCGAAGCCGCTGGCCATCAGCTACACCGGGCCAGTGCTGCCCAGCGGCGAGAAGTTGCCGCCCAGCAAGCCGACGTCGGCCACGATTCTCGTGAGTCTCAGTACGACTTACATCGCGGGGCAAACCGCAGTGCTGCAGACGATCCTGGATGCCGTCGCGGACCTTCCCCTTCGTGCAATAGTGACGACTGGCCCAGCGGTCGACCCCAAGGATCTGATTTCTCCCGCCAACGTGGAGATCCACCGCTACATTCCGCACGCCGAGATCATGGGCGGCGTCTCGCTCGTGGTCGGGCATGGCGGGCATTCCACCACGATGCTTGCCCTGGCGCACAACGTTCCGCTGGTCATCCTGCCGATGAATTCCGCTTTCGATCAACCCCTCATCGGCCGTCGAATCCAGGAAAAGGGCGCGGGCGTGACGCTAGCGGCATCCTCGTCGGCCACGGAGATCGCGGCGGCGATACTGAATGTCCTCGGCGACAAGGCCTATCAGCGAGAGGCCGCGCTACTCGGCGCATCCATCCTCGCCGCTACTGGGACACACACCGCAGCTGACCGGGTCCACTCATTCCTGAACTGACAAGAGACCCGGTTTTACGCGGCCCGCGGCTATAAGTGCTGCCAAAGAAAATGACTTTCCGTCTCCCATGCCTCACCCGTCTGCGTGAATTGACATTGGTTCCGCAAGACAATCGAGCCAGTGATGAAGCTTGCTATCAGGGATAGTAAAGGCACGACCCACTGATACCGATCGGTACCGCTGTTGATTCGGGCGACTCGTCAATCAAACCGAGAGCAGCAATTGCGGTCATTCGGGATGATCAGGCCGGCGAGGTGAGCGCCTGCGCCGGTGACTAGCGTCTGGCTTCACACCCAGATTGGTGATGCCGTGGGAGATCGGTGTCGCGATCGCTACGGATGGATGTCGTCTTCTCAGGGTGAGCTTGCCCACTGCCCACTGCCCACTGCCCGGGGTCGCCGGGAAAACCGAGCGGACTCCGTCGCGGCTGTGCAGGCCCTGTGTGACTGGCGCTACCCGAGCCTTTTCCTTCTGCTGGCTGCCTGCTGAGAGCCTGCTCGCGGTTGGCTCCCTCGAACGTCTGGCTCATTCCAGTGTCCGCGTCCGGTGAGATGCCATAACCGAGGGCTGTCTCATGCCAGTCGGCCGTACGTTCTGCGACGCCGCGAATGATTGTGGAAGCGTCCTTCCCGACGGTCGGTCGTGCTGGCAGGTGGACTCTTGTGACGCTCGCGCACGCGAGGTCTCGCGAACAACAGTCGATGTTTATCGGGCCTGCGGAGTCGATGATGGTGGCAAGAATTCTTCCTGTGCGCATGACCGCCGACAGATTTTCGGATGACGTCGACTAACCGGTTTCGATAGCTTGGAGAGTATCGCGGGAAACACAATCGTGAGCGGCGGCAATCCGACCAGCTGCGTCGAAGACCCTTTCGTCGAATTTTTGCTGACTCATGGGCGGCTCACCGGATTCAGCGGCACCAGCTCAGGTCGCGAGGGAGTTTGTGGTTCCTGGCGTCGGGACGTCACCCCTCAACGATGTTGCGCAGAGCGACGCCGTGTGACGAAGTAGGAGGCAACGGGCACCAGAATTGAAGGCATGGCCACACCGCTGCACTTCTCTGCCTTCGTCATGAACACGAACTCACATATCCAGCACGGGCTGTGGCGGCATCCGTCTGCCCAGCAGGCCGACTTCAACGACGTGACCCTCTGGATCACGCTCGCGAAGAAACTCGAAGCCGGCAACTTCGACGCCATCTTCTTTGCGGATGTCGTCGGACTCTACGGTCCCGTCAACGGTTCGTACGAGGTGAACGCGCGCGAGGGTCTTCAGATTCCGTCGAATGATCCGTCGGTTCTGCTCTCTGCGCTGGCGGTGTCGACAGAGCGGCTCGGTCTCGCGTTCACGAGTTCCATCATCCAGGCGCACCCGTTCGAATTCGCCCGCCGCGTGTCGACGCTCGACCACATCTCGAACGGACGGATCGGCTGGAACGTCGTCACGAGCTCGCTCGAAAATTCTGCCCGTAACTTCGGTATGGACCGCCTGATCGAGCACGACGAGCGCTACCGCTGGGCCCAGGAGTACATGGATGTGGTCTACAAGCTCTGGGAGGGATCGTGGGATGACGGGGCTCTGCTCAAAGATCGGGCAAACAGTATCTACGCCGACCACACGAAAATCCACAAGATCAATCACCGGGGGGAGCGGTACAGCGTCGAGGGTCCACACCTGCCGTCGCCATCGCTGCAACGTACGCCGATGATCTTCCAGGCCGGGGCGTCCCCGGCCGGTCGGGCCTTCGCGGCCCGCAACGCGGAGGGTGTCTTCCTGCTCTCGCCGACACCCGAGATTGCGAAGAAAGACATCGACGCCACTCGAGCTCTCGCCGTCGAGGCCGGCCGTGACCCCCGCGACATCCAGTTTCTGCAGGGCCTGACCTTCATCGTCGGTTCGACCGAGGAAGAGGCGAAGCGCAACGAGGAAGAGGTCGACAGCTACATCTCGACGGATGGATTCCTCGCCCACATCAACATCGGATTGGACCAGGAGACGGGCACACCGCTTGACCCGGACATGCCGCTGAAGGACATCAAGCAAGAGGGCGGCCTGAGCCATATCGCCTGGCTGCGCCAGACCATGACCGATCGCGAACCGACGGTGCGGGATCTCGCGCAGATCACGGCCAGGGTGCGCGGACGTTTTGTCGGAACGCCGGAGCAAATCGCCGACCGCCTCGAGGAGTTCCAACGCGCCGGGGTCGACGGTATCAACGTAATGAACTGGACGATTCCCGGTTCCTACGACATCTTCATCGACGAGGTCATGCCGACCCTCGCCAAGCGTGGACTGGTGAAGGACGAGCCGACTACCGGCACGCTGCGGAGCCGCTTTAGTGGCCAGGACGAGCTGCTGCCGACCCACTACGGCCGGCAATTCCGGGGCGCTTTCAGCAACTGACGCCAGCGGACAGCAACGGCGCCACCCGAGTGATGACTGTTGGGACGAGAGATGGTCGAGCGCGTGGTGCATTGACGTGCTCGGTGTGGCGGGCTTCCGGCGACCCAGGTTTCGCCTTTGCTGTCAATTCCTCGGCGAACGAGCGAGGCGCATGCGCGAGCGACTTAGGCTTGCCCGACCATACTCGCGCCAAAGACGACAGCTCTCGGATCGGAACGACAATGACGTTAGTCCTCAAGCCCGGTACCGACTGGCACAGTGTCACCGACACTGCACGGCGTCTGGCGCCGGAAGCCTTCGACAGCGATCGAATCCGCAACCTCATCGGGGGTGACTGGCGTTCCATTGGCACCACGGGCGAGCACGTCAGTCCGGTCGACCAGTCACCGATCGTCGGCCCACCGCGGGTGGACCATGATGCCGCCGTCGCCGCCGTGGCGGACGCGGTTCGCCAGCATCGGGAGTGGGCCACCGTACCGCTTGACGAAAGGGTTGCGAGGGTCAGGGCCGCTCTCGACGGGCTTCGTGACAGCCGCGATGCGATCGCAATGCTGTTGGTCTGGGAGATCGGAAAGCCGTGGAAGATCGCGTGCGCGGACATCGACCGCTGCATCGAGGGCGTGGAGTGGTATCTCGGGCAGATCGGGCGGCAACTTGAGGGTCGGCGACCCCTGTCGGGCCCAGTCTCGAACATCGCGTCGTGGAACTATCCGCTGAGCGTTCTGGTTCACGCCGAGCTCGTGCAACTGCTGGCGGGCAACGCTGTCATTGCCAAGACTCCCTCACAGGGCGGCTTTCACGCGCTCACACTGGCGCACGCGATGGTGGCACGTGCGGGGCTCCCGGTCACGCTTCTGTCGGGCGTCGGGGCCGAGTTGGCGGATGCTCTCGTCTCCTCGCCGGACCTTGGCGCACTCGCCTTCGTCGGTGGCAGATCGAATGGGCGGGCGGCGGCCATGACCCTCGCGAACTTCGACAAGCGGCACATTCTGGAGCAGGAAGGGCTGAACGCGTGGGGAATCTGGGACTACTCGAATTGGGATGAGCTCGCACCGATCCTTCGCAAGGGTTTCGAGTACGCCAAGCAGCGCTGCACGGCGTACCCCCGCTATGTGGTGCAGCGGCAACTATTCCCGGCGTTCCTCGAGATGTACCTGCCGATGATCGGAACCCTTCGGTTCGGGCATCCGCTGGCCGTCGAGGATGTCGCAGACGACTTGCCGGATCTCGAGTTCGGTCCCGTGATCCAGAAAGCAAAGGCCACCGAATTGCGGGCCCAGTACGACGAGGCGATAACGATGGGTGGTATCCCGCTCTATCACGGGGATCTGTCCAAGGGAAAGTTTCTGCCAGGGCAGGATGTTGCCGCCTACGTCGCGCCGGCCTGCGTGCTCGAGCCTCCTCGAGCGTGGTCGCTGCACCACTCGGAGCCGTTCGGACCGATCGACTCCGTCGTTCTGGTCGACACCGAGGCAGAATTTATTGCCGCGATGAATGTCTCGAATGGCAGTCTGGTCTCCTCTGTCGCAACGGATGATCGTGCGTTCGCCGCGCGCGTGCGGGAAGAAGTGCATTCCTTCAAATTCGGCATCAACCGCGCCCGCTCGCGTGGGGACCGGGAGGAGGTGTTCGGTGGCCGTGGCGCCTCGTGGCGCGGCGCATTCGTTGGTGGGGACCTGCTCGTCGACTCCGTCACCGAGGGCGAACGGCCGCTGTTTGGAAACTTCGTCGACGGGTCACGGTATCCGGACACGCTAGACGACTGACGTTCGGTTTTATGCCCCGCCCGTCACTAATGGAACCAATCTGGTCTGGTGACGCATCACCACAGCCGCTTAATTTCAGGCGCATGACGACGACCGTGCGAATGTCGGACGAGGACTGGTGCGTTTTCACGATGATCCCCGCCCGGTACAGGTTTTGCGTGGACGGTGGCAGAGGCTGGAAGGTCGCTCACTGGCCGCGAGGCAGAGGTGCAGCAGCGGGCGAAACGACTGGCTGCCGCTACCGGTGTTGTGGATGTTCTCACGGTGGCCGTGACACCTGTGTTGTCCATCGCCGAAACGAAGGATTGACCGTGTACCCGAGGTTTGACAACCTCTGGTTATCGATGATCGCATTTCGGTAATCGATAACAGTCGAGGACTTCAATGGCGACCATTCACGACGTGGCGACGCGGCGGGCGTCTCAACTGCCAGCGTCTCCCGGTATCTCGCCGGTCAGAACGTGCGGGCTGCTGACGCTATCCGCGCAGCGATCACCGATTTTGACTACTCGCCGAGCACTGTTGCCCGCTCCCTGAAGACGGACCGGTACTGCTCGATCGGCGTTGTTGTTCCCGACATCATGAATCCCTTCTTCGCCCACCTTGTTCGCGGTATCGAGGCCGAAGCCCGCAGCTGGGGCCACCAGGTGATCCTGGCCAACAGCGATGAGAGCGCCGAGCAGGAAGAGGGTCTCGTGAAGGCGCTCATCCAGCGCATCGACGGGCTCATCATCGGCCCAATCATGGAAGAAGACCGCTCCGTACTGAGCCCTCCCAAACCGGCATACCCGTGGTTCTTGTCGACCGCGATGCGATGACCACGAACTACCACCGCATTCTCGTTGACAACTTTTGAGGCACTACGCAGGCGATCGACCACCCGTTTCCGGTGACCTCTGCGGCGGGCGATGCTTGCGCGGGATACCTTGGTGCCGCTCTGGCCGCCGGCGATTGTCTGGAAGCATCCATCATCCGCGCCACGGCAGCCGGAGCTCTTGCGGTCACTCGCCGCGGCGCCTCACCGAGTCTGCCCTTCACAGCGGAGGTCGACGCCTTGGTCAACCGGTCGACGGCAACTGCACATTTGGATTCCGGCCCACCGGCTGCGACTCACTTAACCTGAATCCCTGAATCCCTGAATCCCTGAATACAGAAGGCTGAAACTCAGTGAGAAGTAACGGAGTGACGCTGATTCGTGGGGCGAGAGAAGATGTCACCCGGTTGAGGGAAAGGGCGATGGGGGAAATATCGAGGTGGTGAAAAGCCGTGCGAGGATGAAGGTCGTGGATATTTCCGGCACGATCTCACCGACCACCCTCGACTGGATCCAAAAACTGGTTTCGTTCGAAACCACAAGCCGTCGATCGAACCTCGCACTCATCGAAACAATTCGCGCGGAAATGGCCTCGCACACACTCAGCCCGCTTCTCGTTTCGAATGCCGAAGGCACCAAAGCGAACCTGTTTGTCACCATCCCGGCTGTCGACGGCACGACGGCCGGGGGCGTCATGCTCGCCGGGCACACCGATGTCGTTCCGGTCGATGGGCAGGTTTGGAGCAGCGATCCGTTCAGCGCTCACATTCGCGACGGGAAGCTTTACGGGCGCGGGGCCTGTGACATGAAGGCCTTCAGTGGTGTCATCCTCGCGATGCTTCCTGAATTTCTCTCCGCTCCACTTCGTAAACCGTTGCATCTGGCCTTCACCTACGACGAAGAGGTCGGATGTCACGGAGCCGGTGTTCTCCTCCAACAGCTCGAGGCGCAGGGCATTCATCCGGCACTCTGTGTCGTGGGCGAGCCGACGAGTATGCGGGTGGTAACGGCGCACAAGAGCAGCCACCTTTTTCGGGTGGTCGTGACGGGGGTCGCCTCCCACTCGTCGAACACCCCCGGTGGCGTAAACGCCATCGAGTATGCGGCTAAGGCAATCTCGTTCATCCGCTCTATCGCCGATGAGCATCGGGCCATCGGTCCGTTCGATCCGACCTTCGAAGTGCCGTTCACCACCGCAAACGTCGGAGTGGTGAGCGGCGGTGTTGCCGTCAATACGGTGGCCGATCTGTGCGAATTCGAATTCGAGTTCCGCACCATTCCGGGGGTCGAACCAGCGGAGATGACCGATCGAATCGCGAGTTATCTTCTGGGGGAATTACGCACGGAGATGCAGCGGGAAAATCGTGGAGCCGACATTCGCATCATTCCTCTCGGGGCCGTACCGGCTCTTCGCCCCGGCACCGGCGAGGCCCTCCGGCTGGTCCGCCAGCTCACCGGCGTCACGCCCATCGGTGATGGAGCAGAGGCAGAGGAACGCGAAACCTCCCACGCCACCTCCCACGAAAGCACGGTCGGATACGGCACCGAGGGCGGACTCTTCCAGTTGGCCGGAATCGACACCGTGGTGTGCGGACCGGGCAGCATGGATCAGGGTCACACCGCCGACGAATACATCGAACTCAGCCAGGTGAACGCTTGCGAGGATTTCATGCGCAAGCTCATCCAGCATCTTTCGGCCGGATGATGCGGTCTTGCACCATGAGGAAAACAGGGAAAACCAATGACTGATCGACCGACACAAGCCACGCCCGAGGTGCCGACTGCGGATGTCACGCTTGAGGCTCAGCGCAGCCAGGCACGCAGGGCAGTGGTGGCGGCGTCGATCGGCAATGGTTTGGAGTGGTTCGACGTCATTGTCTACGGCGCATTCGCGGTCACCATCGCCAAGCTGTTCTTTCCCACGAACGACCCGACGGCATCCCTGTTACTAGCATTTGGCTCGTTTGGGATTTCGTTCATCATGCGGCCCCTCGGCGGTATTTTGATCGGCCGCTACGCCGACCGAGCAGGCCGCAAGGCCGGCATGCTGGTGTCGATCTCGCTGATGTTTGTCGGCACACTGTTTATCGCGTTCGTTCCGACGGCACAGATGATCGGCGTGGCGGCGGCGGTCATCCTCCTGTTGGCCCGACTCATTCAGGGCTTTGCCGCGGGCGGAGAATTCGGCACGGCAACAGCATTCCTGATCGAACACGCCCCGAATCGAAGAGCATTTTACGCGAGTTGGCAGGTGGCAACCCAGGGTGGCGCCATACTGCTCGCCGGAATATTCGGTTTCGTTCTCAACAACTACCTGAGCCAACAGGCACTCGATAGCTGGGGATGGCGCGTGCCTTTCATTTTCGCGCTGCTGATCGGGCCGGTCGGTTGGTACATCCGCTCGAAGATGGAAGACACCCCGGAATTTCTTGCCATGACGCCCTCCCCCTCACCTCTTCGGGAGACGCTGATCGACAACGGTGGCCGACTCCTGTCAATAGTCGGGGTGGTCGCCCTCGGCTCCGTCGGCGTCTACATCGCCCTGTTCATGCCGACCTACGCCATCGTGAACCTCGGGATGCCGGCGGCGGCAGCGTTCGTCTCTACTCTGGTCTTCGGCATTGTGATGAGCGTCGGGGCGCCCTTCGTCGGCATGCTCGCTGACCGTGTCGGGCCGGCCAGGCTGATGATCTGGGCGGCAATCGGAACGGTTCTGCTCGCAATTCCGATGTTCACTCTGCTGCGCCAGTCGCCGGTCCTGGTGACGATCGTCATTATTGAGTTGGTTCTGGGCATTCTTGCCACGCTGTATTTCGCACCGCTGCCCGCGATCATGTCTGCAATGTTTCCCGTGCAGATCCGCACGACTGGGCTGTCGTTGGGCTACAACGTCGGTGTGACCGTGTTCGGAGGGTTTGCGCCCTTCATCCTGACCTTCCTGATCAAGACAACCGGTTCGCTTCTGGTCCCGGGGTTTTATCTCGCGGCTATCGCGGCACTCTCTCTCGTCAGTCTCGTTGTGGCACGGAGAGTGTTTCAGCAGCGCTGAGATCAGCAGCTATCGAGGCCGTACCCCGATTCGCCACGGAATGCTCGATACCCGCGGGGCGAGTGTAGCTCTAGCCGATCCGCAACGCCGCTTGTTGTTCGGAGCCGTCGGCATTTGTTACGAACATTGTGTCGTCCACCAGGGGGACCACCACATAGTCGTATAGATGTACGTGCATGGGGATCTCGCCCCCGGGTGTCGATCGACCACTTTGTCACCCGAAAAATGCCGTTGTCGATCTGGATCTCGCCGTTAGCCACAGTGGTTTGCTCGATTTCTCTGCCTGTTCAGGCGAGCTTAGTTTCTCCCTTCAGCCGCTTCACCCTTGGACCCCTTGAAGGTCACCATCGTCCCCGGGCGATCAGCTGGGGGAGGCCGGTGCGGCTTATCTTGCCGATTGGCGAGTCAAGACAAAAAAAGTTTGAGCTAATCCCACATCCAGAGCCACGAGACCCCTATAGTGGCGGCAATCTAATCACCCGATCAGGCGTCACCGCCACTTTCCCAAATGCGAGGAAGCACATGCCAAGCCAGACACCTACTGTGGTAGCCCTCGCGTCGCCCGGTGACAAAGCCTATGAGCAGGCCGTTGCGTGCTACAACCTTGACGCCCACCTTGAGCCCGCTCATGCCGTGGTCGCGACCTGCGCAGCCGACGTTACCAACGCCGTCCTTACTGCCCGTAATTTGGGGATGGGTGTTCGCGCGCAAGCCACGGGACATGCTGCGATGTCAGCCAGTCCGATGCACGGGGATCTCCTCATCTCGACCCAGCTTGACGAACCGGTCATCATCGATCCGGTCGCTTCGACCGCACGAATTTTTGCGGGTACCTGTTGGTCAAGCGTCGTTGATGCCGCCGCTGCCCACGGACTGATCGCTCTGCATGGCTCCAGCGGCACGATCGGTGCAATTGGATATCTACTTCGCGGTGGCCTCAGCTTTTACGGTCGACTCCACGGGATCGCGGCAAACTCGCTTCGCTCAATCACCATCGTGATTGCCACCGGCGAAACTATTGAGGTCGGTGAAGACAGTGTGCCGGAACTCTTTTGGGCACTTCGCGGCGGCGGCGGCGGGTACGGCGTCGTAGTGGGTGTGGAAATCCAGCTTTTTCCGATGGCGCACGTCATCACCGGGCAAATCGCCTGGAAAGCCAGCGACGCTGCAGTGATCGCGACTCTCTGGAAGAAGTGGACCGAGACGGCGCCACCCGAAGCGACCACGAGTCTTCGGATGCTGAATCTGCCTCCCATGCCTGGCATGCTCCCGGAGGTACTGACCAGTGGCCAGATTCTCATGATCGATGGGGCCATCAGCGTTTCGACCTCCGGAGACCTCGATGCGGCTCAACAGATCCTCGACGATTTTTTGGGGCCACTGCGCGGGGCGATTGAGCCGATCTTCGACTCGTGGGCCGTTGCGCCGCCCGCCGCGCTGCCTCATACCCACATGGATCCCCCCTTCCCGGTGCCGTCCGTCTCGGATCATCTCGTGCTGGATTACCTCGATGACCTGGCGTTGGGGTGCATCCTCGACGCCGCTGGCGCCCAATCCTCCCTCCTCATGTTCGAGCTGCGCCAGCTCGGAGGTCGGCTTGCTGAGCCCGCAATTGCGGGAGGCGCATTCGACCGGATATGCGGCAGCTTTGCCTACTTCGGAGTCGGTCTGCTTGCCACGCCAGAATCACGGGAGAATATCGTCGCCGACCTGGCGGCGCTGCGCGGCGTCATGAGCCCCTGGAACACGGGCTTCACCCTCCCCACATTCGCGGAAAACACGGCGGCACCGCAACGAACACTCGATGACGCAGCCTTCGCCCGGGCGGCCGTGCTTCGTGCCAACATCGATCCGACCGGAATATTCGCGCACGATGTTTCTCCCGTGCGAGCGGACTTATAGCCCGAGTTAGGCAGTAGCCAGTCGCTGCTCGTCGACGCTGTTACCGCCGTCGACGACGATTACCTGACCGGTCACGTAAGACGCACCCGGGGTCGCCAGCCAGGCGATCGCCGAGGCGACCTCGTCGGCCGTTCCGCTCCGGCCGGCGGGAACGTGCGCACCTTCGAGCGCCTCGGCGGGCAACTGGGAACCGGTCGCAATCCAGCCGGGGGCAACCGCATTGGCCGTGATCGCGGCATCCGCTTCGTCCACCGCGAGGGCCCTGGTGAGGCCGACGAGACCAGCTTTTGCCGCAGCGTAGGAAATGTCGCCGCGTGATGCCATGACCGGTCCGGTCACGCTCGCCACCGTGACGATTCGACCCCAGCGATTCGCCCGCATCCGGGGGAGAACGAGGCGGGTCATGTAGAACGCGCTCGACAGGTTCAGGGCGATACTGCGATCCCACTCGTCCGGATCCATGAGGGCGTCACCGGAAAGCATCTCGGTGTCGCCGGTCGAGATCATGCCGGCGTTGTTCACCAGAATGTTCGGCACAACGGATGCCGCCGCCAGCGCCTCACCCAGCGTCACCGCGAGCGCCGCCGACTCGAGTCGCGCAATAAATCCGTGAGCATCGATTCCGATTTCACGCAGTTCGCGCACTCGATCATGGATCCGATCGGTCGTGCCGGTGATCGCGACAGTGGCTCCGAGTTGACCAAGCGATCGCGCGGAGGCAAAGCCGATCCCGGTTGGGCTTCCCGCCCCGGTTACCAAAGCTGTGCGCCCTGAGAGATTCCATGCGGCGGGGAGTGTCATACCGGTAATGCTATCCAGCACAGCGGCAGAGCGGAGCACGCGTGACGCGCACAGAATCATTCATCTGGATGCCGAGGGCGACCGGCACTGCTCGAAATGCAGGTGTCGGCGACTAGTTGGGTAAGTCCCCATGGTCGTTGGCGATGAGGGATCGTTTGTTGGGTCGGCCGATGAGCCGGTTATGCCATACTCCGACGATACGGGAGATAGTGTGTCGCCGAACTATTTCCCGGCGAAGCCTGTGTCGCAGTACAGTGGCGCCATGAGCGGCGGCGCAGTCCGGGACAATTGGGAACACGGTGAGGCGTACGAGCGGTTCATCGGACGATGGAGCAGCCTCGTCGCGGTCAAGTTTCTGGATTGGCTCGACGTGCCAGGCGGACTCCGGTGGGTGGATGTCGGGTGCGGGACCGGGGCCCTCTCGGAGGCGATCCTTGACACTCAAGACCCCACTTCCGTAAGCGGGGTGGAGCCCTCCGCCGGTTTTGTTCGGGCGGTGACCCAGCGGCTCGGCGACCGCGCGACCCTGCATCAGGCGCCCGCGGAAGACCTCCCCCTGCTCGACGGGTCGGCCGACGTCATTGTTTCGGGACTCGTGCTGAATTTCATTCCTGATCTTCCTGCTGCGCTTGCCGAAATGAAACGGGTAGCGCCAGGGGGAATAGTCGGCGCTTACGTCTGGGACTACGGCGGGGGTATGGACATGCTTCGCGTGTTTTGGGAGGCCGCAGATGAGGTCGATCCCGGCGGAAGCATGGACGAGGGCAGACGGTTCCCGCTCTGTCGGCCGGGAGCGCTGGTGGCCGCGTTCGAGAATGCCGGGCTCGACGATCCCGAGGTGGTCCCGTTGGAAATCGCCACCCCGTTCGCCGATTTTGACGCCCTGTGGGCTCCGTTTACCGGCGGCCAGGGTGCCGGGCCGAGCTACCTGGCGTCGCTCGATCCCGACAAACAGGCTGCGCTGAAGGAGAGTATGCGCGATCGAATCCAGACCGACACCGATGGCTCGATTTCTCTGATCGCTCGCGCTTGGGCGATCCGGGCATCCCTGTAGAACCTCGACCACACATCGAAGAGGACTCACGCATCTACGAGCCGGCAAGCCAGAGGTCGGGTCCGAACACTTCGTAGTGGATCTGCTCGGCCGGCACCCCGGATTTGAGCGCCTGCGCCCTGAGGCTGCGCATGAAGGGCAGTGGGCCACACAAATACATCGACGCGTTCTTGGGAATCACCACGCTGGCCAGAGATATGAAGCCGTCGTGCGCCTCGTCGCCGTCCCTCGGCACTTCCAACCAGAGTTCGAGTTCGGCAGCTTCGAGCAGAGCGACATCCTCAAGCATCTGATCCCGCAATGCCCAGCGCTCGAGGGTGCTCTCGGCGTGAAGAACGAGCACCTCGCGGGTGGACCCCTGGTCGGCGAGAGACCGCAGGATGGATGCGCTCGGCGTGCAGCCGATGCCGGCCGAGGCCAGCACGAGGGGATTGTCGCCCGCACTCAGGGTGATGTCCCCGCAGGGGTTGGAGAGAATCAATTGATCCCCGATCTGCACGTCGCGGTGCAGGGCGGGGGAGACCTCGCCGTCCGCATCCAGCCTCGTCGTGAACACGCGGGTGTCGGTGCCGGTGCTGGCAGACAGGGAATACTGGCGCACTTGATGGATGCCGTCGGGCATCCGTACGGTGACGCTCACGTATTGGCCGGGCAGTGACGGCGTGACGGGAGTGTCGTCTGCCGGCTCCAACGTGAAGGTCACCGCGTCGGTTCCCGCGGCTTCCTTGCCCACCACGACCCAGGGTGCCAACGGGCGATCGCTTGCCGCAGCGGAATAGAGGCCGTTCTCGAGCTTGATCAGCGCGTGTGCCATCAGCCAATAGACCTCGGTCCAGGCATCGGCAATCTCGGAGGTGATCACGTCGCTGAGTTCCTCGGCAATCGCCTCGAACAGGTATTGGTAGACCACGTTGTACTGCTCCGGGCGGATGTCGAGAGAGACATGCTTGTGCGCGATGCGGGAGAGCATGGTTTCGGGAATGGTCTCCGGATTGTTGACCAGGTGCGTTGCGAAGGCGGCGATGCTGCCGGCCAGCGCCTGCTGCTGGGAGCCGTTTTTCTGATTCGAGCGGCTGAATAGTCCGTCGAAGAGTTCGGGGTGGGCGGCGAACATGCGACCGTAAAAGTTTCGTGCGATCACGGGCATGCGCTCCCCGACGAGGGGGAGAGTTGCGGTGATCAGGGGGAGGGATTGTGCCGAGAGCATGCTGACTCCTTTATAGTGCCGAGTGATCTCTTCAAACTAGCATTTGATATGCCAGTTAAATGCAGAGGCTAGTAAAAGACCCGTGTCTCTGGTTGATTGTGCGGCTGACTGGCGATCACAACGGCGTCCAAATCGGAGTAAAACGCCTCCCGTGCCCGGCGCAATGCACCCCGCACCCCGCACCCGTCGAGCAGCGGACACGGGCCATTGGGGGTGATGCATGCGGCCAGATCGAGGCGAGTATCCAGTCGGCGCAGGAGCCAGCCGATCGTGGCCTTGCGCCCCTCGGCGCTGATCCGCACCCCGCCCGAACGCCCACGAGCAACCTCCACGAGCCCGAGTTCGCGCAGTCGGATGATGGCCTTGCTCACGTGGTTGTAGGGTGTCGCGATGGCTTCTGATATTGCCCGGGACGTCATCAGCGCCGCCTCGGGTGAAGCCGCCAGCAGCATGACTACGCGCAGGCAGACATCCGAAAACGCGTTGATCCTCATGTGACCACAGTAAGGGCGTGCTGGTCTCACAACGGTTCGTCGCCCGACCACGGTTGGGCGCACCCGGGCATACCCGGGCGAACATTGGCACAGGCGCTAGGCTCCGACTGCGGTGTCGGTCGACCCCGGTCGGAGAGGAAAATCTATGAGCGCTCGCTTCGAGGAACTGGACTTCCAGCCGACCAGCATGGGGGATCTCACCCTGCGGAGGAGAGTTGAATCCACCCTGGGCGTCGACGTGTTCGAGGTGAAACTGGGGGAGGAGTTCCTCATGTCCAGCCTGTTCACCGTGGCGGAGGAGGAGCTCGCGAATCTTGGCCTTGCGGCTGTGGAGACAACGGATCTCGATGTGCTGGTCGGCGGCCTCGGCCTCGGCTACACGGCGGTCGCGGCCCTCGCCGACCGCCGGGTGCGCTCGCTCGTCGTGATCGACACCCTTCCTGCCGTGATCGACTGGCATCTGCGCGGACTGCTTCCGGTCTCCGCGGCGCTTACGGAAGACCCGAGAACAGCGCTGGTGCTTGACGACTTCTTCGGTCTCATGCGTCGAGCTCCGGATACGGCATCCGCTTCTTATGATGCGATCCTGCTGGATGTCGACCACTCGCCCCGCCACCAGCTCGACCCGAGTCATGCCGACCTGTATACCGTCGGCGGAATGCACGCGGTCTCGCTGCACCTGAAGCCGGACGGCGTCTTCGCGTTGTGGTCTGATGACCCACCCGACGATGAGTTTCTGGCGCGAGCATCGGGGGTATTCGCCGCTGTGCAGGCGCACGTCGTCGATTTCGATAACCCGCTCACGGGTGGGGTCTCATCCAATACCGTGTACGTCGCAACAATGTGCTGAACCTCCCGATTCTCACCACAAACCGACGGGACTTTCGGCCCTCCGACAGGGGGACCATCGGCGTTGACTCAGGAATACACGACAGGAAGGTCATGCCATGAAAGCCCTCGTCTACAAAGGTCCCGGCCAGAAAAGCTGGGAGGACGTTCCGGATCCGGTGATCCTCGCTCCGACCGATGTGATCGTCAAAATGGTGGCGACCACGATCTGTGGCACCGACCTTCACATCCTCAAAGGCGACGTGCCGGAGGTATCCGTCGGTCGGATTCTCGGTCACGAGGGAATCGGCGTGATCACCGAGATCGGTGACAGCGTGAGCCAGCTGGCCGTCGGAGACCGCGTGATCCTCGCCTGCGTCAGTTCCTGTGGCCAGTGCTCAAACTGTCGCAAAGGCCTGTACAGTCACTGCCTCAACCCGGAGGGAGTCGCGGGCATCGGGTGGATTTTCGGCTACATGATCGACGGCACCCAGGCCGAGTACGTGCGGGTGCCGTTCGCCGAGAATTCGGTGTACGAGGTGCCGGAAGGAGTCACTGATGCCGAGGGCATCCTGCTCTCCGACATCCTGCCGACGGGCTTCGAGATCGGTGTGCAATACGGCAAAGTGACACCGGGAGACGTCGTCGCAGTGATCGGTGCAGGGCCGGTTGGCCTCTCCTCGGTAATGACCGCGCGGCTCTACGGCCCGTCCAAGATTATCGCGATTGATCTCGATAATGCTCGACTGGCTCGCGCAAAAGATTTTGGGGCGACCGACACCGTGAACTCGGGCGACACGGACTGGAAAGAACAGGTGCTCGCGCTCACCGACGGGCTGGGAGTAGATGTCGCGATCGAGGCCGTCGGCGTGCCCGACACGTTCACCATGGCAACGGACATCGTGCGACCCGGCGGTCATGTCGCCAACATCGGAGTGCACGGCAAGCCCGTCGAGCTCGCGCTGAATGAACTGTGGATCAAAAACATAGATATTTCGATGGGTCTCGTGAACACGAACACACTGGGGATGTTGCTGAAACTCGTTGCGGAACACAAACTGCCCGCCGACAAGTTCGTGACTCACGAGTTCACCTTCGACCAGATGCTTGAGGCCTACGACGTCTTCGGCCATGCGGCGGAACACGACGCGCTGAAGGTGCTGATCCACTGATCAGAGGCGATGACAGAGTGGGCCGGACTGTCACGCGGTGGCACGTCGGCCCACTCTCACGAGAATTCGCTTTTTACTTGTAGCGTCAAGCAATGACTAGACTGCGGGGATGAATCATCCGCGCTGGCTGACACCGGAGCAACGGCACTCGTGGATTCGATTCATCTCGGTGCTTGAGCTGCTTCCCGGGGTGCTCGATTCGCAGTTGCAGCACGATGCAGAGCTCACGCATTTCGAATACCTCACCCTTGCCAGGCTCTCGGAAGCGCCGGAGCGCACCCTGCGCATGACCGCCCTCTCTTCCGCCACAAATGCGAGTCTCGCGCGCCTGTCGCATGTGATCGCTCGGCTGGAGAAGCGCGGATTCGTCGCGCGTACCCCGTGCCCTGAAGACCGTCGCGCGACCAATGCTTCGCTCACCGAGGTGGGGTGGCAAAAAGTCGTCGAGACTGCGCCGGGTCATGTCGCAACGGTGCGTGACTCCGTGATCGATGCGCTGGATGCGGCAGATGTTGCCGACCTCGACCGCATCATGGGGCGCATCCTCTCGAGACTTGATCCCACGAACCGACTGCGCAGCTGGGGCACCGAATAGTTCGACGTCGCGGAAGATCCGCGATGTGAGGCGTGCAGTCAGGTGCAACCGGACCGGGGCGTACACACGGATGCACGGCGGGAGGCTCACGAAACGACGTTTCGTGCCCGAAAGTGCGCTGTGACCCGCCGTCGAGCCCCTTGCGTTTGCGGTCGGCCCGGGCCACAGTCCACCGTGACCCCACCAGCGCTCGAGCGAGGAGAATCCGATGGAAGACAGTTCAGAAGCAGGCCCCACAGTGTTCGTGTTGTTCGGAGCGACCGGCGATCTCGCGAAGCGGATGGTAATCCCCGCATTTTTTGAGCTCGCCCAACACGACCTCCTGCCGAAGAAATGGCTTCTGGTGGGGAACGGCCGTGGCGACGTCTCGCACGAGCAATTTCGCGAGCACGTGAGCGAGGTTCTCACCGAGTTCGGTTCGAAGCCCGAGGAAGGCCCCTGGGAGGAGTTCAGCTCCCACCTGCGATTCGCCGGCGGGGGTTTCCAGAAGTCTGATCCGGGATCCCTCCTCGATGTGCTCACTGATGCGAAGGACGAACTGGGAGATGACGTGCAGTTCATCCACTATCTTGCGATTCCGCCGACTGCCTTCATCACGGTCACGGAGGGACTCGGGGAACACGATCTCGCCGAGGGTTCGCGCGTCGTCTACGAGAAACCCTTCGGCACATCCCCCGCGAACTTTCGGGAATTGGATGATGCGGTGCACCGAGTGCTCGAGGAGCACCAGGTCTTTCGCATTGACCACTTCCTCGGCAAAGAAGGAACGCAGAATCTGCATGCGCTGCGCTTCGGCAACGGACTGTTCGATACGGCCTGGGATCGTGAGCACATTCGAGCGGTGCAAATCGACATTCCCGAGACTCTCGATATCGATGATCGGGCGGAGTTCTACGACGAGACCGGGGCGCTTCTCGACATGATCGTGACCCACCTGTTTCAGGTAGCCGCCGAGATTGCGATGGAACCTCCGCTCTCGATGAAGCCCGACGATTTGCAGGCCGCCCGGGAGTCGGTGATCGCCGCGTTCCGGCCCCTGACGCGAGAGGATGTGGTGTTGGGCCAGTTTGAGGGCTACACCGATACCCCGGGAGTCGCAGCGGACTCGATCACCGACACCTTCGTCGCCGCTCGACTGTGGATCGACACCGATCGCTGGCGCGGCGTTCCGTTCCTCTTGCGCACGGGAAAGCAACTCGCCAAAGACGCCCAGCAGGTGAGCATCATCTTTCGCAAGCCGGCTGACGGACCGTTGAGTCACGACACGCCGGTTGTCGGCAACGTACTCACCGTGACGCTCGCGGGCTCCGGCACGATTTATCTGCGTATGGTCGTGAAGGGACCCGGCGCGGGGTTCGAGCTTGCCACCGGTACGACGGTGCTTCCGTTGTCCGAGGTGACCGATGCGGACCCGCTGCCGCCCTACGTCAAACTCATCAACGACGTAGTGCTTGGCGATCGCTCGTTATACACCCGCCCGGACGGCCTCGGTCACGCCTGGGAAGCGATCGCTCCGATTCTCGAGAACCCGCCAACGGTTCTTCCATACCCTCGAGGATCATGGGGACCGGATGCCGCGACGAAGCTCGCGGAACCGGATGGCTGGCTCCTCGGGCAGTAGACGCTCCCGCTATTTGCCCTACCCGCTCTGATTGCCGAGAGCGATGGTGCCGGCGATGGCGATGAGTTCAGCCTCATCGACGGTGATACCCGCGTCGAAAAGTCGAACTCGCAACTGGGTGAGCAGGTCTTCCTGCGGTCGGAGGGTGAGATCCGCAGCGACCTGACGGGCGAGGCCGGCGATCTTCTGGTCGCGGGTCGCGTCGTCGCTTCCCTCTTGAACGGGTTCACTCAATTCTCCGGCGTCAGCCATGCGTTCCACTCCGTCTCGGATCGGTTCCAGCGTATCCGCACCGGTGTTGTTTTTCGCAGTGCGGCCCCCAGTGCGAACTCTTCGGCGGTGAACTCTTTTTGGCTGCGTCCGCTAGGCGTTCGCCGAAGTGGGCGAGGTCGCGATTGGCCAGCCGGTTTTCGCCGGATTGCCCAAATCTGCTTACAGCGGGTCGGTCAGCGACAGTTCCCACACCGCGAGACCGTGCAGGTTGTGGCTGAGGGCGAGGGCTTTGCGCTGGGACAGAGAGCGGGAGTCGGACCACCAGACGACCGTGTCATCCGGAAGCGTCGCGGTCCATTCCGCCGCGGTCGGGTTCCAGCGGGCGAGGTCGCCGGCAAGAGTGCGGGAATCCTCAACGCTCAGCTGCTTGCCGTCCGAGCCGTTTCCGGGCCAGGAGTAGCCGTAGCCGGCCACACCCAAATCGATACGCGCAGAGGGAACGCCCGCGGCAATGAGGGCAGTGAGTGCGGTGGTGGCCCAAGGGAGCCCGCCGACCGGGCCGGGCTTCGACCAGGTGGGACCGTGTTGGTCGTAAGCCATCAGAACCACTCGGGAGAGAAGCGGCGTCAACCGCGCGAAGTCGTAGCCCGCACCGAGGTAACGGACCGGGGAGCTCTCGGCCGTCACGGCCATCGACACGGATTTCGGAGCGCCAAGCGACTCGTGCAGCTGGGTCGTGAACGCCACAAGGCCTGCACAGTCATTACGGGAAAGTGATTCGAGGCCGATTTGCACCCCGTCGAAGCCGGCGGCGGCAACCTGAGCGACGAGCTCGGCGATCACCGCGTTGCGGTGCTCGGGGTTCCCCAGCAGCGCGGCTGCGATCTTCGGTGAGAATGCGTTGGTTCCGGTGTCGGAATTGCTGACCAGAAGTTCGGCAGTGAGCCCGCGAGCATGGGCCGCCGCAACCAGCCGGGTTGCATTCTCCGGAAGCTTCGAGACGCTATCGCCGGTCGGGGAGACCACCACCCCATCGATTCCGATTGTGGTGATGGCATGTGCGTCACGGTCGAGAGACGTGGCGTTCGCTGCGTCTGGCGCCACATAGAGCTCGGTCGGAATCGCCGGTGAGGCGGCCGTCGCAGTTGGCGTCGCGCGAGGTGCAGCGCTCGTTACCGCGCATCCAGTGATGAGAATAAGGCAGGCGATAAGGCCGAGCGAGGCGACAATTCGACTCTTCACACCGACCCCGTTCGCTGTCAATCGACCCCTGCGGCCTCGGTCCACAGTAGACGGGTGCCCCGGCCAGAGCGAACTGACCGCAATGAGCAAAACCCAGCCCGCTCCAGCAGCGCCGGCCCGCACTATGCCCGATCACCGTGGAATGGGCGTTACGGACCCACGCTCCTAGACACGCGAATCGAAGTCATTCCTCAGCACCGCGACCGCGCAGTTTCTCGAGGTCGCGTCTCTCCCGTTTGGTAGGGCGGCCCGCTCCGCGGTCGCGCTGGATTACCGCGGCGACCTCTTCCTTTGGCGGGGGCGGCGGGGTGAGATCGACGAGACATTCGATGGCTACGGACGCACCCACGCGTTTGACAACGAGGCGCGCAACCCGAACTGTGCGTTCCAGGTCGGTGTTGCGCAGCCGTACCTCATCACCGATACGTACGGGCTGTGCGGCCTTGGCCCTCTCGCCGTTCACCTGCACATGGCCGGCGCGACAGGCCGCTGTTGCCGCAGACCTGGTCTTCGCCAGACGTACGGCCCAGATCCAACTGTCGACGCGCGCACTCGTCGGGGCTTCCATTGCTCGACTCTACGACCTTCGAAAAGCCGTCAGTTTCTCACGCGTGCAAGAGGGCACTTTTCCAACCGACGAGTCCGCGCACGATCCCGCTCGGGTCATCCGCAAGGCGCTGCATGACGTCTGTGGGCACGAAGAGATTGACGGCGAGGAATCCGCGCACCCGTTCCGACGGGTCATCCGCGAGCGAACGCAGCACATCGCGGGGAGCAGTCTCATTGCGCGCGACACACGCCCGCACGCCCTCGTCGGTGTCCTTCGCCAGTGTCACGAACACTTCTTCCGGGGTGTGGTGGCTGCTTGCTGCACTCTCTCGGATCTTGGGGTTGGTATCGGCTGCGAGCAGCCGAAGACGCCGGATCTTGCTCTCGGTCACCGGGGGAGCGGGATGCAGGCCGGCCACCTCCTTGCTCGTGAGCATCACCGGGCAATGGTCTCGCATGGCCTGGCGCTGGGCAGCTGTGTTGAAGCGGATGCACGACATGACCACACGTTACCTACAGCCTCCGTTATACATGTTGAGCCACGTCGACAATCAGCGAATATCCGACCGATTCAGCCATGAGAAAGGCCAGGAACGCCACGCTCGGCCGGAGGTCGAGCACTTCCAGAGGAATACGACGTTCAGCGATGCCATGCGGCGCTTGCATATGGGCGCATGCTCATTGCCGCATGCTTGTGGCCGCCTTGGGGTTACGGCGTTGGGACTGCCGCGGTGGGCGCGGATAGACTTTGGTTCGTGGAACCCCAGCAGAGCTACCAGGTGAGTTCTCGGATTTTCACGATTCCCAACATCCTGAGCTTTGTCCGCCTCCTTCTCGTGCCGGTTTTTCTCGTGCTCATCGTGCGAGGCGAAGACGGCTTCGCCCTTCTCGTGCTGGTGATCTCCAGCATCACGGACTTCCTCGACGGGATCATCGCCCGCAAACTCAATCAGGTCACGCGCCTCGGCCAGTTGTTAGATCCGGCGGCGGATCGACTCTTCATCTTCACCGCCCTGATCGGGCTCGCCGTGCGCGGGGTGATCCCGTGGTGGCTCGTGATTGTTATCGTCGGTCGAGATGTCATGCTCGCGATTCTCGGCATCACTCTTGCCAATTTCGGATACGGGCCGCTTCCCGTTCATCATCTCGGAAAAGTAGCCACGTTCTGCCTGTTCTATGCGCTGCCTATCCTGATGATCGGGCAGGCATTCCCGGCGGCGGCGTGGGTCACCGTGCCATTCGGATGGGCGTTCGCGCTGTGGGGAGCCTTTCTGTATTGGTGGGCAGGCATTATTTACCTGCGTGAAACGGTGCGGGTCACAAGAATCCCGCGCCCCGGCGGGGTCGTTGAATCGGATACGCTAGGGCGCTAGCAACTGTCGTCACCCGATGACGACGAGACACACGCCGCTCGAGAGATCTCGGCGAATATGGGAGGCGCTTCATGGCCGATCCGGGCAACCAGGATCACGTGGCGGGAGACCGCCCGCGTGACACCGATACCACCCTTCACCTGACTACGGATTTTGCGGCTCAACTCGCTGCCCTCGAGGGCGAAGTTTCTCCGGAAGAGAAGTCGGCGATCGCCGCGCTGCCGTCAGGATCCGCTCTTCTCGTGGTGCGCCGCGGTCCGAACACCGGTGCCCGATTCCTACTCGACACCGATGTCACCAGCGCAGGACGTCATCCGAATGCCGACATTCTTCTCGACGATGTAACCGTCTCGAGGCGCCACACCGAGTTCCTCCGCCACGGCACCGCTTTCGAGATCAAGGATCTCGGGTCTCTCAACGGTACTTACTTCGATGGAGTGCGCATCGATACCGCCCTGCTTCGCAACGGGGCGGAGGTGCAGGTGGGCAAGTTTCGCCTCACCTTCTACGCCTCCAGACTGGATCTCGTTCACCAGGCGAGCAAGTAGTGCCCCGCGCCTCTGCCCAAGCCCGTGTGAATGTAGCGCCCCCGCTGCTCAGCATCGGACAGGTGCTTGCCCGCCTTACTGTCGAATTCCCGGACCTCACTCCGTCGAAGCTGCGTTTTCTCGAGGAGCGCCAGCTCATTTCACCGGCCCGCACTGAATCCGGCTACCGCAAGTTCTCGCCAAGCGACCTCGACCGCCTTCGCTTCGTGCTGACGATGCAGCGCGACCATTACCTGCCCCTCAAGGTCATCCGCGGCTACCTCGACGAACTGGATGCGGGTCGACCGCCCGCATTGCCCGGCGGTTCTACCTTCGCCTCGCCGTCAATTCTCTCGGTTGAGAGGCGGATGTCGCGCGAAGAACTCATTCGTGAGGCCGGAGCCACACCACAATTGCTGAACGATGCAGTCTCCTCGTCGCTCGTGGCGCCCGCCGACCTTCACGGTGAAGAGGCACTCGCCGTGCTCACCTCGCTCGTCGAACTTCAACGCTCCGGCATCGAGCCGCGACACCTCCGAGGTTTTCGCGCCGCCGCCGAGCGCGAACTGGGACTCATTGAAAGCGCCCTGATCCCGGTCGCGCGACGAAAAGACGCGTCGAGCCGGGCCAAGGCGGGCGAACTCGCGCGCGAGATCGCCGGACAACTCGAGATCGTGCGATCGAGCCTGATTCGCTCGGCACTGTCGCGCCTTGACCCCTAAGCTGAAATCCTCCCGATCTTCGACGTCGAGAATGTAATTTCATCGACACGCCGACACCTCGGATCGCTAAAGCGAGACAACCGGGTGGTCCTCTCGGTAACGTGGGTCGAGACAGAAGTATCAACCACTCCTTGAGAGTTGAGGGTGGTCGACAACAGGTGGAAGGCAGTCAAATGAGTGAGCTCAGTACCCGTAACGAGGATTCTCGCTACGACCTCGGATTGCTCTTCACCGACGGCCTCCCCGACCTCGATAACGCCGCAGGCTATCGCGGGGCAGTGGCCGCGCGCGCCGCGGGTATCAGCTACCGCCAGCTGGACTACTGGGCCCGCACTGAGCTCGTCGAGCCGACCGTGCGAGGCGCCGCTGGGTCCGGCTCCCAGCGTCTCTATGGCTTTCGCGACATCCTCGTGCTCAAACTCGTCAAGCGACTTCTCGACACCGGAATTTCCCTGCAACAGATTCGCACCGCGGTCAACCAACTTCGCGAATCCGGAGTGAATGATCTGGCCCAGACCACTCTCATGAGCGATGGCGCGAGTGTCTACCTCTGTACCTCCAACGACGAGGTCATCGATCTGGTCAGCCGCGGGCAGGGTGTCTTCGGCATCGCCGTTGGCAAGGTGCTTCGCGAAGTGGAGAACAGCCTCGTGGAGCTCGACTCCGAGCGTCCGGATATCGCGGACGAGCTCGCCGCTCGTCGCGCCACCCGCGTCTCCTAGCCACCCGCGTCTCCTAGCCACCCGCGTCTCCTAGCCACCCGCGTCTCCTAGCCACCCGCGCCAGGCGCCAGTCGCCGGTCGCCGGTCTGCACCCCCCGCGCCTCCTAGCCACCCGCGCCAGGCGCCAGTCGCCGGTCGCCGGTCTGCACCCCCCGCGCCGGTCGCCGGTCTGCGCCCCCGCGCCATCCGTATTTGCCCGGGTTTCAAACTGTCGTCTTGCCGGGCCCCTGACTCGTGCCTCGAGTTCGTCCAATCGCAGGCGACCCCGTGCGAAATGCAGGAACGGGTGTGACGCGCGTTACGGGTGAGGCTCATCTGCAACATCCGTCACAGAGCGTCCTGCATTTCGCACGGGTGGGAGGGCTGGCGGAGGGCTGGCGGGAGGGCTGGCGGAGGGGCTGTGCGAGAGCGGACTGCGTCGGCGGATGCTCCGGCGCCAGTGAAACCTCGGGACTCGGGCTCGAACTACAGAAGCCCCGGGGCTCGGCCTCGAACTGCTAGAGACCTCGGGCTCGAACTACGCAGTGACCGCGTACTCGCCGATCTTCGCGGTGCGCAACACGCGATCGAGCAGGAGATCGAAGTTGTGCGCCATCTCCTGGGCGCTTTCGCCCGGCCAGACGTGCAGCGGCTTCGCGGCTCCCTGAGCCTGCTGCAGCGAGGTGCGCTCTGGCAGCTGCGGGCTGAGAACGAGTGGGCCGAACATGTCGCGAAGCTCCTTGATGCGGAACTGGTGTTCGAGCGACTGTACGCGCGCACGATTCACGATAATGCCGAGCGGCTGCAGCCGGGGGGAGAGTCCACGACGGATCTCCTCGATGGCTCGGAGCGCACGGTCGGCGGCGGCAACGGAGAAGAGCCCGGGTTCGGTCACAACGGTCACGCGATCAGAGGCGGCCCACGCGGTTCGGGTGAGTGCGTTCAACGAGGGGGCACAATCGATCAGCACGAGGTCGTAGTCGTCCTCGACGTTGGAGAGGGCCTCCTCGAGCTTCCAGATCTCCTTGATGGTCGGGTGAGGCCCATCGAAGTTGATCGCTGCCGGGCTCCCGATCATCACGTCGATTTTGCCGGGTCGACCCTTGGTCCACCCGCTCGGCGCAATCGCTGCACGCACAATCTTTTCCTTGGGCGACGCGAGCACGTCTGCCACATTGAGATGACCGGCGACGTTGATGTCCATGCCAGTGGACACGTCGGACTGAGGGTCGAGGTCGACAACGAGGGTTCGTAAGCCCTTCGAGAAGGCCGCTGAGGCCAGCCCGAGCGTCACAGTTGTCTTTCCGACTCCACCCTTGAGAGAGCTGACGCTGAGTACATGCACGAGTGACCACGATACCTTCACTAGTCTTAAAGAACCTAAATCTTGGCCTCCCACACAGAGCCTTGACGGACTATCGACAGCATCCCTCGGCCCTAAGCTGGCCGAAGTTCGGAAAGGACCAGATGTTCACCAAGATCCTCGTGGCCAATCGTGGCGAAATCGCAATCCGTGCTTTTCGTGCGGCTTATGAGCTTGGCGCCCAGACGGTCGCTGTCTTCCCGTATGAGGACCGCAACTCCATGCACCGCCTCAAGGCCGACGAGGCCTACCAGATCGGTGAGCCCGGGCATCCGGTGCGCGCATACCTTGATGTCTCGGAGATCATCCGAGTCGCCCTCGAATGTGGCGCCGACGCAATCTACCCTGGCTATGGATTCCTGTCGGAGAACCCCGAGCTGGCTGAAGCGGCCGCGGCCGCTGGCATCACCTTCATCGGCCCTGGCCAGCATGTGCTCGAAATGGCGGGCAATAAGGTCACGGCCAAGGAGCATGCGATTGCCGCAGGCGTTCCCGTGCTTGCCTCTACTCCCGCGTCCAAAGATCTCGACGAACTGCTGGCCGGTGCCGATAGCATCGGCTTCCCCATTTTTGCCAAGGCCGTCGCCGGCGGCGGCGGACGGGGGATGAGACGGGTCGAGAAGAAAGAAGACTTGCGCGCCGCTCTGCTCGAGGCCATGCGCGAGGCGGATAGCGCCTTCGGCGACTCGACCATGTTCCTTGAGCAGGCAGTGGTGCGTCCGCGCCACATCGAGGTGCAGATTCTCGCGGATGCCACGGGGGAGACCGTTCACCTGTTCGAACGCGACTGCTCGGTGCAGCGTCGCCACCAGAAGGTGATCGAGATCGCGCCGGCCCCGAACCTCGACGAGGAAACCCGCCAGGCGATGTACCGTCATGCGATCGCCTTCGCGAAGTCGATCGGCTATGTCAACGCCGGCACCGTCGAATTCCTGCTCGACACCGCGGGGGAGCGCAAGGGCCAGCACGTGTTCATCGAGATGAACCCGCGCATCCAGGTGGAGCACACCGTGACCGAGGAGGTCACCGACATCGACCTGGTGCAGTCCCAGATGCGCATCGCCTACGGGCAGTCGCTCGGCGAGCTCGGTCTCCACCAGGAAGACATCCACCTGCGCGGCGCCGCACTGCAGTGCCGCATCACGACCGAGGACCCTGCAGCGGGCTTCCGCCCCGACACCGGCAAGATCACCACCTACCGTTCGCCGGGTGGTGGTGGCATCCGTCTCGATGGCGGCACGATCGACCCCGGCACCCAAATCAGCCCGCACTTCGACTCCATGCTCGTGAAGATGACCTGCCGCGGGCGTGACTTCCCGGCAGCGGTGGCGCGGGCGAAGCGCGGACTCGCCGAGTTCCGCATCCGAGGCGTCTCCACCAACATTCCCTTTCTTCAGGCAGTGCTCGACGATCCGTCGTTTCAGGCCGGCGACCTCAGCACCGCCTTTATCGAGGAACGCCCGAATCTCTTCGACACCTACCAGTCGAAGGACCGCGGCACCAAGATCCTCAATTGGCTCGCGGATGTCACGGTCAATCGCCCGCACGGCGATGGTGCAGGCGTCCTCAACCCTGCCCTGAAGCTGCCGGACATCGATCTCAGCCAGCCCGCTCCGGTCGGTTCCCGGCAGCGTCTCCTCGAACTCGGCCCGGTCGGGTTCGCCGCCGCCTTGCGCGCCCAGACCGCCCTCGCGGTGACCGAGACCACGTTCCGTGACGCCCACCAGTCGCTGCTCGCGACGCGGGTGCGCACCAAGGATCTCGTGGCCGTGGCTCCCTACGTCGCCCGTATGACCCCGCAACTGCTCTCGGTGGAGGCGTGGGGCGGTGCGACCTACGACGTCGCCCTTCGCTTTCTGGGAGAGAATCCCTGGGACCGCCTCGCCGCCCTGCGCGAGACGCTTCCGAATATCGCCATCCAGATGCTTCTGCGCGGTCGAAACACGGTGGGCTATACGCCGTACCCCACCGAGGTGACGGACGCCTTCGTGCGGGAGGCGGCCTCCACCGGCGTGGACATCTTCCGCATCTTCGACGCTCTCAACGACGTCTCCCAGATGCGTCCGGCGATCGACTCGGTGCTCGAGACCGGCTCTGCCGTCGCCGAGGTTGCCCTCTGCTACACCGGCGACCTGCTCGACCCGGCGGAAGACCTTTACACCCTTGACTACTACCTGAGGCTCGCGGAGCAGATTGTGGATGCTGGCGCCCACATCATCGCCATCAAGGACATGGCCGGACTGCTGCGCGCGAGCGCTGCCGAGAAGCTTGTGACCGCCCTTCGGGACCGTTTCGACCTGCCAGTGCACGTGCACACCCACGACACGGCCGGCGGCCAGCTCGCCACCCTTCTTGCGGCCAGCCGTGCCGGAGCAGATGCGGTGGACGTCGCGAGTGCGCCGATGGCCGGCACGACTAGCCAGCCCTCGGCATCCGCTCTCGTCGCCGCGCTCGCTCACACCGAGCGGGACACCGGAATCTCGCTGCAGGCGGTCTCCGATCTGGAGCCGTACTGGGAGGCCGTGCGTCACGCCTACAAGCCATTCGAATCCGGGCTGCCTGGACCGACTGGCCGCGTCTATCACCACGAGATCCCCGGCGGTCAGCTGTCGAACCTGCGCCAGCAGGCGATCGCCCTTGGGCTCGCCGACCAGTTCGAGAAGATCGAAGATCTCTACGCCGCCGCCAATAAGATCCTCGGTCGCCCGCCAAAGGTGACCCCGTCATCGAAGGTCGTCGGTGACCTCGCCCTGTCGCTCGCGGCGGCGAACGCCGATCCGGCCGACTTCGAGGCGAACCCCGACAGGTACGACATCCCCGATTCGGTCATTGGCTTCATGGCCGGAGAACTCGGTGACCTTCCGGGGGGATGGCCCGAACCTTTCCGCACCAAGGTGCTCGCCGGTCGCACCGTGAAGATCGGCATCGAGGAGATTACGGACGCCGATCGTGCGGGGCTTGCCGGCGACGCAGAATCCCGGAGAGACACCCTCAATCGACTGCTCTTCGCCGCTCCGACGAAGGCATTCGAAGCGGTGCGGGAGCAGTATGGCGACCTCTCCGTGATCGACACCGTCGACTACCTGTACGGCCTGCGCCAGGGCCAGGAACACATCATCGATATCGAGAAGGGTGTGAGCCTCTATATCGGGCTCGAGGCGATAGGCGACGCCGACGACATGGGCATGCGCACGGTCATGACGGTGATCAACGGTCAGATGCGTCCCGTGTTTGCGCGGGATCGCGGCATCACCGTCGATACCAAAACCGCGGAAAAGGCGGATGCTTCGGTGGCCGGCCACATCGCCGCACCGTTCTCCGGCGTCGTGACCCTGCAGGTCGCCGACGGTGATTCAGTCGCGATCGGCCAGAATGTGGCATCCATTGAGGCCATGAAAATGGAAGCGGCCATCACGACATCCGTCGCGGGCATCGTCAAGCGCGTCGCTATCCCGCAAACCCAGCAAGTGGATGCCGGCGACCTGCTGGTCGTGATCGAACCGGCCTGATCGCGGGTACAGTCGACTTCGCCCGGTGCCATTTCCCCCTCGCGGTAAAGTGAAGGGGTCTTATTGCACCATCATCAGCACAAAGAAGGGTTGGGGGTATGCCGATCAGAAGCAAGGAATCGGAGGGTCATGACCCTCTTTCCGAGAACACAGCTGGCTACAACTTCACCGACGGCGCCGCGGATGATCTCGCCACGAGCCTGCCGCAGAGCCTCTCCATCGCGGTGAGTCTTCCGACGACCGTGCATGCCACGCCCGACGACGAGCTCGCGGTGTCGATCGTGGAGGTCCCCGTGAATCCCGGCTCAATCGAGGTCGTCCAGCCGACGACTCTATCCATTGCCGTTGTAGCTCCGGCGCCCGCTCCAGAGGCGAAGCCCGAGCTCGTAGTTGTTCCAGAGCTGCCGACGAACGACGAACGTGCCCTGAACCGCCGTGATCTCAGCCGACGCGAGCGCTCGCGCGGCGACCTCCCCGCGACGCCCGAGGCTGCGAGCATGCTCACTGCGGAGCGGCTCATCAATGTGCGCAAGACGAAGCGCGCGAAGCCGGAGGGTGGGCTCAACGCCTTTCTTTACGCCGCAACGCTGCACACCGTGAACCGCGGCGACTCGCCAAGAGTGCTGGCCCGCAAGGCCGTGGAGGCCCGCGTTGACAAGAAGTTCGAGGGGGGAGCCCGCTTCATCCCGGTGCTCACGCGCAAGGGGGGAGTGGGCAAAACCACCATCACCGCGCTGCTCGGGATGGCGCTGAGCGACATCCGCGAAGACCGCATCATCGCGATCGACGCCAATCCGGACCGCGGCACGCTGTCCGAGCGTGTCAACAAGCAGACACGCTCGACCGTTCGGGACGTCGTGACACTCGCCCCGACCATTAACAGCTTCAACGACTTCACCACGATGGTGTCGCGTGATGAGACGCGGCTCGACATCCTCGCCTCGGATACCGACCCGCTGCTCTCCGAAGCCTTCGACGAGAACGACTACAACGTGGTTGCAGACCTCGCCGCCCGGTTCTACTCGATCGTGCTCACCGACTGCGGAACGGGAATCGTGCACTCCGTGATGCGGGCGACACTGCAACGGGCCGATTCCGTGGTGATCGTCTCCGGAGGCAGCGTCGACGAGGCGCGACTCGCATCCGAAACGCTCACCTGGCTCGAGGCAAACGGCTACCAGGATCTTGTGAAGAATGCGGTGGTGGCCCTCAACACGGCGACCCAGGGCACTAATCTCGTGAAGCTCGAGGAAATCGAGGCACACTTCAAGTCTCGAGTGCGCGAGATCGTGCGCATTCCCTATGACCCGCAGCTGGCCGCCGGTTCCGTGATCAACTACCGCGATCTCAAGCCCCTCACCAAGGCATCAGCCCGCGAACTGGCCGCACTCGTCGCGGACGGCCTGCCCATTCGTCAGGGCGCCTGACCGACAGCGGTCGAGCGCCTCACCGGCCTGGCGGCTGTCGACTTCATCAACCCAACTCGAAAGCGAGCGAACGAGCATGACCGAGCGACAGATCCGAATCTTCGGCGATCCGGTGCTGAAGACCGTCTCGGATCCGATCGGCCCGGCGGATGACGTGACTGGCCTCATTGACGATCTGATCGACACGGTGAAGATACCCGGTCGTGCCGGAGTGGCCGCACCTCAGATAGGGGTAAATCAGCGGGCGTTCAGTTACAACGTCGACGGGCAGATCGGGTACATCATCAACCCGGTCGTGGTGGAGCTGTCGGGTGAGCCGGAACTCGTGGATGAAGGGTGTCTGTCCGTGCCTGGCTTCTATTTCGAGCGGCTGCGCTTTCCCTTTGCCCGGGTGACCGGAATCGATCTCGAGGGCACTGCGATCGAGCTGAGTGGTGAAGGAGTATTGGCGCAGGCGCTTCAACACGAGACGGATCATCTCGATGGAAAACTCTATATCGACGGCCTCGAGAATGGCCTCCGACGAGAGGCGATGCAGGCCATCCGCAATAGCGACTGGTTCTAGCCTCTTCGGTTGGTGTAGGGGCTCGGCCGTCACACGGGCGTCAGCGGCCTGGCGCTAAAGTGACACACCCTCCGTCGTGGGTGCGCTCTGATACATGCCTTCGATGTCAGCGGCACAGTCGGCGAGGATCACGTTGCGCTTGATACTCAGCTTGGGGGTGAGGTGTCCACTCGCCTCGGTGAGCTCCCGCGTGAGGATTACGAACTTGCGGATCGACTCCGCCCGGGAGACAGTCGCGTTCGCAGCGTCCACCGCTCGCTGAATCTCTGCGATGACTTTCGGATGCCGCGCCGCCTCCTCGATCGACATTGTGGCGTCTTCGTTGTTGTTGTTGAGCCACACGGGCAGCATCTCGGGGTCGAGGGTGATCAGAGCCCCGATGAACGGCTTCTGTTCACCCACCACGATCACCTGATCGACGATCGGGTTCGCACGGATGGGATCTTCGAGCTGGGCTGGCGAGACATTCTTGCCACCGGCGGTAACGATGATCTCCTTTTTGCGTCCGGTGATCGAGAGGTAGCCGTCTTCGTCGAACTCGCCAATGTCGCCGGTCTTGAACCACTCACCGTCGAAGACCTTTGCGGTCTCCTCGGGGTTCTTCCAGTAGCCGTCAAAAATGTTGATTCCCCTGGCCTGGATCTCGCCGTCCTCCATGATGCGCACGGAGACGCCCGGAAGCGGCGGCCCCACCTTGCCGATCTTGAATTTTGACGCGCGGTTCACCGAAATCGGCGCAGTGGTCTCGGTGAGCCCATAGCCCTCGAGAATCGTGATTCCGAGACTGCGGTAGAAGTGGCCGAGCCGAAGGCCGAGGGGAGCCGATCCAGACACCGCAAAGGTGACGTTGCCGCCCATCGCTTCCCGGATCTTGGACAGCACGAGGCGGTCGAAAAGAGCGAACTGGAGCTTGAGAGCGAGCGGCACGACTCCGGCATCGAGCGCTTTCGAATGCTCGATGGCGACGGCAGCGGCACGGCGGAAGATCTTGCCCTTGCCACCGCTCTCCGCCTTCTGCTCCGAGGAGTTGTAGACCTTTTCGAACACGCGAGGCACTGCGAGTAGGAATGTCGGTTTGAAGGACGCCATTGCCGGGAGCAGTTGCTTCGTGTCGGCCTGGTGGCCAACCTGCACCCCACCGTGAATGCTCAGCACGGCAATGAACCGGGCGAAGATGTGGGCCGTCGTGATGAACAGCAGCGTCTTCGACTGCGTGTTCACCACTTCAGGGATCGCCTCGGCCGCATTGCGCGAGAGCTCCACAAAATTGGAGTGGGTGAGGATGCAGCCCTTTGGGCGTCCCGTGGTGCCTGCTGTGTAAATCAGGGTAGCGAGGTCTGATCCCTTGGCAATCACGCGGCGTCGTTCAATCTCGTCGTCCGTTACCTCCGCACCGCTTGCCGCCAGCTTGTCGAGGTCTCCGAGGTTGATCTTCCAGGCATTACGAATGAGGGGAAGGTCCGCGTAAACCTCGTCGAAGCGGGCAAAGTGGTCTGGTGTCTCCGTGATCATCGCGATCGCGCCGGAATCGGTCAGATTCCACTGCACCTGGCTGGGGGAGGATGTCTCATACACGGGCACGAGCACCGCGCCAGCGAACCACGTGGCGAAGTCGATGAGTGTCCACTCGTAACGCGTCTTGCACATGAGCCCGATTTTGTCGCCCGGCTGGATGCCGGCGGCGACGAGGCCCTTCGCGAGAGCGACCACCTGGGCGAGGAACTCGGAGGCCGAAACATCGGTCCAGCCTCCGGACGCGGTGGGAAGCGCGAAGAGCGCGAGATTCGGGGTGGACTTCACCCGGTCGACCAGCAGATCCGTCGCGTTCGCATCGGGATCGGCTGCGACGAGAGCGGGTATGTCATATTGCTGCATGGCTACTCCTTCGGGGCCGACACGGGCTCCAGGTCGGAGCCATTCCGTGCCCAATCGGGGTGGGGAGGCAAATAGCAGGAGGCGCCCCCGTTGTCTAAACTCTAGGTGGTGGCCCCGGGAATCGCCGCACCGCTTGTACCTCTGCCACAATTTGCTCTTCCCCCTCACCCTCCCTCGGAACAAAGGTCATCCCGCGTGCATGCAATCGGAATCGATATCGGCGGCACCAAGATCGCGGGCGCACTCGTCTCCGAGCTGGGGGAGATCATCGTGGAAGATAGGGTGCCAACTCCGACCACCGGGTCTGAGCAGATCGTCGACGCAGTCGTCGCCATGATCGAGCGCCTGCAGGTCGGCCATGAGGTACGGGCCGCTGGCGTCGCCGCCCCGGGATTCATCGATGCGGCCCAGTCGACGGTGTACTACACGCCGAACATCAGCTGGCGGCACGAGCCACTTCGGGAGCGCCTCACCGACCGACTCGACCTCGATATCACAATCGACAACGATGCCAACGCGGCTGGCTGGGCTGAGTTCCGCTTCGGCTCCGGTCGCCTTTACAGCGACATGACCATGCTCACCATCGGCACCGGGGTGGGCGGGGCCATCGTCACCCAGGACCGCCTGTTCCGCGGCGGGTTCGGCGCGGGAGCCGAGCTTGGCCATATGCGCGTCGTGCCCAACGGCCTGCCCTGCGGCTGCGGCGCCCGGGGATGCATCGAGCAGTATGGCTCCGGTCGTGCCCTGCTGCGCATGGCCAATGCGATTGCGGATGTCGGCGGCATCGGCCTCGGGCTCGCCGCTGCGCGCGAACACAGGGGCGCCCTCACCGGGCCGGATGTCGCGGACCTCATCGTTGCGGGCGACGCTGGTGCTCTGCAGGCGCTCCGTGAACTCGGTACCTGGCTCGGCCAAGCCTGCGCCTCGCTCAGCGCGGTACTCGATCCGCAGGTGTTCGTCTTCGGCGGCGGCGTCGCGGTGGCAGGCGACCTTCTCCTCGACCCGATCCGGGAGGCCTACCTCTCTCACCTTCCTGCACGCGGATTCCACCCCGAACCTGCGTTCGTAATCGCCGAACTGGTGAACGATGCGGGCGTCGTGGGAGCGGCAGACCTGGCGAGACTTCACTCCGAAAGCCGGTAGTCAGGCGCGAAGCCGTTAGAGTAAGGCAATCTCTGAAGGCGCAGGTCACAAATGTTCTACTGGTTCATGAAGAACCTGGTCGCGGGTCCTCTGCTCAAGACCGCCTTCCGTCCCTGGGTCACCGGACACGAGAACATCCCGAAAACGGGCGGTGTGATTATGGCGTCCAATCACCTCTCGTTCATCGACTCGGTGTTCTTGCCGCTCGTGATGGACCGTCGCATCAGCTTTCTTGCCAAGAGCGACTACTACACGGGGCGCGGCACCAAATCGTGGATGATCAAGAACTTCCTCACCGCCACCGGGATGATTCCGATCGACCGTTCCGGGGGCAAGGCGTCCGAGGCTTCCCTGCAGACCGGTCTCGGTGTGCTTGCGCGCGGTGAAGTGCTCGGCATCTATCCGGAGGGCACCCGGAGCCCCGATGGCCGGCTCTACCGGGGTCGCACCGGGGTCGCCCGCATGATTCTCGAGGGCGGCGTTCCCGTGGTGCCGGTGGCGATGATCGATACCGAGAAGGTGATGCCGATCGGATCGCGACTGCCGAAGGTGCGGCGAATCGGAATTGTCATCGGAAAGCCGCTCGATTTCTCGCGATTCGAGGGCATGGAGGGCGACCGCTTCATCCTTCGCTCAATCACCGACGAAATCATGTACGAGCTCAATCGCCTCAGTGGCCAGGAGTACGTGGATGTCTATGCCTCATCGGTCAAGGAGAAGCAGGCTTCACTCAGCCGGTAGGCTGGCAAGTCGGGTCACGCGGCTTCTTTCAGCCCGGTCTCAGCCCGATCTCACCCCCCAGCGCATTGAGGAACTACGCCTGTGTTTGCCAGCAATGATGACCCGGTCGTACTCGCAGATCCGTCCGTAATCGCCGGTCTCGACCACTGGCGCACACTGCCGATCAAGCAGCAGCCCCGGTGGCCGGATTCCTCGTTGGTGCAGGCAGCCTCGGCGGAGATCGCTTCGCTGCCGCCCCTCATCTTTGCCGGTGAGGTCGACGTGTTGCGTGAGCGTCTCGCCGCCGCCGCGCGCGGCCAAGCCTTCCTGCTGCAGGGCGGCGACTGCGCCGAGACCTTCGCCGGGGCGACCGCCGACGCCATCCGCAATCGCGTCAAAACGGTGCTGCAAATGGCTGTGGTGCTCACCTACGGTGCCTCCACCCCAGTGATCAAGATGGGCCGGATGGCCGGACAGTTCGCCAAGCCGCGCTCGAGCGACACCGAGACCCGCGGAGACGTGACCCTTCCGGCGTACCGCGGCGACATCGTCAACGGCTTCGACTTCACGCCGGAGTCGCGCGAGGCAGATCCCCGCCGTCTCGTGCAGGGGTACCACACCTCGGCATCCACGATCAATCTCGTTCGCGCTTTCACGCAGGGTGGTTTCGCCGACCTGCGTCAGGTGCACCGGTGGAATCAGGGCTTCGCTCGCAATCCGGCGAACGTGCGTTATGAGCAGATGGCCCACGATATCGACAAGGCCATCAAGTTCATGGAGGCGGCCGGCGCCGATTTCGACGAACTCAAGCGCGTGGAGTTCTACACGAGTCACGAGAGCCTGCTCATGGACTACGAGCGTCCGATGACGCGAATCGACTCGCGTAACGGCACACCGATCAACACCTCGGCACACTTCCTCTGGATTGGGGAGCGCACCCGCGACCTCGACGGCGCCCATGTGGATTACATGTCTCGCGTGCGCAACCCGATCGGCGTCAAGCTCGGCCCGACGACCAAGATCGACGACATGCTTCGGCTCATCGACAAGCTCGATCCGAACCGCGAGCCCGGACGTCTCACCTTCATTACCCGCATGGGTGCTGGCAAGGTTCGGGACGCTCTTCCGCCGCTTCTTGAAGCGATCAAGCAGGTCGACGCCAACCCGCTGTGGGTCACCGACCCAATGCACGGCAATGGGCTCACCACTCCCAACGGCTACAAGACGCGGCGGTTCGACGACGTCGTCGACGAGGTCAAGGGCTTCTTCGAGGCGCACCGGGCGGCGGGAACGTACCCGGGCGGCATCCACATCGAGCTGACCGGTGACGATGTCACGGAGTGCCTCGGCGGCTCAGAGCAAATCGACGAGGCAACCCTCGCGACCCGGTACGAGTCGCTCTGCGACCCGCGGCTGAACCACATGCAGTCGCTCGAGCTCGCGTTCCTCGTGGCTGAGGAGCTCGGCGCGCGCTGACCCCGCTGTGCGAAACGGTACCTCGCGAAAGCGTCTTCTGCGAGAGCGTCTGGTAGCCGAGAGCGTCTGGTAGCCGAGCGTGCCTGGTAGCCGAGAGCGCCTCGTTACCGCGAGTAACGGGTTCGCGGATCAGGAGCAGCGGGATGGATAGGGCGTGTCGCGGGCCCACACCGCGGCGTGTCTCGCACAACTCCTGATCCGCGAACAGATCGCCGCACCGTGCGCAGGTTTGCCAGCCGCGCGGCGAAACGTTCGACAGCATGGCTGACAAACGGGCGCGTGGTCCGCGAAGACCTTCCCCGCACCGGATGGATCCCGAATCCGGACTTGGCTAGCCCGAGAAAACCAGAGTGACCTTGATGTTCGAGCCCTTGTCGGCACTCTGGCCGAACGCCGGATTCGTGGACGCTACTTGGAAGAACGGGGGCAAGGTGTCGGCAGCGACCTTGTTGTCGTAGGTGAACGTGAAGCCGGCGGCAGTCAGCGCCTTCTTGGCCTTATCCCAGCTCATGCCCACGATATCCGGCACGGCGATCTGCTCCTTGCCCCTGGAGATCGTCAGCGAGATTGAGCCGCCAGGCCGGATGACCGTACCGTCCGCGACTTCGCCCCCGATCACGTTGCCTGTGGGGACGGTGTCGCTGAAGTCTTGCCGACCCCGTGTAGCGGTGAGCTGCACGCTATTGAGGGTGCTGGTGGCATCGACGAAACTTTTCCCGGCGACATCCGGAATCGCACCGGCGGAGACGACGAGTGAAATCGGCTGCTGTTCGCCGTAGGTGGTGGCCTTGACGAGATCGAGGCCACCGGCGCCGGACGCGGCGAGCACGGTGTCTTTCGCGACCTTCGCGTCGAACTGGCGGGTCGAGTTCTTTGAGTCGTAGGCGAATCGCGCGTCGGTGATCTTCTGGATCGCAGCCTTCTCGGGCTGCCCGACCAGCACCGGCACCGAGAGCAGTTGAGGCCCGGTGGACAGCAACAGGGTGACCTGGCTGTTCTTGGGCGCGCGGGTGCCGATCTGCGGTGTCGTCTGCACCACCGCCCCCTTGGGGACCTTCACAGACGGTGCCTGGCCGTACGCGGGATTCACAGTAAACCCGAGCCCGGTGAGCGCCGTCGATGCCGCGGCGGGGGTCTGCCCGGCGAGATCGGGGATCGCGACCTGCGCCCCTGGTCCGGTGCCGAAGTACCAGCCGGTGCCACCGGCGAGAGCGGCGATGAGGATGACGAGGGCGAACAGCCAGAATCCCTTGCGTCGCCTCCGGTCGCTCTTCATCGCGAGGGCGTTCGCGGTCTCCGTGAGAATCGGACCGGTGCGATGCCGAGCCTTCGGCGTGAGGATCTGGGTATCGCCGGTGCTGGACGGCGAGGCGATCGCGGAGGGCATGATCATCGTGCGCTGGAGGGTGGTGGCCGCGGTGGCCGGCTCATCGAGCCGCAACAGCGCTTCCGTCTCGTGAAGCTGGTCGAGCATGGCCTTCGCGTCGCGCGGACGCTGTTCGGGATCCCGGGCTGTGGCCCACAGCACGAGCTCGTCGAGCTCGGCGGGCACGCGCGGGTTCTTGGTGCTCGGCGTCGGCACGGTGTCGTTGGCGTGCTGGTGAGCGATTTGAAAAGCCTGTTCGCCCTTGAAGGGCTGCTCGCCGGCCAACATCTCGTAGAGCATGATGCCGACGGCGTAGATGTCGCTTCGCGTGTCGGCGACGCCGCGGGTCACCAGCTCGGGGGAGAGGTATGCAATCGTGCCGAGGAGCGCATTTCCCGTGGCCGTGTTCGCGGATGCCGCGCGAGCGAGCCCGAAGTCGCCAATCTTGATCCGCCCATCGTCCGCGAGAAGCACGTTCTCCGGTTTGAGGTCGCGGTGCACGATGCCGTTTTTGTGTGCGGCGGCGAGCCCGGCAAGGATGGCCTCCATGATGTCCATCGCCTGCATCGTGGTGAGCACCTTGTGCTCCATCAGCAGGTCGCGCAGCGTGATGCCCGGCAGGTATTCCATCACCAGGTAGGCGGTCTCGCCATCCTGGCCCTGGTCATACACGTTCACGACGTTGGGATGCGCGAGCCGCGCCGCCGAGCGCGCCTCCTGGATGAAACGTGCCTTGTATTGCGAATCGTCGGCCAGGTGACCGTGCATGACCTTGATCGCGACCCGGCGCTCGAGTCGTAGGTCGGTAGCGAGATATACCGTGGCCATGCCGCCGCGCGCAATGCGTGAGCGCACCTGGTAGCGGCCGTCGATGAGACGTCCGATCAGGGGATCACTGCTGGTGGAGGTCACCTTTCGAGTCTAGGGATGGCCCGGCAAATCTTGCGGCTAAAACACCGTGAGGTGACCGCTTGGAATGCGCTTGTGAACGCAATCGTTATCTGCAGCGGACTACTTGATTGCCGCGAGCCAGGATCGTGCCGAGGTCTCCCATTTCGCATACGCGGTGGGGAAGCCGGACAACTGCACCGACTGGGCCGCATCCGTCACTGACTTGGCCTGCCAGCCCGGGATGTCGAGAAGCCCGCGGGTGTTCGCGGCATTGGGATTCTTCGGCCCGCCGAAGAACAGTCGGGCCGCGTAGGTGGGCTCCAGGATCTGTGTCGGGGTGCCCCAGCCGGTACTCGGACGCTGCTGGAAGAGGCCGATCGAGTCGTGGTCACCGTAGGTCAGGTTGCGAAGGCCCGACTCTTGAGCCGCTGCGGCGAGGGCCACGACCAAGCCGTATTCCGGTACTCCGAGCGAGCGGCCGATGGAGACAACGGTGCGCGCATTGACGGCCATCTCTCTGGTGAGAGGCACAATGGCATTCGGCGAGGTGGGAACAAGAGCGACAGCGGACGGGATGGCGAGAGTGCGGCCGCCGTAGATGATGCTCGACCAGGTGAGGTTGTTGGCAATCAGGATGGCCTGGGCGGTCACACCGAATTTCGCAGCGATCTGTGCAATGGTGTCGCCGCTCGCAATCGTGTAGGTCACCGGGGTGCCCCTCTGAGTTGCGGCAGAGGGAATTGCAGCAGAGGGAGTTGCGGCAGAGGGAGCCTCGATGATGCGCACCCGGCTGGCGGGGGCGATGGAAGCCAGATTCGTCGATCCCGGAATGGCGATGGTCTGGCCGGGGTAGATGATGCTCGTCCAAGCCAGTCCGTTGGCGCTCAGAAGGGTTTGTGTGGCGAGCCCGAAACGCGCGGCGATACCGCCGATCGAGTCACCCTTCTGAATCGTGTAGCGGCTCGTGGGGGTTGGGGCGACGAGCGCGACCGCGGCAACTGCGCCGCTCGTGCTCAGCTTCAGGGTCTGCCCGGCGAAAATTATGGATTTCCAGCTGAGGCCGTTGAGAGCGAGAACGGAGGCGGTGGCAAGGCCGTAGCGCCCGGCGATGCTCGAGACCGTGTCGCCGGCCACAACCCGGTAAGTGGCGGGCGCGGCGGCCACGGTGGTCATGGCGTTCGAAACGGGGGCGGCCACGGGGTTGCTCGCGGCTCGGGCGGCGGCGGTGAACGCGTCACGGATACTCTTGCCGAGCTCTGACGGCGTAGAGCGCGGCTTTTCGCGCCGAAGGTCGCTGGAGTGCACAGGACCGGTCACATTCAGAGTCATCGCCATGGTGCCGACGAGCACGATCGGGATGGTGTTGAAGAGACCTCGGACGAGTTTGCGCTGGCCGACCTGGCTGCCCTGGCGTCGGGACGCGCGGTTCTCGCGCGGTTCGAATGTGTTCGTCATAGTTCCTCGTCTATCTCTCGCCCCCGAGATATGTGCTGCACCCAAGAACGGGCGTCACGCCACCAGAGAACGCTGACACAGATCTATAACAGTGTCAATTAGTGGGACGAATGATGTTTGAGTTAACGCATTCGAAACAAAAGACTGAAGTTTGCACGAGGCCGGGCTTCTGGCAGCATTGGAGTTGTGACTACTGCTTCGGATACCCGCTGGCTTACCCTCCCAGAACTCGTCGACATTCTGGGAATCGGCGTGGGCAAAGTGCGCCGGCTCATCGAGGACCACAGCCTGCTTGCCTCGAAGGTCGACGGCGTCTGGAAGGTACCGGAGTCCTTTATCCGCGATGCCGAACCGCTTCCGGAGTTGCGCGGAACCTTTTTGGTGCTGCATGACAGTGGCTACAGCGACGATGAGGCGATGCACTGGCTGCTCACCCAGGAAGAGAGTCTCGGCATTGCTCCGATTGACGCTCTTCGCGCCGGACGCAAGGCCGAGGTGCGTCGAGTCGCCCAGGCTCTCGGCTTCTAGGGACTTCCCTACTCAAGCGGACCGCTTGATCACCGTGTCTGCAAGTCGAATCAGTTGATCCTTCGACGCGGGGCTGAGCGGGGCATCCTTGATAGCGGTAATCGCGAGCGTGACGTTGTGGTCGATGATGCGTTCGACATGCTCCACCGCGCCGCTCTCGCGGATGGATGTCTGGAGCATCGCAACCTGCTGGGGTGAAAGTTCCGGATCTCCGAGCAATTCATCAAGAAGGCTGATGGAATTGGAGGGAAGCTTGGTGCGGGCAAGGGCGATGAGCACAGTGCGTTTGCCCTCGCGCAGATCGTCTCCCGAGGGTTTACCAGTCGTCTCGGGGTCGCCGAAAACGCCAAGCAGGTCATCCCGCAACTGGTAAGCGATCCCCAGCGGGAGGCCGAATTCGCGCAGCGCGGCGAGTTGCTCGACCGATCCGCCCGCAAGCGCCGCGCCGATCGCGAGAGGCGCTTCGATGCTGTATTTGGCCGACTTGTACACGATTACACGGTGGGCGCGCGTGAGTAATTCTGGTTCGGGATAGTTTCGCCAGCTGCGCTCGTCGAGGATGTCGAGGTACTGGCCGACGGTCACTTCTGTGCGCATGAGGTTGAAGTCGCGGCGCGCGGCAACGCGGGCGGCAGGCGCGGTGAGTGTTTGCAGGCCAGAGTCGAAGAGCTCGTCGCTCCAGCTCAGCAAGAGGTCGCCGAGCAGCAGGGCGGCGGACTGGCCGAATCCGCGGGCGCTCCCGGTCCAGCGGCCGTTGTCGTGCAGAGCCTCGAATCGCTTGTGTGCACTCGGCATACCGCGCCTGGTGTCGGAGTTGTCCATGATGTCGTCGTGCACGAGTGCTGCTGCGTGGAAGAACTCGAGGGCACTGGCTGTCAGTACGATTGCGTCGAGATCGCTGGGGGCGCTGCGGTCAGGCATCACATCGAAGCTCGTCGCGTGTCCGTTCACGGACTGCCAGCCCCAGTAGCAGAAGAGTGCACGAAAGCGCTTGCCGCCCCGCAGGAGGACGCGGGAGAAGTCGATGAACGGGGCGAGATCCGATCCGATGGATGCAAGCAAGGGTTCCCGCTCATCCAGGAAAACATCGATGTCGCTCTGGACAAGGTCAACTAACCGCTTACTCTCAGGCACGGTTATAGCCTAGCTAGGTAGGGGAGTCTACAATTGAGACATACCACTACCGTGTCTCTGTCCTGAAGGGAGTCATCATGCCGCTGTCGGAACATGAACAGCGTCTCCTGGACGAAATGGAGCGCAGCCTCTACCACAATGATGCAGATTTCGTCGCGACTGTTGGATCGGGCCGGGGACGACCCACTTACCGCTCGATCGTTATCGGGGCACTCATTGGTCTCGCCGGGATTGCGGTGATCGTCACCGGCGTCATGCTGAAGTTGGCGATCCTCGGGGTTGCCGGCTTTATTGTCATGTTCGTAGGCGTTCTCGTCGCGACATCGGGGCCCAAGCATTTCGTCGAGGAAGCGCCACGGCCCACCGAATCGCGTTCAAAGGCAACCTTCATGGATCGCATGAATGAGCGCTGGGACAAGCGGCAAGACGGGCGAGAGCAGTAGCTTCCACCTGCAATTAATGGCCGATCGCAGGATCGGCCTTTTTTTGTGCCGTTTTCCGTGACGATTCATGTGCTGAGCGCATTTTGTCCTCCACTGGTCGCTCGCCCGTCGTAGAGGGAAAAATCACCCCATTTCGGGGAACTTTGGCCTGCTATTCGTTGTTTTGTGGTGGAGAGTGGAGTAAAGTGGAGACTACTTGAATCCAGGCCGGAGAATGAGGGGGAGTTGCCGATGTTTCTTGGCACCCACACCCCCAAGCTCGACGACAAGGGCCGCGTCATCCTTCCGGCCAAGTTTTGGTCAGAGCTCGAATCCGGCATCGTGATCACTCGCGGCCAGGAGCGCTGCCTCTACGTGTTTTCCACGCGTGAGTTCGAAGAGATGCATGACCGCATCCGCCAGGCTCCCGTGACGAGCAAGCAGGCTCGCGACTATCTGCGCCTCTTTCTCTCCGGCGCGAATGCTGAGGTGCCCGACACCCAACACCGGGTTACCATTCCCGCTGCCTTGCGCGCCTATGCCGGTCTCGGACGGGACCTCACCGTGATCGGCGCCGGTAACCGCGCAGAGATCTGGGATACCACCGCGTGGGAGACCTATTACGCGGAGCAGGAAAGTGCCTTCGCCGACACCACGGAGGAGGTGATCCCCGGGCTCTTCTAGTGCCCTTGTTCCTGACTCCCAGCCGTCGACTCGCCCTGACATCACTTCCCCGGTGACAGGTCGGACGGATGGGGATCAGGAACAAGGAACTGGACCACCGGTCATCATGGTCGACAATCAGATCCATACCCCCGTGATGCTCGAACGAACCGTCGAGCTGCTCACCCCCGCGGTCTCCCACCCGGGCGCCGTGCTGGTGGATGCGACGCTCGGCATGGCCGGCCACGCCGAGGCCCTCCTGCAGCGCTTCCCCGAGCTCGTGCTCGTCGGTCTCGATCGTGACACCGACGCTCTCGCCATCGCGGGCGAGCGTCTTGCGCCCTTCGGCGACCGAGTGCATCTCGTGCACACCGTTTACGACCAGGTCGAGGAGTCCCTCGACTCACTTGGGATTGCCCAGGTCTCAGGCATCCTCTTCGACCTCGGCGTTTCTTCCTTGCAGCTCGATCGGGTGGAGCGCGGGTTCTCCTATTCGAAGGATGCGCCCCTTGACATGCGCATGGACGCGACGTCCCCCCTCACGGCCGAGCGAATACTCGCCGACTACAGCGAGTCCGAGCTGCGTCGTATCTTCTGGGAGTTCGGCGAAGAACGGCTCGCTCAGCGCTACGCGAAGAAGATTGTTGAGAGCCGGGAGGCGAAGCCGCTGACGCGTTCTGCTGAGCTCGTCGAAATCATCACCGCGGTGACTCCGGTGGCCATCCAACGCAATGGGCATCCGGCCAAGCGGGTATTCCAGGCACTCCGCATCGAAGTCAACCAGGAGCTCTCGGTGCTAGAGCGCGCCATCCCAGCCGCGATCCGCTCTCTCGCCGTCGACGGCCGCATCGTCGTGCTTGCCTATCAGTCGCTCGAAGACCGCATCGTGAAGCGGGCTCTGGCCAAGGCGTCGTCATCGACCGCTCCGGCCGGTCTCCCGATCGAGCTGCCGGAACATCGCGCAGAACTAAGACTTCTCGTCCGCGGCGCCGAACTCGCCAGTGACGATGAGAAGGCCGCGAACCCGCGGTCAACACCCGTGCGGTTGCGTGCCGCCGAACGCATTCGGAAGGCCGCATGAGCAACGCTCTCGCCATTGATCTGCCGGCCTTCGTACCGACAGAGATCGACGGCCATCCCCGTCATATCGAGATCGTTTCGACCCGCAGCCAAAAGCGTGCGCGCCCTCGCGTGGTGTACGCACTTGTTGCTGTCGCTGGACTCTTCATCATCCTGATGGCCCAGCTGCTCCTCAGTATCTGGTTATCGGATGGTGCGTACCAGATCTCGGGGCTTCAGCAGACGCAGCGGGAACTCGCGCGCGACCAACAGGCCCTCGGCGAATCTCTCCATGTGCTTCAGTCGCCGCAAAACCTCGGGCTTCGAGCCTCCGCGCTCGGAATGGTGGTGAACACCGGGAGCCAGGGCTTTCTGAGTCTCGCCGGCGGTGTCACGCGCGCTCCGACACCGGCCGCTACCGACACCACCGTGTCAGCGGATGTCGTGAAATTCGCTCCGAATGCGCTCATCACCCCCGATATCTCCGCACTCGGCGCGGGTTCACCTGGCGCGCCTGGCACACCAAACCCCGCCGGTTCTGTAGCGTCCACCGCGGAGACCCCGGCCACGACGGTCCTGCCGTCGCCGATCACCCACTAGCCGACGTCTTCATCGCAACACGAAGAGACGTACTACGAGCACAGGAGGAGGCGCCAGTGACCAACCAGCGCAGTAGCCGCCGCAGACTCGCCCTTGCGATCGTCATCGTCTTCGTGGTGGTCGGCATCTTCGCCGTTCGCCTCGTCGATATCCAGCTCGTGCGCGCCGACCAACTCAACGCGGACTCTCTCAGCAAACGGGCGATTACGACCACGACCTACGCGGCTCGTGGGGACATAGTGGACAGCAACGGTGTCGTGCTCGCGGGCACGGTCAATCGTTACGACGTCACTGTCGCTCCCGTCAATATGCAGACGGGCTTTCTCCGAAAGGCGACGGATGGAACGAAGACAACGGTCACCCCGACGGAGATTGCGAACGAGATCGCGACTGCCACCAAGCAGGATCAGTCGGTGGTGTTCCAGGCCCTCACCAAGAATCCGAGGTCGAATTACGCTCTGCTGGCCAAGGCAGTGGATCTGCCGACCAGGCGTGCGATCGAGAAGCTCAAAATACCCGGAGTCATCTTCCAGCTCCATCCCATGCGCACCTACCCGGTTGGCTCGGTTGCGGGAAATCTTGTTGGATACATGAACACCGACGGCCCGGGGGGCGGGCTCGAGCTCGGGGCTGACAAATGCCTCGCGGCCACCAACGGCAGCGTGACCTATGAGCGGGGCGCCGACGGCGTGCAGATCCCGGGCAGCAGCGTTGCCACCAAGGCGTCCAATCCGGGTGGAACGCTGAAGCTCACGGTCGATTCCGACCTCAGTTGGTTCGCCCAACAGGCACTCTACGAGCAGGCCACTGCGATCGGCGCCCAGTCCGCCAGCGCCGTCGTGCTGAGGATCAAGGACTTCCACCTCATGGCTGTCGCCGAATGGCCGAGCCTCGATCCGAACAATATCAACGGAACCCCAATAGCGAATGTCGGTTCGCTTGCGTTCACCGCGGCCTATGAGCCTGGATCGGTCTTCAAAGCCATGTCGGCCTCGATGCTCATCGATACCGGTATCGGCTCGCCCACCATGCAGGCTGTCGTACCGTCGCACTGGGTGACTCCCGAGGGGGGAATCATCAACGATGCGGCACCGCATCCCGAGGAACATCTGACTCTCACCGGCGTGCTTCAGAACTCGTCGAATGTGGGAATCTCCAAGCTCGGTTCACAGGTTCCCGAAAAGACCCGGCTTGACTATATGAAGAAATTCGGACTCGGTGAGACCACCGCTGTCAAGTTCCTCGGTGAGTCGTCCGGCAGCATCCAGAAGCTTCCCTGGGACTCCCAGACCCACTACAACGTGCTCTATGGCCAGGGAGTCTCAGCAACCGCTCTCCAGGTCGCGCAGATATTCGCCACCATTGGCAACGGCGGCATGAGGCTGCCAACGACTCTCGTAGAAAGTTGCACCAAGCCTGACGGAAAGGTGAGCGACCTGCCGTCCACAACAGGTGTCCGAGTGGTCTCAGAGAGCAGTGCGAAGACGGTGACCAACATGCTCGAGAGTGTTGTCCAGGGAGGAGAACTTTCGAAGGCCGTGAAAATACCCGGCTATCGAGTGGCGGGTAAGAGTGGCACGGCGGAGATGGCAGGTCCGCAGGGTTACACGGGCGACCGCGTGGTTTCGTTTGCAGGGATTGCTCCCGCTGAGGACCCGCAATACGTCGTGGTCGTCACCTACACGAAGCCAGCTACCATAAGGAGTTCGGCAGCTGCGGCGCCGACTTTCAAGAAGATCATGTCCCAGGTGCTCACGAGGTACCGGGTACCCCCTTCGACAACGCCATCCACCTATCCGGCGACGACCTGGTAAGAAAGTAGACGCTGTGACTGCACGGATCCCCCCGGTTCTTCGACCGGAGCATCCGCTCGCGAGGCCTCTAGCCGGACTCGTTTCAGAGTTTGGGCTCCACTCGGTCGGCCCGCTGGACGGTGTGGAAATTACCGGTGTCACACTGCGCTCCACCGAGGTGGAGGCTGGTGACCTCTATGTGGGGATTCAGGGCGTGAACAGCCATGGCGCCCAATTCGCGCTGCAAGCTGCGGAGAGCGGTGCCGTCGCCGTGCTCACCGACGAGGCCGGGGCCGAACTCGCCGCCGACAGCGGCCTTCCCACTGTCATCGTCGAGTCGCCGCGCATGGCGCTTGGGTATGTCTCGGCCTGGGTGTACCGCACTAACGAACATCCACCACTCATGCTGGGCATCACCGGCACCAATGGAAAGACCTCGACCGCCTACATCCTCGAGGCGATCCTCAAGCAGCTTGGTCTTGTTACCGGACTTTCGTCGACCGCCGAGCGCCACATCGGCGAGGTGAGTGTCGTCTCGAGACTCACCACTCCGGAGGCGAGCGAGATGCACGCACTCCTTGCCCGGATGCGCGAGAGCGAGGTGCGAGCGGTCGCCGTCGAGGTGAGCGCCCAGGCTCTCACCAAGAATCGGGTCGACGGGCTCTTGTTCGATGTGGTGGCCTTCACCAATCTCAGCCACGACCACCTCGACGACTATGCCGACATGGACGAGTACTTTGAGGCAAAGCTCGCGTTGTTCGACCCGGAGCGTGGCAAGCGCGGGGTCGTTTCGCTGGATACCGCCTGGGGCCAGAAGGTTGTCGATCGCTCCCGCATCCCGGTGACGACGATCTCGTCGACCACCGGCGTCGCGGGGGAGTGGAACGTCGAAATCCTCGACGAGCGTGCGTCCGGTGTCGAGTTCACCCTTACCGGACCGGAGGGTCGTTCGATCACGACCCACGTGCCCCTCATCGGCCGACACATGGCGGCCAACGCGGCCCTCGCGATCGTGATGCTGGTCGAGGCCGGTTTCGAGCTCGAAGCCATTGGCCAGGCGGTCGAGCACGGCATCGACGCCTATCTTCCCGGACGCACCGAGAGAGTATCCGGCGATCGCGGGCCGAGCGTCTTCGTCGACTTCGGACACAGCCCGGATGCCTTCCTCAATACCCTCGACGCGGTGAGCAAATTCACCACGGGCCGCGTGATCATGGTGTTCGGCGCCGACGGGGACCGCGACGCGACCAAGCGCCACGAGATGGGGCGGGTCGCCTCGGAGGGCTCCGATATCCTGGTGATCACCGATCACCACCCGCGCTTCGAAGACCCGGAAGCGATTCGTGCGACGCTGATCGAGGGCGCGAATCTTGCCGAGCACCAGGCCGAGCTTCACGAGGTCAGTCCGCCGGAGAAGGCGATTCGCGTGGCGGTGGCGCTCGCGCGGGAGGGCGACTCGATCCTCTGGGCTGGGCCCGGCCATCAGGACTACCGCGACATTCGCGGTGAGCGCACGCCATATTCCGCTCGCGCTGAGGCCCGTGAGGCGCTGCGAGAGGCGGGTTGGGAATAAGTGATCTCTCTCACGCTTGCCGAAATCTCGGCGGCCGTCGGCGGCACCCTTCGCCTCGCATCCGGCTCCCATGACTTCGACGACGTCTCCGGCACGGTGCAGACCGATTCGCGGCTTGTCACCTCCGGATCGATCTTCATCGCCCTGCCCGGCGAGGTATCCAATGGCCACCTGTTCGCTCAGGCCGCGATCGACAACGGTGCCGTCGTGCTGCTCGTCGACCATCAACTCGAACTCGCGGTGTCTCAGGTCGTGGTCGAGGACACCCTTACTGCCCTCGCCGATCTCGCTCGATTTGTCGTCGCAACTGTTCGTGCCAAGGGAGCGCTCAAGGTCATCGGTATCACCGGATCGAACGGCAAGACCACCACCAAGAACATGCTGCGCGCGGTGCTCGAGACCGCCGGCACCACCATCGCCCCTCCCGGCTCCTTCAACAACCAGGTCGGGGCGCCGCTCTCGATGCTCTCTATCGACCTCGACACGCGCTTCCTCGTGGTGGAGATGGGAGCGTCCGGGATCGGTGACATTGCCCGAACCGTCGGGATCGCCATCCCCGACATCTCGGTCGTGCTCAAGGTCGGTCTTGCTCATGCGGGCGAGTTCGGCGGCATTGAGCAGACCCAGCGGGCAAAGTCTGAGATCGTGGCGCAGCTGCCGGCCGATGCCGTCGCGATTCTCAATCGGGACGACGAACGCGTCGCCGCGATGGCTTCCCTCACGAAGGCCCGCACGGTCTGGTTCGGATTGGACGCCTCGGCAGACGTGCGCGCGGATGACCTGCGCGCCACCGCCTCCGGCACCGCGTTCACGCTCATCGAGGGCGACCTCCACCGGCCGGTGCTGCTGCGGATCCTCGGAGAGCATCACGTGATGAATGCCCTCGCGACCCTCGCGGTCGCCCGTGAGCTCGGTGTCGACCTCGACACGGCCATCACCGCCCTCGAATCGGTGCCGCGTGCCGAACGCTGGCGTATGGAGGTGCTGACCCGATCGGACGGCATTCTCGTGATCAATGACGCCTACAACGCGAGCCCCGACTCGATGTCAGCCGCACTCAAGACCCTCGCCCAGATCATCGAGCCGGGCCAGCGTTCCATCGCGATCCTCGGTGAGATGGCGGAGCTTGGAGAGATTTCCAATGAGGAACACGATCGCATCGGTCGGCTCGTCGTGCGCCTCAACATCCAGAAACTCATCGTGGTGGGCCACGGTGCCAGGCACATCCATAATGCTGCCGGGCTGGAAGGCTCGTGGGACGGGGAGTCGATGCTCGTCGCAACAGCCGACGAGGCTTACGATCGGATTCGCGATGACCTGCGCGCGGGCGATGTCGTGCTCGTGAAATCGTCGAAGTCCGCCAATCTCCGCTTTCTCGGTGACCGGATTGGCGAGGTGTCGTAGGTGATCGCACTTCTCACCGCCGGTGGTGTCGGCATGGTCTTTACTCTTCTGTTGACCCCGCTGTTCGCGAGAACCTTCCGTCGCCTCAAGCTCGGCCAGTTCATTCGCGCCGATACTCCGACGGCCCACGTGATGAAGCGGGGAACGCCGTCCATGGGCGGCATCGTTTTCATTACAGCGTCCATCGTGGGCTACCTCGTCGGTCATCTCGTGGGCGGGGACTCCGTCTCGGGCGTTGGCCTCCTCACGCTCGCCATGATGGCAGGACTCGGTTTCATCGGCTTTATCGATGACTTCCTCAAGGTGAAGCGGCAAAACAGCATCGGTCTCGCTGGCGGCTACAAGATCCTCGGAACCGTGATAATCGCGATTATCTTCGGAATCATCGCCTTGACCTATCGCGACGCCAATAAACGCGCGCCCGCATCGACAGCCATCTCGTTTGTGCGCGACCTCAACTTCGACTTCGTTACCGTCTTCGGGGTGACCGCCGGCATTACCATCTTCGTTGTCTGGATCGTGCTCATCACCACTGCGACTACCAACGCGGTTAATCTTGCCGATGGACTGGATGGCCTGGCGGCCGGTGCGTCTATTTTCGCGATCGGCTCCTATGTCATCATCGGGTTTTGGCAGTCCAACCAGTCCTGTTTCAGCACGAAAATTCAAGATGCCAACCTGTTCAAGTGCTACACCGTCTCCCGTCCGCTCGATATCGCGGTGGTCGCGGCGGCGATCGTCGGCTCGCTCATCGGCTTTTTGTGGTGGAACACCTCGCCAGCCCAGGTCCATATGGGCGACACCGGGTCGTTCGGACTCGGCGGGGCCCTCGCTGCCCTTGCCATTCTCTCCCGCACCGAACTGCTCCTCATTCTGATCGGCGGCCTGTTCCTCATCATCACCGGCCAGGTAATCGTGCAGCGCATTTACTTCAAAGCCACCCGAGGCAAACGCATCTGGCGCGCGAGTCCGCTTCATCACCACTTCGAGATGAAGGGCTGGGCAGAGGTCACGATCGTCGTGCGCTTCTGGATCATCTCCGGCCTCTTCGTGGCGGCCGGCGTCGGCACGTTCTATCTCGAATGGCTCTCGCGGGTTCGCTGATGACACGAACTGCGGATGACGTTGCGGCCCTCACGGGATGGAACGCGCACTGGGCGGGGCTGCGGGTTGCCGTGCTCGGCCTCGGTCTGACCGGATTCTCGGTTGCGGACACGCTCGCGGAGCTCGGCGCAGAGCTCGTCGTACTCGCCAATCGCGCCGATAACGAGACCGCCGACCTGCTGGGGGTGATCGGGGTGCGCCTGGCGCTCACCGATCTGGAGTCCGAGCTCGCCAACTTCGCCCCGGAGCTCGTGGTGGTGTCGCCAGGATTTGCCCCCACGCATCCGCTCGTCGCCTGGGCAACGGCGGGGGGCATTCCCGTCTGGGGGGATGTCGAGCTGGCGTGGCGCCTGCGTGATCGATCGGGCACCGTGGCCGAGTGGATCGCAATCACCGGCACCAACGGCAAGACGACCACGACCCAGCTGACCACCGCAATGCTCATTGCGGGAGGCAGGCGAGCGATCGCCTGCGGCAACGTGGGCATTCCTGTGCTCGATGCGGTGCGCGACCCGACCGGTTTCGACGTGCTGGTCGTGGAGCTTTCGAGCTTCCAGCTGCATTACCTCCAGTCGATGTCGCCGTTCTCGAGTGTCTGTCTTAACCTGGCCGCCGATCACCTCGATTGGCACGGGTCCGCCGAGGCCTACCGCGCGGCAAAGGGTAGCGTCTACGAGCGCACCAGGGTGGCGTGCGTGTACAACCTCGAAGACGACTCCACCCGAGAACTGGTCGAAGAAGCCGAAGTGGTGGAAGGATGCCGCGCCATCGGATTTGGACGCGGACTTCCCGGTCCGAGCGACGTTGGCCTTGTCAACGAGATCGTGGTTGATCGAGCATTCCTCGCCGACGGTTGGCGTGCGGCCACCGAGCTCACTACGGTGCCTGAACTCGAGGCCGTTGGGCTCGGGTCGCCGCACATGATTGCGAATGTGCTTGCGGCATCCGCTCTCGCCCGATCGTTCGGGGTGGCGCCCGGCGACATCCGCTCCGCTCTGCAGGCCTTCCGAATGGACCATCACCGCACCGAAACGATTCTCGAGCGCGACGGCATCCGTTGGGTGAATGACTCGAAGGCCACCAACCCGCACGCGGCCCAGGCCGCTTTGGAATCCTTCGATTCCGTGGTGTGGGTCGTCGGCGGGCTGCTCAAGGGGGTCGACATCGCCGGACTAGTCTCGGCCAACGTTGCGCGCCTGCGCGCCGCCATCGTCATCGGCACCGACCGCACGGCTCTGCGGGATGCGTTCGCGCGACACGCGCCGAAGCTGCCGGTGTTCGAGGTCGCCACCGCTGACACTAAGGAGGTAATGCCGATGGTCGTGAGTCTGTCGGCCGCGGCCGCCCGACCCGGCGACACTGTTCTGCTCGCACCGGCGGCGGCTTCAATGGACCAGTTCACCGATTACGCCGACCGGGGCAACCGGTTCGCAGACGCAGTACGAGAAACAGTCGCGGCAAGAGAAACAGACGCAGCACGAGACAAAGACAGGGGGTTCACGGATGACATCCAGCCCTCCGCACCCACGGTCGAAGACTAAACCGGCGGCGCGCCCCATCCCTCCGGTCGCAGCGACCGATTCCCACGGTCCCGCAGCTGTCGTCGCGGTCAAGCGGCTCTTCGCTGCCGAGACCGGCAACTACTTCCTGCTGCTTGGCACGACCCTCTTCCTCGTGGTCTTTGGCCTGATCATGGTGTTGTCGTCCTCGGCCGTCGAGTCATTCAAAGCGAGCGGCGATTTCTTCAACGGCTTTGTGCGCCAGGTGGTCTTTGCGGCGATCGGAGTGCCGCTGATGCTCATTGCGGCTCGGATGCGCGCGAGCTTTTGGAAGCGCTGGTCGGGAATCTTCCTGCTGATAGCGCTTGGGTTGCAGTTCTTGACCGTCGCCACGCCGCTCGGATCCGAGCGCGGTGGTAACCGAAATTGGATCGCTATCGGCGCGTTCAGCGGACAGCCGTCTGAGTTCGTGAAGCTCGCTCTGGTGATCTGGCTCGGTTACATCCTGTTCAAGAAGCGCGAGGTGATGGACAACTGGCGCGAACTGGTTGTGCCGCTCGTGCCGATCGGTGGGGCGGCCATTGGACTGGTCCTCCTCGGCGGGGATCTCGGAACGTCGATCATCCTCACCGCGATCGTGATGGGCGCGATCTTCTTCGCGGGCGTCAAACTCCGTTTTCTTGCGGTGCCGATCGTGCTCATCGGCATCGCCGGAGCCATCGCCGCTTCGGCAAGGAGTTCTCGCCTGGACCGAATTCAGGCCTTTCTCAACGGCTGCAAGTCGGCCGATGACCATCTGGGCAACTGCTGGCAGACCGTGCACGGCTGGTGGGCGCTAGCTTCTGGTGGCCTTTTCGGTTCGGGGCTCGGCAATTCTAAAGCCAAGTGGTCGTGGCTGCCCGAGGCGGACAACGACTTTATCTTCGCGATCATCGGCGAAGAACTCGGACTTCTCGGAGCCATCCTCGTGCTTGCGCTCTTCATCGTGCTTGCCATTTCGTTCGTGCGCATCATCCGCGCGAGTTCTGACCCTTTCGCCCGGGTGACGGTGAGTGCCGTGATGGTCTGGATCGTCGGTCAGGCGTTCGTCAACATCGCGGTGGTGCTCGGCGTCCTGCCGGTGCTCGGGGTGCCGCTGCCCCTGATTTCCGCGGGCGGCTCGGCGTTGGTCACCACACTCCTCGGAATCGGGATCGTGCTGTCCTTCGCCCGCCACGCCCCGGATGCCGCACCCGCGATCGCGACCGGCGGACGCCTGAGGTGACGCGGTACCTCCTCGCTGGCGGGGGAACGGCCGGCCACGTGAACCCCCTTCTCGCCGTCGCCGACCGCATCCTCGCGCGTGAACCGGATGCGGTCATCCTGGTGCTTGGCACGGCAGAGGGGCTGGAGTCCCGACTGGTGCCCGCTCGGGGCTTTGACCTGCTGGTCGTTGCCCGCCTGCCCTTTCCCCGCCGCCCTAATTCATCCGCGGTGCGTTTCCCCGCCCAATTCGCCCGACTGGTAGAGGAAATCCGCGCTCTGATCCGTGAACACCACATCGATGTGGTCGTCGGGTTCGGTGGCTACGTCTCCGCTCCCGCCTATCTTGCGGCGCGCCGGGAGCGGGTGGCGATCGCAATCCACGAGGCGAACGCCCGGCCAGGAATGGCGAATCGGCTTGGCGCCCGGCTCACGCGGTTCGTCGGCACCGCCTTTCGCTCCGCCCGCCTTCCGCACGCCCGCTTCGTCGGAATGCCGCTGCGCCGGGAGATCGAATCTCTTGATCGACCGGGAGAAAGGGGAGAGGCGCTCGATTTCTTCGGACTCTCGCCGTCGCGACCAACTCTGCTCGTGACCGGCGGCTCGCAGGGCGCCCGGCATATCAACGACACGGTGAACGCGGCAGCGGCGACCATCATCGGCGCCGGCTGGCAGATCCTGCACGTCACGGGGGAGCGATCGCCTCTTCCTCCCACCGGGTTGGCACACTACCTCCTTGTGCCCTATTGCGACCGCATGGACCTCGCCCTCGCCGCGGCAGATCTCGCCGTTGCGCGGGCCGGAGCCGCGACCGTGAGCGAGTTCAGTGCCCTCGGGGTACCCGCGGTCTACGTGCCCCTCGCCATCGGAAACGGCGAGCAGCGGCTCAACGCCCGGGATGTCGTCGATGCCGGCGGGGCGTTGATCGTGGAAAACGCCGAATTCACCCCCCGCTGGATCCTCGATCACCTTGTGCCGCTTCTCGAGGACCGTGCGCGCATCGCCGGCATGGCCGCGCGCACCCTTCCGGTTGGCGTGCTCGATGGAGCGGATCGCATGGTCGACCTCGTCGAGGATGCTCTCGCCTCCACCGTAGGTTTGAGCACGTGATCAAGTCAGACTTTTCCCAAACCGTGCCAGCCGACCTCGGCCGGGTTCATTTTGTCGGCATCGGTGGCGCGGGTATGAGTGGCATTGCTCGTCTCTTTCTCGAGGCCGGCCTGCCGGTAACCGGGTCGGATATCCGCGCGACGGAGAGCGTTGAAGCGCTTCGCGCAATCGGAGTCCCGGTGGCGATCGGTCACGCCGCTGCCAACATCGAGGGCGCAGATACGCTCATCGTGACGGGAGCAATCGCCGAAGACAATCCTGAATACCTCGCCGCCCGCGAGCGGGGCCTTCCGATCGTGCATCGCGCCAAGGCTCTCGCCTGGCTCACCCGCAACCATCGCGTCGTCGCGGTCGCCGGCGCCCACGGCAAGACCACCTCGACGGCGATGATCGTCACCGCGATGCTCGCGCTCGAGGCCGATCCGAGTTTCGTTAACGGGGGAGTGATTCGCTCGCTCGGCGTGAGCGCGGCCACCGGCACCGGTGACACATTCGTGGTGGAGGCGGACGAGTCCGACGGCTCTTTCCTGCTCTACGACACTGCGATCGCACTCATCACCAATGTCGACCCCGATCACCTCGATCACTACGGCTCGGAGCAGGCATTCGAAGAGGCGTTCGTGAGGTTCGCGCGCGCTGCGTCCGAGCGGGTCGTCATTTCCAGCGACGATCCACGCGCGATCGCCGTCTCCGGCCGCTTGGGCGACCGCAGCGTGCTCACCTTTGGGCAACATGCGGATGCCGACATCCGGCTGCATTCGATCGACAGCACCGATACGGTCGCCTTCGCCCTCCGCTATCAGGGCGCCGATTTCACCACCCGCCTTCGTGTTGCCGGGCTTCACAATGCGATCAATGCGGCCGGGGCTTTCGGAGTGCTCGTTTCGCTCGGCTTCGAACCACAGTCCTCCCTCGACGCGATCGCACTGTTCGACGGCACGGAGCGTCGATTCGAGTGGCGCGGCAGCGTAGGCGGGGTCAGCGTCTACGACGACTTCGCGCACCACCCCACCGAAATCAGGGCCGCTCTCTCCGGCGCGCGCGGAGCAGTGGGTGCTGGCCGCCTCATCCCGATCTTCCAGCCGCATCTCTACTCACGCACCAGGCAGATGGCTGCCGAGTTCGCTCAGACATTTGAGTCGCTCGCCGACATTACGATCGTCGTGCCAATCTACGGGGCGCGCCAGGAGCCGGAGCCCGGAGTCACCGGTGAGCTCATCACTCGACTATTCCGCGACAAGTCGCTTGTGCGATATTTCGACGAGTGGCAGGACGCCGTTGACTGTGCCGCCTCACTGGCGGCAGAGGGTGACTTCGTCATACCGATGGGTGGCGGCGACATCTACCGGATCATTCCACAACTCCTCGACGCCCTCGCGCTCCAGCTTGGGGCGACCAGTCCCGGGGCTCGATGAAGCGGCCGGAGGGCTTCGACCGCCCGCCCGCCTCGACCACGGGAGCGACCCCCGCGCGCACAACTCACACAAAGAAACCCGACGCGCCGGAGGCAACTCAGCCACACCGACCTGCCACGCCGAAGCCGGCATTGCGAGGGGAAGCCCCTGCGGCAATCCCCGAGCCGACCGTACCCACTCGCCGCAGGCACACACGACGGGTCTCCACCGCTGAACCTCCGCTGGGAGCGGCGGCCCGACACGATTTGAAGCGCGCTGAAAAGGCGCGCCGAGCCTATGAACGCGGGGAAGCGCGTCGATTCACGCGGCGCTCGCGCCGTCGGCGTCTCACCTGGATTGTGAGCGGGGCATCCCTTCTGCTGGTGGTCAGTTTCGTCACGGGAGCGGTCTATTCACCGCTCCTCTCCCTCAAGACCATCCAGGTCGAGGGTGCGTCGCGGGTGAGCTCGGCGAGCGTGCGTACTGCCGTAGAAGCACAACTCGGTCGGCCGCTCGCGCTTGTCGACTTTGACTCGATCACTCGATCACTCAGCAAGTTTCCCTTGATCCGCAGCTTCGTCACCGAGACAGTACCTCCCGACACGCTGATCATCCGGATCGCGGAACGAGCGCCCATCGCCACTGTCGCGACGTCGAGCGGCTTCTCTGTCGTCGACCCGGCAGGCATCGTGATCGATAGCGGGGCAGCACGCCAGCCCGGCTTCCCGCTCATAGAGCTCGGGGCGGCGACGAGCGGCAGTCCGGCCTTCACGGCATCAGTCGGGGTGCTGCTCGCGCTGCCGCTCAAACTTCTCAAACAGGTCGACACGGTCACGGCCCAGACCTCGGATGACGTGACGCTGACTCTGACGGGCGGTCAGTCGGTGGTGTGGGGCAGCGTGGATCAGTCGGCGCTCAAGGCCAAGGTTCTTGCGGCGGTCATCGCCGTCGGGGGCGCGACGACGAAGTACGACGTATCGGCACCGAATCATCCGGTGCTCGGCGTCAACTGAGACCAATCTGATCGGCGACTTGGCGACACGCTGGACGGCCTCTCGGCGGCATCACGCCCGGTCCCTTAACTTCAAGACAAGAAACCTATACCGGGCATAACATTAAGGCTCAGGTGGAGGTTGAAAGTTTCTACCGGAGGCCGGACGTGACAACGAACCAAAACTACCTAGCCGTGATCAAGGTTGTCGGCATCGGCGGCGGCGGCGTCAACGCCGTCAACCGAATGATCGAACTCGGGCTGCGCGGTGTTGAATTCATCGCGATCAATACCGATGCGCAGGCCCTGCTGATGAGCGACGCCGACGTCAAGCTCGACGTCGGTCGCGAGCTGACTCGCGGGCTCGGGGCCGGAGCAGATCCCGAAGTCGGCCGTCGCGCGGCGGAGGATCACGCCGAGGAGATCGAGGAGGCACTCGCCGGCGCCGACATGGTGTTCGTGACCGCGGGTGAGGGCGGTGGAACCGGTACCGGTGGTGCGCCCGTCGTCGCGCGGATCGCCAAGTCGATCGGTGCGTTGACTATCGGTGTCGTCACGAGGCCGTTTGGGTTTGAAGGCAAACGCCGGGCCGCTCAGGCCGATGTGGGAATTTCCGCCCTCAAAAGCGAGGTCGACACACTCATCGTCGTGCCCAATGATCGCCTCCTCGAAATCAGCGACCGAGGCATCTCGTTTCTCGAGGCCTTCGCAACCGCCGACCAGGTGCTCCTCGCTGGAGTTCAGGGCATTACCGACCTCATCACGACTCCCGGCCTGATCAATCTCGACTTCGCCGATGTCAAGTCGGTAATGCAGGGTGCGGGATCTGCGCTCATGGGTATCGGCTCCAGTCGCGGCGCCGACCGGGCAATCAAGGCTGCGGAGCTCGCCGTTGCGAGCCCGCTGCTCGAAGCATCCATCGATGGAGCGCATGGAGTGTTGCTCTCGATTCAGGGTGGCTCCAATCTCGGAATTTTCGAGATCAACGACGCTGCGCGGCTCGTGCAGGAGGCCGTGCACCCCGAAGCAAACATCATCTTCGGTGCCGTCATCGATGACACCCTGGGAGACGAGGTTCGCGTAACGGTGATCGCCGCCGGATTCGACGGCGGCGAACCGGTCGTCAAGAAGGATGATCGCCGCGGCAATACCGGGGAGGTCACGGTTCCGGTTGCGGCCTTCGCCACCGCCGGTGCCGTCCAACCCGAGACGAGCAGCGTACCCAACTGGGCCGCAGAGTCCGAGGTGCCGACTGCTCAGAAGGACCCGGTCTTCGACGATGGCGACGACGATCTCGATGTCCCCGATTTCCTCAAGTAGCCCCTCCCTCGCCGAACGCCTGGACGAGGTTCGCGCGGGTGTGGCAGCAGCGGCAGCGGAGGCGGGGCGCGGTGTGGGCGACATCACGATGATCGTCGTCACCAAGTTCTATCCGGCATCTCTCCTGCGAGAGCTGTACGCCCTCGGCGTGCGAGAGGTCGGAGAGAATCGCCACCAGGAGGCCCAGGCCAAGGCAGCTGAACTCGCGGACCTCGACTTGGGCTGGAACTTCATTGGCCAGCTTCAGAGTAAGAAGGCGAAGCAGGTGCGAGCGTATGCGCACTCGGTGCATTCCCTTGACCGGGCATCCGTCATCGAAGCCCTCGGCAGCAGCGATGGCACGACGATCGAGTGTTTTGTGCAGCTCAATCTCACCGACGATCCGGGCCGCGGGGGCGTGCAGCCCGCCGACCTCGAGCGCACCACCGAACTGGTTCTCGCGACACCGGGTCTCGAACTCCTTGGCGTGATGGCGGTCGCCCCAGTGGGCGAAGAGCCCCGACCGGCGTTCGTGCGAGTGCGCGAGGCGTCCGAGCGGATGCGGCGGCTCGCGCCCGGAGCGCGTTACATTTCCACCGGGATGTCGGGCGACTATCGCGAGGCCATTCTCGAGGGCGCGACACACCTGCGGATTGGTTCCGCAATCACGGGAAACCGCCCGACTGCCGGTTAATCTGAACCCATCAGTTCCATCACAGGAGGCACGTAATGGCTAACCCACTTCGCAAGACCATGGTCTACCTTGGCCTCGCCGACGAGGAGTTCGACTACGAGGAGACCGCACCCGCGTCTCCGGCCCCGGTCGCACGTGAGTCGCACCTGGCGCCGCAGGCCACCGGTAACCGCGCCCCCGTCACCCCGCTCCGCCGTGCACCATCGCAGAAGAATGCCTCCCACGCTGATATGAACGAGATTCTCACCGTCCACCCTCGCCAGTACAAAGACGCCCAAGCCATCGCAGAGGCCTTCCGTGACGGCATCCCGGTGATCATCAACCTTTCCCAGATGAGCGAGCCGGACGCACGTCGCCTCATCGACTTCGCGAGCGGTCTTTCCCAGGGCCTCTACGGCAAGATCGAGCGCGTAACGAGCAAGGTCTTCCTGTTGTCCCCGGCCCACGTTGCAGTCAGTGGTGACCAGGCTGCGATAGACCCAGAGGTCGACGCCTCGTTCTTCGCTCAATCCTGAGCGGGTCGGTCCGGTTCTCTGCGGGTCCGTGCGGTTCTTGGGAATCCCTGGCCGCTGCAGAGCGATCCACGTCGTCGCGGTATTTCATGGCATCCTTCTCGGCCTAGTCTGACAAAGTGACTTCGAACCCCCTCGCCATCCCGGCCAGCATTGCGTACTACCTGTTGTTGCTCTATTTCTTCGTGCTCTGGGGGCGCTTCATCCTTGATCTCGTCGCTAATTTCTCCCGAGGATGGCGTCCGCGCGGCTTCGGACTGGTGGTCTCCGAATTTGTTTTCGCCCTCAGCGATCCACCGATCAGACTCGTGCGGCGAGTGATCCCCACCATTCGTATCGGTGGCTTCGCGCTGGATTTCGCGTGGAGCATCGTCATGATTGTCACGCTGATTCTTTTGTCGGTCGCGTCCGCGCTCAGCGTCTAACGACTCTGACGGCACTCAATCGGGCCACGGCGCGCGGTTTACCGTAAAAGCGAGGGCCGCTCTGTGTACTCTGGGAGCGTGGTCGAACATCACGGGGTCGTACGACCCAATGACGCCACCGGTTTGCTAGCGTTAGCCGACTGTACTTAGCGCTGTACCAGATGAGTTTTTTGAGGTGGCACCCATGGCACTTACGCCTGAAGACGTAGTCAACAAGCGATTCCAGCCGACCAAATTCCGCGAGGGGTACGACCAGGATGAGGTCGATGATTTCCTTGACGAGGTCGTCGTTGAGCTCCGTCGACTCAACCAGGACAACGAGGAGCTTCGCCAGCGCCTCGTCGCGGGAGAGTCGCGTGCCGGCGAGGGTCAGCGCGGCTCCGCGTTGCCCAATGCCCTCACCGAAGCACCTCAGGGTCAGGCCGCTTCAGAGCAGGGCCAGCTCGCCGCGCAGGTGCAGCCCCGATTCGGTGAGTCGCCTGTCGCCGCTCCTGTCGAGCCAATGCCCGCCCCGGTGCCCGCCGCCGCGCCGGCTCCGGTCGCCTACTCATCACCCGACCAGAACGCGATCGACTCCGGCAGCACCAACAACCTGCTGCAGCTGGCGCGCAAGCTCCATGAGGAACACGTGCGCGAGGGTATCGAGAAGCGCGACGCGCTCATCGCCGAGGGACATGCCACCGCTGCTCGCGTCGTGAGCGAAGCCGAAGCTGCCCAGCGCTCGCAAATCTCCCAGCTCGACGCTGAGAAGGCCGCCCTCGAGCAGCAGAAGACGACGATCGGGCATCAGATCGACCAGCTGCGTACGTTCGAGCGCGAGTATCGCCAGAAGCTCAAGGGGTACATCGAGGGACAGCTGAAGGAGCTCGACGCCACCGAGCCCTCGTCAGCGTCGCCCGAGACTCCCACGCCCGCCTCTGCGGCTGCGGACGCAGCATCCCCGTTCGAGAGCGCTCCGGCAACCAGCGGGTCGTTTGACCTCGGGAGTTCCGACAGCGCGCCCAACCCGACGTCGGCCACTTTCAAGGGCTTTGGCGGCAACTGAGCCGCGGGCGGAGGCCCCCGCGTCGAAGGGCAGCGGCTCGACGGTTCGCGTCAGGGCGCTGATCGCGCTGGCTCTCGTCGCGGTAGTCGTTTATCTTCTTGATCAGGTGACCAAATTCTTCATCGTCAGCACGCTGACGGAGGGGGAGCAGGTGAAGGCCATCGGAGAGATTCTTCAGTTTCATTTTGTGAAAAATTCGGGTGCGGCCTTTTCCATTGCGAGCGGGTCAACCTGGATTTTCTCCATCGCGGCCTCTGCTGTCACGATTTTTATCATCGGTTTCGCTCGACGAATCCGTTCGGTAGCCTGGGCGGTGCTGTTTGGCATGCTGCTGGGCGGCACCACCGGAAACCTCACCGATCGGTTGTTCCGGGAGCCCGGCTTTGGGGTCGGGCACGTCATCGACTTCATCCTGGTGAAGGGCTTCCCCGCTATCTTCAACATCGCGGACTCGTTCATCGTCGCGAGCATGGGGCTGTTCATTCTGCTGACCATTCGTGGAATCGGGCTCGATGGCCGCCGAACGTCCGAGCGCCAAGCCGCGGGTGGGGTGGATGTTCCCACAGAGGCGGAACACCCGATCAGTAACACCGACACCAAGTAGGCACCACAATGGAATCGCGCAGTCTTCCGGTACCGGATGGGCTTGCTGGTGAGCGTGTCGACGCGGCCCTTGCGAAGCTCATGGGCTTCTCGCGCAGTTTTGCTGCCGAAGTAACCGAAGCCGGTGGAGTGGTCGTCGACGGAGTGACCCTCGGCAAGTCGGATCGGCTGCGTGCCGAGAGCTGGCTTGAGGTGACCTGGCAGCCGAAGGTCGCCCCGTCAATCGAGCCGGTCATCGTGCCGGACCTTGGCATCGTCTACGACGACGACGACATCGTGGTGGTCGACAAACCGGTGGGAGTGGCCGCACACCCCTCTGTCGGGTGGTCCGGGCCGACCGTGCTCGGTGCCCTAGCGGGTGCGGGATTCCGCGTCTCCACGTCGGGGGCGGCGGAGCGGGCCGGAATCGTGCACCGCCTCGATGCCGGCACGAGTGGACTGATGGTCGTGGCGAAGAGCGAACGTGCATACACCGAGCTCAAGCGACAGTTTCACGATCGCGAGGTCGACAAGATTTATCACGCGGTCGTGCAGGGGCATCCGGATCCGCTTGCCGGCACGATCGACGCGCCGATCGGGCGTCATCCTTCGTCGAGCTGGAAGTTTGCGGTCACCTCCGACGGCAAGAACTCCGTAACGCACTACGAGACGCTCGAGGCTTTCCCCAGTGCCTCGCTGCTCGAAGTCCACCTCGAGACCGGCCGTACTCACCAGATCCGGGTGCACATGGCCGCCCAACGGCATCCCTGTGTCGGGGACGCGATGTACGGAGCTGACCCCACGATCACGGCGCGCCTCGGCCTCACCCGGCAGTGGTTGCACGCGAAACAACTCGGGTTTATGCACCCGGGAACACGCGAGCGGGTGCTCTTTACCAGCGAGTATCCCGCCGACCTGCAACGCGCACTCGAGGTGCTCCGCGGGGACTGACCGAGGCTTAAGCTGTAGTCCCGCCCCCGGTGAAGTAAGGGAAGAATTGCCTCCAAGCAACGATTCATTCGTGCACCTGCACGTGCACAGCGAATACTCGATGCTCGATGGCGCCGCCCGGATCGGTCCGCTGATGAAGGCCGCCGCCGAGCAGGAGATGCCGGCGATCGCGATGACCGACCACGGAAACATGTTCGGTGCGTACGACTTCTGGAAGCAGGCCACTGCCAACGGGGTGAAACCGATCATCGGCACGGAGGCGTACATCACCCCTGGCACCGCGCGCCAGGATCGCACGCGCGTGAAGTGGGGCGCGAACCACCAGAACCAGGATGACGTCGGCGGCTCCGGGTCGTACACCCATATGACGCTGCTCTCAGAGAACAACGAGGGCATGCATAACCTGTTCCGCCTGTCGTCCCTCGCGTCCATCGAGGGCTACTACTTCAAGCCCCGCATGGACCGTGAGCTGTTGAGCCGCTACGGCACAGGCATCATCGCCACGACCGGCTGTGTGGGTGGCGAGGTGCAGACCCGCCTGAGGCTCGGCCAGTACGACGAGGCACGAAAGGCCGCAGCGGACTTCCGGGACATCTTCGGCGAGGGAAATTTCTTCGCCGAGGTCATGGACCATGGCATTGACATCGAGCGCCGAACGATGGAAGACCTGTTCCGCCTCGCCAAAGACCTCAACCTGCCGCTGCTCGCCACGAACGACCTGCACTACACGCACGCCCACGACTCGACGGCCCATGCGGCGCTGCTCTGCGTGCAATCCGCTTCCACGCTCGATGATCCCAACCGGTTCAAGTTCGACTCGAACGAGTTCTATCTCAAATCGGCTGCGGAGATGCGCCATCTGTTCCGCGATCACCCCGAGGCCTGTGACAACACCCTGCTGATCGCCGAGCGTTGCGATGTGTCGTTTGAACACCGCAATCTGATGCCGCGCTTCCCGGTGCCTGAAGGCGAGACGGAGGCCACCTGGTTCGAGAAGGAGGTCAACGCAGGCATGCTGCGGCGGTTCCACAATGCGCCGTCAGAGGCGCATCTCGCGCAGGCGAAGTACGAGGTCGACGTGATCAAGCAGATGGGATTCCCCGGCTACTTCCTCGTCGTCGCGGACTTCATCGCCTGGGCCAAGGCACAGGGTATTCGCGTCGGGCCGGGTCGTGGATCCGCGGCCGGTTCGATGGCCTCCTATGCCATGGGCATCACCGAGCTCGATCCCCTTGCGCACGGTCTCATCTTTGAGCGTTTCCTGAATCCCGAGCGCGTGTCGATGCCCGACGTCGACGTCGACTTCGATGATCGGCGACGCGGCGAGGTCATCCGCTATGTCACCGAAAAGTACGGGGATGACCGGGTTGCCCAGATCGTGACCTACGGCACGATCAAGGCGAAGCAGGCGCTCAAGGACTCGGCCCGCGTGCTCGGGATGCCCTACTCGGTGGGCGAGAAGCTCACGAAAGCGATGCCGCCGACGATCATGGGCAAGGACATCACGCTGAGCGACGTGCTCGACAAGGCCGCTCCGCGTTGGAAGGAGGCCGCTGACTTCCGTGCGGTGCTCGAGACGGATCGGGATGCCGCGACGGTGTTTGAAACCGCGCGCGGTATCGAGAACCTCAAGCGACAGTGGGGCGTGCACGCCGCTGGCGTGATCCTGTCGGCGGAACCACTCATCGACGTGCTTCCGATCATGAAGCGCGAAGACGACGGCGCGATCATCACCCAGTTCGACCAGCCACCGCTTGAGTCTCTCGGCCTCATCAAGATGGACTTCCTCGGACTGCGAAACCTCACCGTAATCGAAGATGCGCTGCGGATGATCGAGCGAAACACGGGCGCCACGCTCGTGATCGAAGACCTTGATCTCGACGCCGACCAGAAGACCTACGACCTGTTGGCGCGTGGAGACACTCTCGGCGTCTTCCAGCTGGATGGTGGACCGATGCGTTCACTTCTCAAGCAGCTCAAGCCGACCAACTTCGAAGACATCTCCGCCGTCATCGCGCTCTATCGTCCGGGCCCGATGGGTATGAACTCGCACACGAACTATGCCCTGCGCAAGAACGGGCTGCAGACGATCGACGCGATCCATCCGGAGCTCGCTGAGCCGTTGCGCGAGAGCCTCGGCATCACCTACGGTCTCATCGTCTACCAGGAGCAGGTGATGTCGGTCGCGCAGAAGGTGGCCGGATTCACGCTCGGCCAAGCCGACGTGCTGCGGCGGGCGATGGGCAAGAAGAAGAAGTCGGAGCTCGATAAGCAATACGCCGACTTCGAGGCCGGTATGACCGGCAACGGCTACAGCGCACAGGCCGTGAAGGTGTTGTGGGACACCCTGATGCCGTTCGCTGACTACGCCTTCAACAAGGCCCACAGCGCCGGCTACGGCGTTCTGAGCTACTGGACGGCCTATCTCAAGGCCAACCATCCCGCCGAGTACATGGCGGCCCTCCTGACCAGCGTCGGTGACTCCAAGGACAAGCTCGGCATGTACCTGAGCGAGTGTCGCCGGATGGGCATCCGGGTGCTTGCCCCGGACGTGAACGAGTCGAGCGGCGACTTCACCGCCGTTCCGAGTGAGGCCGGTATCGGCGACATCCGCTTCGGTCTTGGTGCGATTCGCAACGTCGGTTCGAACGTTGTCGAGGCGATCGCGAAGTCTCGGGACGAGAAGGGCCGCTTCGAGTCCTTCCACGACTTTCTTCGCAAGGTGCCGATCCAGGTGGCGAACAAGCGCACGGTCGAGTCGCTCATCAAGTCGGGCGCGTTCGATTCGACAAGGGCCACTCGTCGGGCATTGCTTGAGATTCACGAGGATGCGATCGACTCGGCCGTGAGCGATAAGCGCGCCGAAGCGAATGGCCAGGTCGGTTTCGACTTCGACAGCCTCTGGGATGAGCCGCAGGCCGTGAACCAGGTTCCCGACCGCCCGGAGTGGTCGAAGCGTGACAAGCTCGCTTTCGAGCGCGAGATGCTCGGGCTCTATGTGTCCGATCATCCGCTCGCCGGACTCGAACTGCAGCTCGCCAAGCATGCCGGCAACAGCATCACCGAGGTGCTTGGTGGCGAGGTCGCCGGCGACGGGGAGCATGTGACGATCGCCGGCCTTATCACTTCGGTGCAGCACCGCACAGCGCGAAATTCCGGCAACCAGTACGGTCTCATCACCGTTGAGGACTTTGCGGGGGAGATCACCGTGATGTTCCTCGGCAAGGCCTACCAGGAGTTTTCGCCCGCCCTCACGAACGACGCGATCGTGGTGGTGCGCGGCCGCGTGAGCATGCGGGATGACGGCATGAACCTGCATGCCTCGAGCATGTTCACGCCCGATCTCGGCCAGAGCCTCGGCGCCGGACCGCTCACGATCTCGATGCCGGAGTTCAGGGCGACGACGGATGTGGTGACGCAGCTCAATGACGTTCTAATCCGGCACTCGGGCGACACCGAAGTGCGGCTCAAGCTCGTCAAGGGTGAAACCGCCCGCGTGTTCGAGATTCCGTTCCCGGTCTCGGTCAACGCCGATCTGTACGGCGAACTCAAGTCCCTTCTCGGTCCAAACTGCGTGGTCTGAGCGTCAGCTTCGTTGCGTACGGGTCGACGTGCGTCAGGGGCCCGCTTGATCGACACAGAGATGCTGAGACACTGAGACGCTGAGCCGCTGAGACGCTGAGCGTCGGCGCGCGATTTGCGCGGATTACGGACATGTTGGCGGTGCCTGCCATACCTGCGATTGGTGCCGGAGCCGAGAGGGTAACCGTGACGGCCCTGACGGCTGCGAGCGAGATGACGCGGGTTGCGAGAGTGTCTTCGTAGGCAGGGAGTTCCCCCGTGGCTCGGAGTGGAATCATCCCGGTCCCAGCACGAGCCCGGACGGAGTATCGGATGCCCGCTTGGATGTCCCGGCGCTGTCATGTTCCGGTGGGGTGCAGTTCCCTCTGCGGCTGATTTCCGTGTGCGGTGTCGATCCTCCCGCGGCTCTAATCCATGTGTGGCGTCGATTCGTATGCGGCGCTCACTCGTGCGCGGCGTCGTTTCGTGTGCGAAATGCAGGAAGCAGTGTGACTGGAGTGACGGATGGGGCACACCAACCACATCCGTCACGCATCGTCCTGCATTTCGAACCGGCGGGGCGGCCGAGCCAAGCGGATGCCGAGCCGAGTGGATGCCGAGCCGAGCCGAGCGGATGCCGAGCCGAGTGGATGCCGGGCGTGCCGGGATGCGGGAGCCGAGCGGACGCGGGAGCCGAGCGGATGCGGATGTCGATCGGATGCCGGGCGTGCCGGGACGCGGATGCCGGAGCCGAGCGGATGCGGATGCCGAACCGACCCGACCCAGCGGCCCGACCTAGCCGATCCGACCCGACCGACCGGCCGACGTCAGCTATACGGCGTCGCCCGGCTTCAGGTAGGTGCGCTCGTGGTAGAGGAGGGCGGCATCCGGCTCACCGAGTGCTCCCTCTTCAATCTGCACCACGATGACGGCATTGTTTGCCACCGGGAAGCGCTCGACGATGCGCCCAACCATCCACGAAGTGACCCCCTCGAGAATCGGCAGGCCATGCGGGCCAGGCGCCCAGTGGTCGCCTGTGAAGCGCAGGTCGTGATCGCCGGACATCCGTTCGGCGAGGTGACGCGTGCGCGCGCCCATGGTCTGGATGGCCACCCAGTCGGTGCCGGCGATGGCCGGCCAGGCGCTGGCGACCTTCGCCATGTTGAAGGTCGCGAGGGGAGGAACCGCAGCAAGCGAGGCGAGGGATGTCGCGGTGAACCCGACCGGCTTCCCTTCCGGGGTCAACGCGGTGATCACCACCACTCCGGCGGCGTGCCGACGAAAGGCGTGCTTGAAAGCCGCGATGCCGTCCGGTTCTCCTGCAGCGGTCACGGGTGCTGTCTCATCCACCGGTATGTCAATTCCCTGTCAACTGCGATTATTTCTCTGGCGTGCGAGCGAGCCTCTGGCGTGCGAGCGGGCCTCTAGCGTGGCCAGCGGTCTCTCGCTCAGCACACAGAGTGGCTCCCCTAGGCTTAGCCCGCCATGATCAAGATGATTGACCTTCGGGACCTCAAGCCTAGCCGCGCCGAACTCCTCGCCCTCGTTCCGCGGTCCCTGACGGATGTCTCGGCCGCGACCGCGATCGCCCAGGAGCTCATCAGCGACGTGCGAGAGCGCGGTGAAGCTGCACTGCTCGACCAAGCCGAACGCTTCGACGGGGTGCGACCGCTCCGCGTACGGCTGGATGTCGCCGATGTCTCGGCCGCCGTCCGTGGTCTCAGTGTGCCGGTACGTGATGCGCTCGAAGAAGCGATCGTGCGGGTGCGCGCCGCATCCGAAGCCCAACTGCCCACGTCACGCATCACTAGTTTCGGGCCGGGTGCAGAGGTCATCCAGCGCTGGAGCCCGGTCGCTCGTGTTGGCCTCTATGTGCCCGGTGGCAAGGCCGTTTATCCGTCGAGCGTGGTGATGAACGTCGTGCCGGCGCAGGTCGCCGGTGTCTCGTCGGTGGCGCTGGCCTCCCCGGCGCAACGGCAGTTCGACGGAAGCATCCACCCCGCCATCCTCGGAGCCGCCGGCCTTCTCGGCATCGACGAGGTCTATGCAATGGGCGGTGCCGGTGCGGTCGGTGCCTTCGCCTGGGGCGTGCCGGGGCTGAGCCTCGATCCCGTTCAGGTGATCACCGGACCCGGCAACGTTTACGTCGCGGCGGCCAAACGAATCGTGCGCGCGCAGGTCGGCATCGACGCCGAGGCCGGTCCCACCGAAATCCTCGTGATCGCGGATGCCACGGCGGATCCCTTCCTCGTCGCGACGGATCTCATCAGCCAAGCCGAGCACGACGAACTCGCCGCCGCGGTGCTCGTCACCGACTCGGTGGACCTGGCCGACCGCGTGCAGGCGGAGCTCGTCAGGCTCGCGGTCCTCACCCCGCACAGCGCCCGAGTCGACATCTCGCTCCGAGGCATCCAGTCCGCCGTCGTGCTGGTCGACGACATGGCGGCGGCGGCGGCCTTCAGCAACGTTTACGGTCCGGAGCACCTCGAGATTCAGACTGCGGACCCTGGGGAGGTGCTCGAACTCATCGAGAGTGCGGGAGCGATCTTCCTCGGTCCGAACTCACCCGTGAGCCTTGGTGACTACCTGGCCGGCTCGAACCATGTGCTGCCGACCGGCGGGCAGGCTCGTTTCACTCCGGGCCTCGGCGCCTACACCTTCCTTCGGCCGCAGCAGGTCATCCGCTACGACCGCGATGCCCTCAAGGCGGTGGAAGACAAGGTCGTTGCGCTGGCCACCGCCGAAGATCTTCCCGCTCACGCGGCGGCGATAACCGCGCGGTTCTCCAGGAGCTAGGTTCCCGCTCGGATCGGGCGGTGCACGCTATCCTGACAGCACCATGTTCTGCCCCTTCTGCAGGTATCCCGATTCACGCGTCATCGACTCGCGCACCAGCGACGACGGCATGTCCATCCGTCGGCGTCGCCAGTGTCCGGACTGCGGGCGGCGCTTCTCCACGACCGAGACTGCGAGTCTCAACGTTGTGAAGCGAAGCGGCGTCGTGCAGCCGTTCAGCCGGGAGAAGATCGTTTCCGGAGTGCGAAAGGCCTGCCAGGGTCGACCGGTGACCGACACCGACCTGGCGATGCTCGCCCAGCGGGTGGAGGAGACGATCCGGGCGACGGGCGCCTCACAGGTAGATGCAAACGACATCGGTCTTGCGATCCTGCCCCCGCTGCGCGAACTCGACGAGGTCGCCTACCTGCGCTTTGCCAGCGTGTACCAGGGCTTTGACTCGCTCGAGGATTTCGAGGCGGCCATCACGCTGCTGCGCGTCGAGCACGACGCGGCGGCAGACGTCACCGAAAACTGAGTGCGCTGACGGGCCTGAGGGTGCTGACGGGCCGCTAATCTGAAGATGGCATGTATCGACTACTTTTCAGGCTCGTTCTCACCCGGCTCGACCCGGAGACCGCCCACCACCTCGCGTTCGACGTAATTCGCTGGCTCCCTCGTGTCGGTGTCGGTGTCATCCTGCGCCGGCTCAGCCGACCGGATCCGTCCCTCGCGGTCGACACCCTCGGCCTGCGGTTCGCCTCACCGTTCGGCGTCGCGGCCGGTTTCGATAAGGATGGCCGTGCCATCCGGGGACTCGGCCAGCTCGGATTCGGGCACGTCGAAGTCGGCACCATCACAGCACTCGCCCAGCCGGGCAATCCGAGCCCCCGACTTTTCCGCCTCGTTGCGGACGGCGCAGTGATCAACCGCATGGGATTCAACAATCGGGGAGCGGCGGATGCTGCACCCCGGTTCGCCCGCGAGCTCGCCCGCGGCATCCGCCCCATCATCGGCGCGAACATCGGCAAGAGTCGCGCGGTGGAGGTGGATGACGCAATCGCTGACTACCTCGTCAGCGCACGCATGCTCGCTCCGGTGAGCGACTATCTTGCCGTGAACGTGAGTTCCCCCAACACTCCCGGTCTTCGGGGGCTCCAGGAGCTCGATAAGCTCACCCCGCTGCTCACCGCGGTGAACGACGCGGCGGGGGACACTCCCGTATTGGTGAAGATCGCCCCCGACCTCACCGACGACCAGGTGCGGCGCATCGCTGAACTCGCAGTGGAACTCGGGCTGGCGGGCATCATCGCCACCAACACGACCCTGTCACGCGAGGGCCTGGTCACGGATGCCGCGATCGTCGAAGCGGCCGGAGCCGGGGGCCTCTCTGGCGCTCCGCTCGCCGCGCGGTCGCTGGCGATCCTACGCATCATCCGCGCAGCAGTCCCAGCGGAATTCTGCGTGATTTCCGTCGGGGGAGTTGACACCGCTGCCGATGTCGCCGAGCGCCTCGCCGCCGGAGCGACTCTGGTGCAGGGCTACACGGCGTTCCTGTACCGCGGACCGCTCTGGGCTCGCTCCATCAACCGAGGCTTGGCGAAGATCCGCCACTGACAATCTGCTTGGCGGGGGATACGTGCGCTCGTGGCGGGCTGGTGACCTCGGGGAGGGGGTTACGACCCCCGCCGGGAGGTCATGTATCCTCCGCGACGATCCGGGGCAGGCCTAGGACGGGAAAGCGCCGCGCTTCACCTGCGGCTTCGGCAGCCGCATCGGGCGCAGCTGCAGGGCACGCATGGCGGTGTACCAGCGGTTGCCCTTCTGCACCTTCTCCGCACCGAACTTGGCGGTGAACTTGCGCTGAATCAGCACCCCGGCGACGATGCAGTCGATCACGGCGATCAGGAAGAAGCCCCACAGCGCGAAAATTGCGATGGACTGGATCACGGCGTTGTTGATGAAGGTGAGGATGATCACTAGAAACATCACCGGGATGATGAGTTCACCGACGCTCCACCGCGCATCCACATAGTCGCGGATGAACCGGCGCTGCACACCCTTGTCCCTTATCGGCAGGAATTTCTCGTCGCCATTCGCCATGCCGACACGAGCCTTCTCCCTGGCCTCGTTCATCCTGGCCCGCGATGCCTTGTTGCCCGCCTTGCGGTCGCTCGAGACAAGCGGGCGCAGGTTGGCGGCTTCGCGCTCCTTGCGGGTCGGCGTCGCGCGACCCTTGCCGCTCGAAATGCTGTCGGTGTTGAGGTCGTACTCGGCCGCGGGGTCGGTCTTGTTCGAACTATTTGGCTTGGCCACGGGGATTCCTACCGATCGGTGTCTGGTTAAGATTACCTTCATGTCCTCTCCAGAGCCCACACGTCCAGAACTCCTGCAGGCTCTTCGCGACTCGGTCGCGAACGGCTTCCCCGTGGCTGTCGCCGACCTGTCGAGGCTGGTGCGCATCCCCTCGGTCTCCTGGGCGGCGTTCGATCCTCAGCACGTGAGCGACAGCGCTGATGCCGTAGCAGCCCTCGTCACCGGTCTCGGTGTCTTCGAGACGGTGCAGGTGGCCCGAGCTCCCATCGGCAGCGGCGCGGATGCCCCGCTCGGCCAGCCCGCGGTGCTCGCCACGCGCGCCGCTCGTAACGGGCGTCCGACCGTCCTGCTCTATGCGCACCACGACGTGCAGCCGCCCGGGAAGGATGAGGACTGGGACTCGTCGCCGTTCGAGCCCACCGTTCGCGGCGACCGCCTGTACGGGCGCGGTGCCGCGGATGACAAGGCCGGGGTACTCGCCCACGTCGCCGCCATCCGCGCATTCGTCGAGACCGTGGGGGTGGACTTCGACCTGGGACTTGCGCTCTTCATCGAGGGGGAGGAGGAGTTCGGCTCGCGGTCGTTCACCAACTTTCTCACGGCGCACCAGGCCGAGCTCGCCGCAGACGTGATTGTTGTCGCCGACTCCGATAACTGGAACATCACCACTCCTGCCCTCACCGTCGGCCTTCGCGGCAATGTCACCTTTCGGCTCACCGTGACTACCCTCGAGCACGCGTCGCATTCCGGCATGTTCGGCGGGGCGGTTCCGGATGCCATGCTCGCCACCATCCGTCTTCTCGCGACTCTGCACGGACTCGACGGCTCAGTCGCCGTCGAAGGACTGGTCTCGCGGGAGGCCGAGACCCCGGACCACACGGAGGAGCACCTTCGCCGCGACGCCGCACTGTTGCCCGGGGTCACTCCGATCGGCACGGGCACCATCCTCAGCCGCATCTGGTCGAAGCCGGCCATCACGGTGACGGGCATCGATGCTCCGAGTGTGGCGAACGCATCAAACACCCTGGCTCCGTCGATCAGCGTCAAGATCAGCGCCCGAATAGCTCCCGGCCAGCAGGGCACCGAAGCGTTTGCCGCGCTTGAGTCCCATCTTCGCGCGCACGCGCCCTTCGGCGCCCGGATCGAGATCGACGACGTCGACACCGGCAATGGCTTCCTCGTCGACACGAGCGGCTGGGCCGTCGCCGAGGCGAAGACCTCAATGACGGATGCCTGGGGCGCGGATGCCGTGGAGATGGGCGTCGGCGGTTCGATTCCCTTCATCGCAGATCTCGTCGAGTTGTTCCCCGCAGCGCAGATCCTCGTGACGGGCGTCGAGGACCCGGACTCCCGCGCGCACAGCCCCAACGAGTCACTGCACCTCGGTGTGTTCCAGCGCGCCATCCTCACCGAAGCCGTTCTGCTCGCTCGTCTCAATGACCGGTCTGACCCGTGGCGGGGACCACGGGAACAATCCGCAGTCTTCCGTGCTTAGACTTGAAACAAGCACTTGTTCAACCAAAGGAGTTGCCATGACCGACACCGCGCTGACTGTTATCACGTCCGCCGAAACGTCGACCGAGACCTCTGCCGCCCACGGCGTCGGTCTCACCGACACCGCAGCAACGAAAGTGCGCAGCCTCTACGAGCAAGAAGGTCGCGACGACCTGCGACTGCGCGTCGCCGTGCAGCCAGGCGGATGCTCCGGACTCATTTACCAGCTCTACTTCGACGAGCGACTGCTTGACGGCGACGCCACCGTCGATTTCGACGGCGTAGAGGTCGTCGTCGACAAGATGAGCGTGCCATACCTCGATGGGGCAACCATCGACTTCGAAGACACCATTCAAAAGCAGGGTTTCACCATCGACAATCCCAACGCCTCGGGAAGCTGCGCCTGCGGAGACAGCTTCCACTAACTCGGCAGGAGGGCTCGTTGACAGCGTGCTCCCACGGAGCGTCCAGAGAAGGGAATCGCCATCGGCGGTTCCCTTCTTTGCTGGGGATTTTCAGCGAATTTACCGGTTTGGCTGCCCATTCCGGTCGGGGAGCGCGCGTCCTGCGGAGTAGGCTTGAAACACCAAATACGCTGGGATCCGTCCCAGTGGTGTTCCGTAAGTCCGTGTCATCCGAGAGGTTCCAGGTGCGTTCCAACCGCCGTCTTCGATGGGCAGTAGCTCCAATCGCTGTCACGCTCGTCGTCATTCTGGCCGGCTGCAGCCCGCAGCAGCTCCGGGGTTTCCTTCCGGCGGGTTCCGAAGGCGCGACCAAACACACCGATGGAATCACCAGCCTCTGGGTCACCTCGTGGATAGTGCTGCTCGCAGTGGGAATCATCACCTGGGGACTCATCATCTGGGCGGCGATCGTCTATCGCCGCCGCAAGGGACAGACCGGCTTGCCTGTGCAACTCCGGTATAACCTGCCGATCGAAATTTTTTACACCATCGTGCCGCTCATTCTCGTGCTCGGGTTCTTTGCCTTTACTGCCAAAGAGCAAAACTCGATCGAACATGTCGTGAAAAATCCCGACGTCAAGGTCGAGGTCTATGGCAAGCGCTGGGCCTGGGACTTCAACTACCCCGGAATTGGTCCGGGTAACAACGGCGTCAATTCTCCGGGTATTCAGGCACAGCAGATTCAGAACGGCGATGGCAGCGTCGATCGCTCTAAAATCCCCACCCTGTATTTGCCAATCAACAAGAGCGTGCAGATCAAGATCGAGAGCCGGGACGTGATTCACTCGTTCTGGGTGATCGACTTCCTCTATAAAAAAGACAACATCCCCGGTAAAAATAACTACGAGTACGTCACGCCGACCAAGCTCGGAACCTTCGAAGGAAAGTGTGCTGAGCTGTGTGGGGATTACCACTCCCTCATGCTCTTCCAGGTGAAGGTCGTCACCCTGCCGGAATTTGACGCGTACATCCAGAGTCTCGCGGATAAGGGCCAGACCGGCATTCTCGGCCCGGAGTACAACACGAACACCAATCTGCCGAGCAACAAAGTACCGTAAGCCAAGAACTAGGGCGATCACCATGAGCACAGCGACAACTTCCGCACCAACGACAACCCGGGAAACAACGAGCCCGGGTCGAACCACCACCTCGAGTGTCGGTCCCAAGGGAAACGTGCTGGTCGGCTGGATCACCACCACCGATCACAAGAGGATTGGGTACCTCTATCTGATCACCTCCTTCCTGTACTTCCTTCTCGGCGGCGTTATGGCGCTCGTCATCCGGGCCCAGCTGTTCGAGCCTGGCCTTCAGATCGTGGCGACCAAAGAGCAGTACAATCAGCTCTTCACCATGCACGGCACGATCATGTTGCTCATGTTCGCCACACCGCTCTTTGCTGGCTTTGTAAACTTCCTGATGCCGATCCAAATCGGAGCTCCGGATGTCGCCTTCCCGCGTCTGAATGCCTACGCCTACTGGCTCTATAGTTTCGGCTCGTTGATCGCCGTCGCCGGGTTCCTCACCCCGCAGGGCGCAGCTTCCTTCGGTTGGTTCGCCTATGTCCCGTTGTCAACCACGACCTTCTCCCCGTCGCTCGGGGGAAATCTGTGGGTCTTCGGACTAGCGCTGAGTGGGTTGGGCACGATTCTCGGTGCGGTCAACTTCATCACGACCATCGTCACCATGCGCGCTCCCGGAATGACTATGTTCCGTATGCCGATCTTCGTCTGGAATTCACTCGTCACTTCCATCCTGGTTCTCATGGCTTTCCCGGTGCTTGCTGCCGCGCTGTTTGCACTGGGATCGGATCGAGTCTTCGGCTCCCATCTGTACAATGTGGAGGCTGGTGGGGCCATTCTGTGGCAACACCTGTTCTGGTTCTTCGGACATCCGGAGGTCTACATCATCGCCCTGCCGTTCTTCGGGATTATCTCCGAGGTCATCCCGGTCTTCAGCCGTAAGCCGATCTTCGGCTACAAAACGCTGGTCTATGCGACGATTACCATCGCAGCACTGTCTGTTACGGTCTGGGCACATCACATGTATGTGACCGGATCGGTGCTCCTTCCCTTCTTCTCCCTCATGTCGATGCTCATTGCTGTTCCTACCGGCGTGAAGATCTTCAACTGGGTCGGCACGATGTGGCGCGGATCGATCACGTTTGAGACCCCAATGCTGTGGGCGATCGGATTTCTCATCACCTTCGTGTTTGGTGGACTCACCGGGGTTATCCTCGCGTCACCGCCGCTCGATTTCCACGTATCCGACAGCTACTTCGTCGTAGCGCATTTTCACTACGTCGTCTTCGGCACGGTCGTTTTTGCAATGTTCAGCGGCTTCTACTTCTGGTGGCCGAAGTGGACGGGCAAGATGCTAAACGAACGGCTCGGGAAAATCCATTTCTGGCTTCTGTTCGTCGGCTTTCACATGACATTCCTTGTTCAGCATTGGCTCGGAGTGATGGGGATGCCTCGTCGTTATGCGAGCTACCAGCCACAGGACGGTTTCACCTGGATGAATCAGCTCTCAACAGTCGGTGCCATGATCCTCGGGGTATCGATGCTTCCGTTTATCTTCAATGTCTACGTCACTGCCCGCACGGCGCCGCGTGTGACGGTCAATGATCCATGGGGCTATGGGCGGTCACTCGAGTGGGCGACATCCTGCCCGCCGCCTCGGCACAACTTCACGTCGATTCCCCGCATCCGCTCGGAGTCTCCTGCCTTCGACCTCAACCACCCCGAAGCCGGGATTCCTGTCGGGATTGGTGGCATCGGGGCGTACAAAGACGCGCCGCAGGCTGCGACTTACGATGTAGCTGACGGACAGGTTAAATAAAGGCATGCACGCTCAAGCGCGAATATTCTGGATTCTCTCTGCGTTCTTTGTGGTCGTAGATATCGTTTACGTCACCTGGAGCATCGCCCAGAACAACGCCGGGTACGTCACGCAACTCGCTGGAACTGAGGGGCGGGGTCAGGGATCTCCAGTCGAATGGGCGGGCACCGTCACAATTGGGCTCGCGGCGATCTTGTCGGCGTTTGTCGGCTTTTACCTTGGCCGCACGAATAAGTCTGTCGGGGGAGTGCTCCCAGAAGATCGGCTGGACGCAAATATCGATGACGGAGATGCGGAGCAGGGATTTTTCAGCCCCTGGAGCTGGTGGCCAATCCTGCTCGCAGCAGGAGGGGCGTTGCTGTTCATGGGAATTGCAATCGGCATCTGGATCGCATTCTTCGGTGCTGCACTAACCGTCATCAGTCTCGTAGGGTGGGTCTATGAGTACTACCGCGGAAACTTCGCCCGTTAGCTCCACACACGTTCGGCTCGCGACTTCGGCCGATGTCGATGCTGTCTTCAATCTCGTAGAACAGCTCGGTATTGGTGAGCGGCCGAATCGTGCATCGTTCGCAGAAGCGTTTGCTCATGCTGTACAGCCAAGCCGTGAACACGTGCTTCTGGTGGCTGACCTCGATGGTGTCGTATCGGGTTACGCGTACACAACAATCGAGCGATTGCTCTATACGAACGGCGATTCGGCCCAGATCCAAGAGTTAGCCGTTAACACGCCGGCCAGGGATCGTGGTCTGGGCAGCCTGCTTGTTTCAGCAATTGAAGAAGAGTGCCGCTTGCGCGGAGTGCGCCAGCTCACGGTAGCGAGCAGCCATGCGGCGCGGTTCTATGAGCGCCTCGACTACCGTTCGACCTCCGACTTCCTGAAGAAGAGCTTCGTCAGCGACTGACCTGTTTCGGGCTCGATGACCGGGCGGTGGGGTCACGGTATTTGAGACCCATGAGGGGGTCCAGCCAGTACTGTGATCAATCGCCTCGGTCGGGGGCGTTGCATGGTTACCGGGACTGCCAAAGCGATGTCTCGCCACACCGGTCCTCATCGCAGCATCCGAATTGGGACGTTTCCGCGGTGTACGGCGCTCCAGTACGAGCAGATCCAACACATTCACCGGGGTGGCCGCGTAGTGATGCGGTACGAAGCTTTCTCCGTTGCTGTCTCGGGGCGGGGCCCGGGTGATTCAGGGTGTGTGGAACACGTCGTTCAAGGTGACAGTCTGTAAACCGCGTTCGTGAATCAGCACACTGAGTTGCGGGAAGACCGTTGTCACCGGCGGGAAATTGGCGTGTCCGATGACGATGTGATTCGGGAGAAACCATTGGTTGGCGAAAGACATGACCTGCTCCGGGGTGATGAGTGCCGAATCGGACAGAGTCCCGTACCAGAGCACCGGAGTCGAGTAGCCGATGCTGGCGGCGAGGTGATCCACCCGTGCATTGCGAAAGCCGTAGGGCGGGCGATAGTAGGGGCGCGCATCCACGCCGTAGGTGGTGCTGATGAAGTCATGATTGCGCTGAAGCTCCGCCACCACCCGGCTGTCACTGAGCTTGGTGAGGTTCGGATGGTCCCAGGTGTGATTGCCGAGCTGCACCTGGCCCGACGCGACCAGCGGCCGCAGGAGCGCGGCGTGCGTGGTCCAGCCGGGGTCGGCACCGTTAAGGAAGAAAGTGAGCCTTGTGCCTGTCGCAGCAGCGAATTCGATGTATTTCAACACCACATCGGCATCGATACCGTCGTCGACAGTCCACGCGAGAAGTGCACCATGGCCGGGGAGTGCGGTGATCGCACCCGCGGGCAGTGACACCTTGGCAAGCTGCGGCGGCCCTTGAAGCGGAGCGGGAATGGAGGAAGGAACCGGTGATATCGAACCGGGGGTGACCTGAGGCGTGGATGTCGGTCGCGTGCCGACGCCGGGACTCGCGGTCGGGAAATCCCATTGTGGCACCCCCGTACAGCCAGCAAGCGCGAGCATCGCGCCGCCCGCGACGGTGGAGAGAAATACACGGCGATCCATAGCGTCAGCCTAGGCGCGCGTACCCGAGACATGTGTGTGCGCGCGCACGGAAGACCATCCAATAACTAAAGCTTTTCGAGACACGGTGTCTGGGACAGGCTGTCGGTGGACATGATGCGGGATTTGGGATTGGCGTCCGGTCAATTTCTGGTGGTGTTGACCCGGCGACGTCGACGGGCCGGTTGATGCATGACCGACATCGACCCGTTGTTGAGAACTGGTGTTCAGCTTCTCGTCCGTTTCCTCCAGCCGTGCGCCACATCCCAGGACTCGATGACGAACTGCGTTTCGGTTTCGTCAACGTACGTCAGGACCACCTCACGGATATCTATCTCGAAGGCGCCGGCGCTCGGATACTCAGGGCCAAGATCGGCAGCTATGTGCTCGATAAGCAATCCGGCGATCTTGGCGTCCCCTGGATGCGCTGACGGCTGACCCTTCGGCGGTTCGATTGTTGGAGAGTGGATTGCGACACGAGGGTCACGGCGCACGTCCAGCAGCTTCATTGACTTGCCCGTCATGCCGAGAGTGATTTGGCCGTCGTGGAATTCGAGTTCCGTCCCGGAGATCCGCGGCGAGCCATCCTTTCTTAAAGTGGCGATTGTCTTATTGGTCCCAGCCGTAAAGCGCTTGAATTGCTTTTGGGCTTAGGAGACTGGATCAGCGGGTGTGCCGTGAGCTTCGGTTGGTTTCCCCGTGGGCGAGCGTAGTAGGCCCAGGGAAACCAGATTGCTCCGATTCGATGCCATCCTTCACTCTCTAGTCGGTGTCGGCTGGATCCGAATGCGGCGACTCGGAGGTGTTCCCATTGCTCATTGGAGTGGATGACGTCGTGGAAGTACATTCCGTAGCCGATTGAATGCCACCCGGCACGTCCAGCTTCGGCTAGCGCGTCCATCTCGTCAAATGCCGTCAAGGGATAAAGTCAACGTTTCTCGTCAGAGGGATGAATGTCGATGCTGTCGAGAACCCGTCCGAATCTCTGCTGGGCTGCTTGCCGACTCATGCCAAGGTGCTGCCCTATGCGCTCCCAGCTCACGCTTGCCTGACGGGCGGATGTGACTGCAGACTGCAAAAGCCGGGCTATCTCCTCAGCGCTGCGGGATGTCAGATCGATGAGGTCCAGATAGGAGTTGGGCTCGTGTTCAAGGCGTCCAGCAAGGGTTGGGTCAACTGACGCAATTGCGTCTGACAGGGCTCGGCGCAGGCTGTCGTCGGCCCGCTCTGGTTGTTGATTCACTCGTCGCAGGGTGGCTTGGCGCGTGCAATGAGTAGTGCAAGGGAAGCCGCGGTTGCGACGAGCAATGACACTGCGATGACGAGCAATATGATCTTGATCGCCACGGAGACAATGAGAAGCGTGGAAAGGGCTGTGCCAACGGAAGCGAGCGCGATTAATATTGGTGCGAATGCTGCCCGTGTGCCTTTCGACGCCATCGTAAATTGCTTCGACCTGCTATCCCGCAGGGGATTAGCGGCCTCAGTCGGTCCTGTGACCGGGTGGGACGGCAGTTTGTGCGGTTCTAGTTACAACCCCGACGCCGCAAATGGAGTTGGGGTTGAGATGAGAGATGCGACGCGCCGGGCGCTTGCTCTCCTGCTTAGTTTCCAAGTATGCATATACTCGAAAACTACATACTCCTGGAGGTCATCGTGTCTGTTCGACAAAGCCTGCTCGCCATTCTTGATCAGGGGCCCTGTTACGGCTACCAGCTCAAGAGCGAGTTCGATCGACGCACCGGCTCGACCTGGCCGTTGAACGTTGGACAGGTCTACAACACCCTCGAGCGACTCGAGCGCGATGGTTTCGTCGAGCGAACCGACGCCGACGCGGACGACCAGAAAAACTATCGGATCACTGCGGCGGGACACGCCGAAGTTGCAACCTGGCTTGGCTCTCCGGTCGTGCGCACGGCAGCGGCCCGGGATGAGCTGGCGATAAAACTCGCGGTCGCGGTCACCCTTCCCGGCGTCGATATCATCAACGTGATCCAGGTGCAGAGAGGTGCGACGCTCAGAAGTCTCCAGGAGCTCACGCGCACCAAGAATGCGACCGACGATCCAGAGACCGCGGAGCAACTCTCCTGGCTACTGGTGGTGGACTCGCTCATCTTCCAGGCAGAGGCGGAGGTGCGCTGGCTCGATCACTCCGAGACGCGGCTGGCGCGGGCGGCCGCGTCGGGGGTGGCATCCGCAGTGCCCCTGAATTACGAGGTTCCCAAGCGTGGCCGCCCGGCAGGAACGACGAGGGTGGCGCAGGCGCGATGAGCGACGTGCTGCTTCAACTTGACGGCGTCTCGCAGCAGTACGGCCGGGGCGAAACGGCCGTGACGGCACTGAGCGGCGTCGACCTGACGGTGCACGTCGGCGAACTCGTCGCAATCATGGGGGCCTCGGGTTCGGGCAAATCGACACTGCTCACCATCGCGGGGGGCCTCACGTCGCCGACGAGTGGCGAGGTGATCGTCGAAGGCAAGTGGCTCTCGACAATGTCAGCAAAGGATGTCGCGATCCTGCGGCGTCGTTCCCTCGGGTTCGTCTTCCAGGACTTCAATCTGATCCCGGCGTTGACCGCGGTGGAGAACGTCGCGCTTCCCCTCGAACTCGACGGCTGGAAGCATCGAAGGGCCCGGTCGGCGGCGATGGATGCGCTCGGCACGGTCGAGCTCACCGATCGCGCCAGTCACTTTCCCGATGACCTCTCGGGCGGACAGCAACAGCGAGTTGCGATCGCGCGAGCCGTTGTCGGCACGCGGCGCATCATCCTTGCCGATGAGCCGACCGGTGCACTCGACAGTACGACGGGCGAACTGGTGCTGAGGATGCTGCGCCGCCGCGTCGACGCCGGCGCCGGCGGCATCCTCGTCACCCATGACGCGCGTCACGCGGCCTGGGCTGACCGGATCGTCTTTCTTCGAGACGGCCGCATTGTCGACGAGAGTTCGTCGCGCGGGGTCGAGGCGCTGCTCACGTCAACGGTACGCGAGTGAAGATCTCCGGCTCGATGGGGCGCCGCGGGTGGTTCGCCCGCCTGCGGATCGCGGTGACGATCGCCCGGAGAGCCAGCCTGCGATCGGCCGGCACGAGCGCGCTCATCATCAGCCTGGTCGCTCTGCCCATCGCGGGAATGGCCGGAGTGATCGTGGTGGCTTCAAGCATGCAACCAACAGTCGGTGAGCGCCTGGACAATCAACTTGGGCGCAGTCGGACACTGTTGCGCGCGGTCGTTCCGGCGGGGTACGCGATCGAGCAAAGCCCCTTCAACGCCGAGGCGTGGTTCCCGAAATCAGACAGTCAGGAGTGGCCGCCAAACCCTCTCACCAGCCCGGTCGACGTGCTATCCACCGGCACCCGGATCCTGCCGATCTTCTCGGCGACCGCGACGGTCACCACGGCAACCGGCGTGGCCAGCCTCGCGACGATCGAGGGTCAGGCCTGGGATTCGTCGCTTGCCGGACGATTCGATATCGCCGCAGGTCGCGCCCCACGATCTATCGATGAGGTGATGGTCTCCGCTTCGGCGCTCCGCCGGCTTGGGATTGCGGTGGGTGGCACGGTGACCGTTCGCGCTCCGGTGGTTGCCACACTCACGGTCGTCGGGGTGCTGGAGGATCGCTCGGTGCCGTCCTCGAAGGAGGTACTGTTCGGCTCAACGGGTGTCTTCTCGAAGCTCGATGATGCACAGCGAGTCGCGTCATCCCAGTACTTCCTGCCTGCGATGTCGCTCGACTGGGGGCAGATCAAGAAGCTCAATGAGCACGGAATCGTCACGCTTTCTCGAGCCGTGGCACTCGCACCGCCTCCGACGGGCACGTATCCGCCAGACACCTCACACTCGGCGCTGCAGAACCTGTTCGCGGGGAGCGCGATACTGGCCAGCTTCGCGGTCTTCGAGATCGTGCTTCTCGCGGGAGCTGCCTTCGCCGTCACCGCACGGAAACAGCAACGCACCCTCGCGATAGTTGCGAGCATCGGCGCCAACAGATCGACGCTCTTTGGCGTCCTCAGCGCCACCGGAGTGGTGCTTGGCTTCCTCGGCGGGGTTGCGGGTGTCACTGTGGGCGTGGGCGGCGCGGCGGTATTCATGGCGGTGACCCGCGATGGGAGCTCGGTGCAGTATCCGGGCTTTCACCCCGAACCCGCACT
>JANYEI010000002.1 GCA_025363205.1 Frigoribacterium sp.
GGTGCGCCCGGAGGGATTTGAACCCCCGACCTATTGATCCGTAGTCAATTGCTCTATCCGCTGAGCTACGGGCGCATGCGTCGGGTACAACCCAACTTGACGACTATACCAGCCGAGCCACTCGCGGCGATTCGAGCGCGAACCAGTGGGTGTTCGGCGAGTCGAAGGCGATCCTCAGGCTATTTCTCGTGTCGCCACCCATAGGCAGGAGCGGTAGCACGGCACGCTTTCTACGAGCGAGGTGGTGGGCGTCACCCGCCGGTGATCCCGCTTCCACTCCGCCGATCCACAATGGCGCATCCACGGGGACAGATACGGTCGATGAATAATCTCGCGGCCAATTTACGATATGATAAATTGATAAAACCATTGATTTTAGGCGACATTGGGCGCACAACCGAGCGGCTCGATGATTCCGTTAACCCAGGGAACGGTGAGCGTATGACTGAATACTCCGATGCACACCTACCTCTCTACGAGGTAAAAGCCAACCTGTTCAAAGGTCTGGCTCACCCGGTACGCGTTCGAGTACTGGAAGTTCTCGCCGGATCGAGTGATGTCTCCGTTGCAGATCTGCTCGCCGATACGGGCCTGGAAGCCTCTCACCTTTCGCAGCATCTCTCGGTTCTTCGCCGCCACAATCTCGTCGTTGCAAACCGGCGTGCGAGCCAGGTCTTCTATCGGCTCGCCTACCCGAAGGTTGCCGACTTGCTTTCCGTTTCCCGCGCCTTGCTGGTGGAGATTCTCCAAACAACCCAACAGCAACTTGCATCGACGGTGAGCATGGCCGATGTCGCGCCTCACGCTCCGCTTCACAACCCGCCCTCGAGCACTGAATGAGGATCGCGGGATATTTCCGATCTCTCCTCCCCACCTGGGCGGACTATCGCTCGGTCACACGCACGTGGCGCGGTGACATCGTTGCGGGGATCACCGTCGGAATTGTTGCGTTGCCGTTGGCTCTCGCGTTCGGTGTCAGCTCCGGTGCGGGCGCTGAAGCTGGCTTAATCACCGCGATCGTCGCCGGAATTGTCGCCGCCGTCTTTGGCGGTTCGAACATTCAAGTCTCCGGGCCCACCGGGGCGATGGTCGTTGTCTTGGGACCGATTGTCGCCTCCCACGGAGTCAGCGCTGTTGCCACGGTCAGCCTGATGGCTGGCATTGTTGTTCTCGGGGCCGGTGCCGCGAAGCTCGGCCGCATCGTCTCCTACATTCCCTGGCCGGTGATCGAAGGATTCACGCTCGGAATTGCCGTCATTATCTTCCTCCAGCAGGTTCCCGCGGCCGTGGGATCTCATCCAGGGTCGAGCAGTAACGCCTTCATCTCGGCCATCCAATCATTGGCTCACCTGAATGTCGCTACGGTCGCGTGGCCTCTGGCCTCGGTCGCACTTGTCGCACTCATCATGGTCTTCGCCCCGCGCATTCATCGGAAGCTTCCCGGGTCGATCATCGCCATAATCGTCGTATCCGTCATCGCCGCAGTCAGCGGCCTTCCGCTGGCGAAAATCGGGTTGCTGCCAAGCTCCCTCCCCACTCCCCAGCTCCCCTCGTTCGACCTCGCTACCCTGCAAGCACTCGTCGCACCCGCGTTGGCGGTGGCGGCTCTGGCATCTATCGAATCGCTTCTTTCCGCACGGGTGGCCGCCTCGATATCGGATACGGGCCCCTACGACGCGGATCGTGAGCTCGTCGGCCAGGGGCTGGCATCGATCGCCTCCGGATTCTTCGGCGGCATGCCCGCCACGGGTGCGATAGCTCGCACCGCCGTGAACCTGCGCTCCGGGGGGCGCACCCGACTCGCGGCAATTGTTCACGCCATCGTGCTTCTCGGAGTCGTCTACCTCGCGACCGGGGTCGTGTCCCAGATCCCGCTCGCCGCCCTCTCCGGAGTGTTGATGATGACCGCAACGCGAATGGTCTCGGTCTCCACCGTGCGCAGCGTCATCGGATCAACCCGTTCCGATACCGTCGTGTTCATCGTCACCGCGATCAATACCGTCTCTGTCGACCTCATCGTCGCTGTCGGAATCGGCATTGCCGTCGCCGCATTTTTCGCGCTGCGAAACCTGGCCAGGTCCGGAGGGGTTCATCGGGAGGAATTACCCGCCCCCAACCAACCCGAGGACGAGCACATCGCCCTGTTCCGCCTCGATGGCGCACTCTTCTTTGGAGCGGCAGACCGCATGCTCGAACGTGTCACCAGAATCGACAATGTCTCCGTCGTCATAATCCGGATGTCCCAACTTCAAGTGCTCGACGCGACCGGCGCGCGCGTCATCACCGAAATGATTCACGGACTGGAACGTCGCGGCATCACCGTGCTGATCAAGGGCATTCAGTCCCAACACCTGAGAGTGGCCACGCGCGTGGGCGTAATCGCCTCCCTTCGGCACCAGAACCACCTCTTCACCGACCTTGCCACCGCCGTCAGCCACGCCCGCAGCCACGTTTCCCGCGCTGTAGCGGCATCCATCTCCCCGGACATGCCCGAAAACAGCTCACGATAGGAGCCCCGCCCATGCGACTTCAGCTATTGATCGACCGGATGATCGACCAAGCGATTGAGATCGATCCGACCGGTTCCTACAACATCCTCATCGGCAATGCTCCGGTAACCGAAACGGATTGGGCGACGGGCAAGAGGGTCTACCGTCAGTGTCCGGTTGTTCAGACTCGCCTGGTGCCGAACTACAGCGTCGTCCTTGCTCCCTCGCCGCAGAATCTGCGCGTGAGCAACCTGATCGAATACCACGGACGAATCCTCAACGGTGATGTCACGCGATACACGATCCGCCAGAGTGCTTTCTCTTCGAGTGATGATCGGCTGGATGCGTGAGGCTTCCCAGAATCGGGACCTTTTGCCCTGTACCTGCGCACGCCGTTCGATAACGCTGTAGCTATCAGCACATGCAACATGATTCGACCATTTCAGGAATGAGGCAGCACCATGATGTGGGGAAATTACGGAATGAGCGGCTGGTCATGGGTTTTTGGCGGCCTGGTCGTCATCGGCGTGGTCATCCTCATAATCGTTCTCGTGCGCAGGTCACCCCCTGTGCGAAGCGACACGCCGTCGGCTCCCCCCACTGTGGCGGGCGGTGCGCCGTCGCCGAAGCAGATTCTGGACGAACGCTACGCCCGGGGTGAACTCACCACTGAGGAGTACCGGGAGCGCGTCACAACTCTCGGACTCGACTCCTGATGGAGCCGATGAGTCGGCGGTCCGCCCTCCTCTTCGGCGGCGTCGGAGCCGCTTTCGTGGTCGCCGGAAGCGCGGGTCTTGTGTGGGACGGAACGAGGAACGCGGGATCGACCGCCCCCGCTTCAACGGGTATGGAGCTCAGCCAACCGAAGTTGCTACACAGCGTTAATGGGCGGCTCGAAGTACAGCTCCTGGCAAGCCAATCACCGGTGAATATCGGCGGTACGACGGTCAATGCCCTCACGTATAACGGTTCCCTCCCGGGACCGACCCTCCGGGTACGGCCGGGAGACACGGTGGCGGTGTCGCTGGCCAACCGGCTGAATGATCCGACGAACCTGCATACCCACGGGCTTCACGTGTCCCCACAGGGCTCGAGCGACAACGTGTTTCGCCGAATCGATTCGGGAACAACCGCGGAGTACCGCTACGAGATCCCGAAGGACCATCCTCCCGGAATCTTCTGGTACCACCCGCACCACCATGGAATGGCCGCCAAGCAAGTCTTCGGGGGCCTCTATGGCGCGATCATCGTGGACGACATCACACCGATCCCCGCGACAGCCGAGAGAGTCTTGATCATCTCGGACCTGTCGTCTGATGGGTTCGGGAATATCGCGGTGGCATCGCAGATAGATCGGATGCGGGGACGGGAAGGTTCCACCGTGCTGGTGAACGGGCAGCTCGACGCGACCATGACGGCGCATCCGGGGGATCGGGAACGCTGGCGCATCGTCAACGCCTGCACGTCGCGTTATCTCGATCTGCGGCTCGACGGGCAATCCCTGCAACTGCTCGGCAACGACTCCGGCCGATTCGGGATGCCCCGCCAAGTGAAAGCCCTCACGCTGGCGCCCGGAAACCGAGCCGACATTCTCGTCACCATGGTGGCCGGTACCCGGGTGCTACAGGCACTGCCCGTGGATCGCGGTGCCTTTGCAGGCATGATGGGCGGCACCTCTCAGGCAAGCGCGGCGATCAGACTTGCCACGCTTCGCGTCTCCGGGGCAGCGGCATCCCCATTACCGAGCCCCCCGATCTCCACTCCTCGAGACCTACGTTCGGAAGCGATAACCCGCAGGAGAACCCTCACCCTGGCCATGGGCGGAGCAGGGATGGGTGGTTCGGGAATGGGCGGTTCGGGAACGGGCGGCGGCATGATGCGATTCACCATCGACGGCAATGGCTTCGATGCAGCGCGCATCGACCAGTTCGTAGCGGCTGGCGCGATCGAGGAGTGGACCATCGTCAACACGAGCCCGATGGATCACCCCTTTCATCTGCACGTCTGGCCGATGCAGGTGATCGAGATCGGCGGTCACTCCGTCGAGACACCGACCTGGCAGGACGTCGTGAACGTGCCGGCCCACAGCCGATCGCGAGTGCGCATCGCTTTCACGGACTTCACCGGTACCGCCGTCTACCACTGCCACATCCTTGACCATGAGGACAATGGCATGATGGGCGTCGTTTCCGTTCAATGACGTCGGTTGCGAGCTCTCTGCCATTCGATGTCAGTTTGCTGCACTTGGTGTCAATGATGGTCCACGGGGCCAGTAAAAGTCACGAGCTCTGGGCGACTACGGGTGGCCAGGCGAAGCAGAGCCAGCGGCCTGGTTAGCCGCATCTTTTGCGGCTTGTTCAGTAGAGCCGAGCGCGTCCTTGATCGCCGCTGCCAAAACCTGTTGCCCGGCGGCCGTCGGGTGAACGTCGTCGCTCTGCATAAGCTCGGGATGACCACTGAGGGGTTGCCCGAAATCCACGTATGTGCCACCGACCTGCGTCATTGCCTGCTGCACTTGAGAGTCGATCTCAGCGATCTCATCCGGCACGGTCGTGTCGCCCCATACTGCGCTCAGCCCGACGATCTTCGCCTGCGGAAACTCCGCGTGCAACGCGGATACTGCCCTCACGGTCGATTCGAGTAGCGAAGAATTCGACATCCCAAAGTCGTTGCTGCTGCCCTCAATAACCACCAGAGCCGGATGAAGCGAACCCGCTGCCTGCACGATCGACGAAAAATTGCTATCGCAATCGTTAGGGTTCCCAATAGCGAGAAAGCCAGCTCCGTTACACGCAAGTGTGGTGAGGGACCATCCATCCTGTTGCGAAATCAATTGGGGCCACGCTTCGCCGGCCTGGACGCCGAACCCTTTCATCACCGAGTCACCAATGGTCAGTACTTGCAGGGGTGCGGTCGGCACAACGGTCGGCACAACGGTCGGGGCAATCGCTGGCGGCGTCACGTTGGGGGTCGGGGTGGATGTCGCCGGGACTGGGGCGGCTCGAAGCGATGCTGCGGACGATCCCTCGGCTGCAGAGAGTTGGGTCGAAATCGAAAGATTGTATGTCACGACGCATGCACTGATCGCACCGATGGCAATGATCGACAGGGCAGCTGTCAATCGTCCTCGCCTACGCCGCTGGCCAATGGGGTCGGCATCCGCGGCGGTCGCTCGATGGCCGGAGCGGGGATTCCGATGGCGGGACTCAAGCCTGAAGTGTTTCATTCGGCGCACCAAACTGTGCACTCGTCAACTCGCGAATTCTTCGGGCTGGTTTCGTGACGGACTTCCATACGTTCTAGCATTGGTGATAACGGTACGCGCAACATCAGAAGAAAGTTCGGCCGCGGTAAATTCGGTGCAACACGGAAAGACGACTTTCGGTGGCGGGCATCGACATCGCGCCATCGTATGCTTTGCACGGCAACATTTGTCCTTGCTTAGTGGAAGACCGTTGCACCATGGGTTCGTTGCTTTCGCTCAATATCGTGGACGGGACCGTGGTTGCTGTCTTCGGCATCACGAGTCTCGCCGTGTTGTTTTATCTGGTGTCGCACCGTGTACCGGCACGACGAGCGGATGACGGATTGCCGAGTACCTGGGTTCAGAGACGCCGATGGATCATGGTCATCTCCTTCTCGGCGCTCGGTGGAGCAGTAGCTGCGGTCCTGTTGATCGTTGTCTGCGAGGTTTTCCTCAATCTGTTCGGCGTGCCGCTAGAGCTTGACACCCACTCATGGGTCGTATTCTCCTTCGCTGCGGTCGGCGTCGCTGTCGCGAACATCCTCACCTCCCGGTGGTGGCGCAAGGCGATCGCAGGCGTGGCCGTCATCCTGTTCCTCGGCACGGCGACGCTGGGAATCAACGCTGGCTACGGCCTCAATACGACCGCGGCGTCCCTGATGGGCATAAATGTCGCGCATCCGCTGTCACTTCCCCCGCCAGATCCCACCCCGACGGCGACACCGACACCGACCGCTCCACCCGATCCACCAAAACCCCTGTGGCAAAGGTGGACTCCACCAGCGGGTATGCCAACGGCGGGGCAATACGGAACTGTCGCTATCCCCAGTACCGCGTCCGGGTTCGTGGCCAGACTGGCCTATCTGTACCTTCCCCCCGCGGCTCTCGTCGCCGACCCTCCGCCACTGCCCATCCTGATAATGATGATGGGGCAGCCCGGTGGGCCAGACTCCAGTAGTAAGTTTCTCGCAAACCTCAATTCACTGGCCGAAGCCAACAGGGGTCTTGGCCCGATTGTGCTCACAATTGACCAGATCGGAAGCCCCACTCAAAACCCACTGTGTATCGATTCTCCACGCGGGAACGTGCACACCTACGTGATGACCGATGTGGTTAATTATGTTCGGCAGCACCTTCATGTGGCTGTGGGCCGACAGAACTGGGCAATCGGTGGCTACTCGAACGGCGGCGAGTGCGCCCTCTCCTTGGGGGCGAAACATCCTGATGTCTTCGGTTCGATCCTCGACGTCTCGGGCGAGATAGGGCCCTCGCTCGGCTCGGTGGAGTCGACCATACAGATTGGATTCGGAGGAAACCGGAGTCAATATGACGCCGAACTTCCGCTGACGATCATGAAGAACACCCGATACTCGGATGTGCTCGCGATTTTTACCAGCGGATCCAATGACCATTACTACGGGCCTGAAGCCGACGCCGCAGAAGCTGCTGCGCGAGCAGCCGGGATGACCACGCACCGGCTCATCGGACAGGGAGTCGGACATCGCTCGGACGCGATCGTCTTTGGCGTTCCCGCAGGACTTCCCATTCTTTATCCACGATGGGAACTGTCAGCGCCCACCCAGTAACATAAGAGCAGTGGGTGTGTTGTTGGTCTTGCACCTGCCGGGGGGATGCGCCTATCGGGGCGCCTTGTCAAGTTCGATTTCTTGAATCCTCCACCGCTTCCGCCGGATGAGTCTGAGCAACTGATCTGCCTTCGATTGAATCCGTGCTCGCGCGTCATCGGCCAGCTACGAGACCGGGACATCTTCGTCGCAAAGAACGCACGCCGCCTGTCATCGACGATAAGAGCCTGTTCCACGACAGTAATCGTGGAACACACGATTGACCGGGTTTTTTTCTTGCGGAGCCGGTGGGATTTGAACCCACGGAGGGCTTACGCCCTCTCCACCTTAGCAGGGTGGTGCACTAGGCCGAACTATGCGACAGCTCCAAGTAGACGTCTGTAATCCTAGTGGCACACGTCGCGAGCGCCCATTCGACCCCTGTATCGGGGAAGGGCCACCCCCGGACTGGGGAGCCGTAGTGCCCGAGCGATGCCCAACTGCCGATTTAGAGTGAGGGGCAGCGCAGCGGCCAGCTCACTCGAGTGCGAGCATCCTCTGCCACTGCCAACCCGCGAGCACACGAGGGGATGATCCTGTTGCCCTTGTCCCTCGCTGCTGCCGGCCCGGCCATCGGCTTTCTGATCGTCACGCTCGGTGTGGTGCTGCTCATCATCGCCGTGCTTTTCCTGCTCCACTCAAATCGCGGTCCGAAGTAGCCCGCTACCTGTTTACTTTGGAGCAGGTGTAGTCGGCGGCAGTTTGCCCGAGCACTCCGCTGACGGCACCGGAAGGCGGCGGCGTTGCGGCAGCTGCTGAGCCGGTCGGCGCCGGGGCAGCGGATGTCGACGGCGCGGGTGATACTGGCGCGGGTGATACTGGCGCTGTCGGGTCGGCTACGGAGCCGCGCCCGGTGCCGGAATCGAGAGTAAATGGCTCATCTGATTTGATCTTCGCGAAGAGCGCGGTCGCGATGCTCGTGAGGGGTGCCACCTTGCCCGCGTACACTCCGCCCATACCTGTTGTGCCCGGGTATTGCACAAAAGTGATGCGGTTCAAGGGAATGCCTTTCAGCACGAGTGCGAGGGACGCCATCGTTTTAATGTCCTTCAGGCTGTTGGAGAGGGTCATGTTTTGGCTCGCCGCGGTGGCGATCCCGTAGAGCTTCGTGAAGTTTGTGAGTGTGTCGTTGCTCTTCACCGTTCGAACGAGGGAGGAGAGGAACACCTGTTGCGAACTGATGCGGCCGAGGTCACTCCCATCGCCGACACCGTGTCGACTGCGAAGGAAGGCAAGGGCATCCGCTCCCGCCAGAGTGTAGGTGCCGGCCGCCGGGAGGTCGATGCCGCTGTACCTATCGACCAGGGGGCCGTTGATACAGACCGGCACCCCGCCGACAGCAGTCGACATCTGGATTACGCCCTGGAAGGTGATGAGCGCTGCGAACGGAATCTTGAGCCCGGTGAGAGCCTCGACCGTGAGCACAGTGCAGGCGAGCCCGCCGTAGGCGAGTGTGTTGTTGATGGGCTGGGCCGACATCGAGTTGTAATTGCCCTTGTCGTTTTCCTTGGGGCAGGCGGGGATCGGCACGACCATGTCGCGCGGGATGCTCACCGCCACCGCGTTGGACTGGTCCTTTGACACGTGCACAAGCATCGTGACGTCGTTGAGAACACCGTCGTCCTTACCGAACTGAGCCCCCTGGTTGGCACGCGTGTCGCTGCCGACAATAAGCATGTTGAAGCCACCCTCGAACGATCCGAGGTCGGGCATCGGACCCTGTTTTTCGCCGGACAATGCGACGGTTTTTATATTGTTATTGATCTGGCTTACCGCGATTCCCCCGATGGATACCGCACTCACAAGAACAACGGCGAGCGCCGCAGCCACAAATTTGAGCACGGTAACAACGGGTCCCGACGCGTGCAGTTGGCCGTGGCGAGCGATGCCAGAGACTGAGCGAGAACGAGGACGCAGGTCACTCATTACAGATCCTTTCGGCAGGCTGGTCGGGCGAAGCGAGCCTGAAGGAGCTTACACGGGCACGATTTGCTCACGATCTGAGGGATGAGCGAGACAGCATCCGCTCTGCCCTCCCGTCGAGGGAGTCCTCATTGTCGTCCCGCAGGAAGCAAACAAATCTCGACGCTTTCAGCACAGCGGCGGAGTGAATTAGTGGGATGTCGCGTCCGGAACAAACCGATATCCCATGCCGAGCACGGTCACGAAGTATCGTGGGCGAGACGGCACCGGTTCGAGCTTCTTGCGGAGTTGCGCGAAATACAATCTCAGATACCCGGTGTCTCTGGTGTGGTGGGGTCCCCACACCTGGGTGAGGATGCTCTCCCGCGTGATGAGCTTTTCGGGGTTCTGCACCAGCAGCTCGAGGATGCGCCACTCCGTCGGAGTGAGCCGGATCGACTCGAAGTGCTCGGCGTCGCCTCGGGTGACCTGCTTGGCCGAGAAGTCCACCCTGACATCGCCGAAGATCGTGACAGGTTCGTCGTCGCCAGCCGGCACACGCCGGGTGAGCGCCCTGACTCTCGCGAGCAGCTCCTCTGCAGAGAACGGCTTGGTCACATAGTCGTCGGCGCCGGCGTCAAGGGCGGCGACTTTGTCCGCCGCATCCGTCCGTCCCGACACCACCAGTATGGGAACCTGACTCCATCCGCGCAGACCCTCGATGACCTCTATCCCGTTCAAACCGGGCATGCCGAGATCGAGCATCACGAGGTCGGGGTGATGGCTGATTGCCTGGTTCAGTGCGTCCACGCCGTTGCTGGCCGTCACGATGTCGTACCCGCGCGCGCCAAGGGTCACTCTGAGGGCACGGATGATCTGTGGGTCGTCATCAGCGATCAGGATTTTCATGTCAAGACCCTGTCTTCGATCACGGGCAGCGAGATGACCATTGTCAGCCCTCCGCCGGGGGTGTCATCCGCCTGCAGCGTTCCGCCCATCCCCTCTACGAATCCCTTCGATAGCGCCAGGCCGAGGCCGAGCCCCGTGGAATTGTCCGTGTCACCCAGCCGCTGGAACGGCACGAAGATGTCTTCGCGTCTGTCTTCCGGCACACCGGGACCGGTGTCGGTCACCCGCACTTCCACCGAACCTGCGAAGGCACTGGCCGAAATTCGAACCGACTCGCCCGGTGCTGAATACCTGCGGGCATTCTCCAGCAGGTTGACCAGCACGCGCTGTAGCAACCCATGGTCCGCGAGCACTTCGGGCAGATCTTCCGCTATCCCCAGCTCCACATCCGCGGGGCCAAGACCGAGTTCGTCGATCGCTTCCAGAATCACATCCTCGACGAGGAGTGGTGCGGTTGTCACCGCGAGAGCACCAGCCTGAACCCTGCTGACGTCGAGAAGGTTGGTCACCAGGTCGGCGAGGGTCTCCAAACTCTCCTGGGCAGTTGCGAGCAACTCATCGCGGTCAGACACCGACCACGTCACATCGGTGCTCCTCAGGCCGGTGACTGCCGCGGTAGCTGCGGTGAGGGGTCGTCGCAGGTCGTGCCCCACCGCGGCGAGCAGAGCGCTGCGCATGCGGTCGGCCTGGGCAAGCGGCACTATTTCGCCGGCGGTCTTCACCAGTGCGTTGTGTTCGAAGGCAGCATCGATCTGAGCAGCAATCACAGAGAGGAGCCGTCGCTCGGATGCGGCCAAATTGGGGCCGCGCAATTCCAGGGTGCCGCGATCTCCCACCGGAAGCACGGTGAGGCGATCGTCGTCGTTGACCGTTCCTGACTCGAAGAGCACGTCGTCCGTTCCGACGACACGAACGCTGTTTAATTTGAAGGATTCTCTCGTGCGGGTAATGAGTGCCTCGAGGGCATCCTGGCCACGGAGCACGCTGCCAGCGATCGTGGCGAGCAATTCTGATTCGGCGGCTGCCCGCACCGCGACCCGGGATCGTCGGGCCGCTTGGTCTACGACATAACTGACGAGCAAGGCGTTCAGGATGTATAGCGCCAACGCGAGAATATGGGCCGGCTTCGCGATTGTCACGGTGTAGACGGGCTCGACGAAGAAGAAATCAAGAGTGAGCCCGGAGAGCAATGCCGCGAACAGGGCGGGCCAAATGCCGCCGACCAACGCAACGACCACCACCAGCAACTGGAAAGCGAGAACGTCGCTCGTGATCGTGTCGTTCGTGCGGAATGACACCAATAGCCAGGTGATGAGCGGACCGGCTGCCAGCGCCACAATGAACCCGATGATCCGCCGTCTGAGAGTGAGCGCGCCGGAAATGCGGGGAAGGGCAAATCTGCCGCCCGCGGCGGCATGGGTGACGATGTGCACGTCGATGGGGCCAGACTCCCGCACAACCGTCGCACCGATGCCCGGTCCGGTCAGCGCTGCGACAAGGCGGCTGCGGCGGCTGACCCCGATCACGAGCTGGGTGGCGTTCGACGCCTTCGCGAACTCGACGAGTGACCGTGGGATGTCGTTGCCGATGACCTGATGGTAGGTGCCGCCGAGTTTTTCGGCCAGTGCGCGCTGCGCGGAGAGGGCACCGGGGTGGGCGTCGGCAAGACCGTCCTGGCTCGTGACGTGCACGGCGATGAGATCTCCCCCGGCGGAACGAGCCGCGATTCGCGCTCCGCGTTTGATCAGGGTCTCCCCTTCCGGACCGCCGGTGAGCGCGACCACCACGCGCTCGCGTGCCTCCCATTTGCTGTCGATACCGTGCTCGTTGCGATAGGTCTTGAGGGCACTATCGACCTCATCGGCCAACCAGAGAAGTGTCAGCTCTCGCAGCGCGGTGAGATTGCCGAGTCGGAAATAGTTGGACAGGGCCGCGTCAATGCGCACGGCCGGATAGACGTTGCCTTCGGCAAGTCTGTCGCGAAGCGCCTGGGGGGCGAGGTCCACCACTTCGATCTGATCCGCGGCACGCAGGATCTTATCGGGCACGGTTTCGCGTTGCGGTGCCCCCGTGATCTGCTCGACGACGTCACTCAACGATTCAATATGTTGAACATTGACGGTGGACATGACGTTGATGCCCGCGTCAAGAAGAGCTTCCACATCCTGCCAGCGCTTGTCATTCTGCGAGCCAGGGGCATTCGTGTGTGCCAGCTCATCCACGAGGGCAACATCGGGTCGTCGTGCGATCACGGCGTCCAGATCCATCTCGGCGAGAGAGATACCGCGATGCTTGGTCTCTTTGCGCGGAATAATCTCGAGGTCCTTGAGAACTGCAGCGGTCGCTTTGCGCTCGTGGGTTTCCACAACGGCGACGACAACGTCACGTCCCTCGTCGCGAAGACGTGCTCCTTCTTCCAGCATCGTGTAGGTCTTGCCGACGCCGGGAGCGGCGCCGAGCAGCACTCGGAGCCGCCCTCTTTTCATCGGAATCAGCCCTTCATCTTCGCGAGGGCCACGTTCAGCTCGAGCACATTGACCCTCGACTGGCCGAGGTATCCGAGATCCGGTGCCTGGATCTGATCGTCGACGAGCTTCGTGACCGATGCGACGGACAGGGTGCGCACCCGGGCGATTCGTTCCACCTGAAGCAGGGCGTATTCCGGAGAAATGTGCGGGTCGAGCCCCGAGCTGGATGCCGTGAGCGCATCGGCGGGAATACTCGAGGGCGCTGCGCCGTCGAGCCCTGCAATGGCTGCCTTCCGTTCTTTCACGGCCGCGATGAGGTCGGAGTTTTCGGGGCCGTAGTTACTTCCACTCGAAGCCGAGGCGTCGTATCCGCTCCCTGCCGCTGAGGGGCGGGACTGGAACCATTGCGGCAGCGCCTTGCCCTTCTTGTCGGTGAACCCCTGGCCGATGAGCGCCGAGCCGACTGTCGCATCTCCGACCTTGATCGCGGATCCGTTGGCTTGGTAGGGCAGGGCAAGTTGGCCGATGCCGGTGATAACGGCTGTGTAGCCGACACCGAGCACGACGGTGAATATCAACATCGCACGGATGGCCACCCAATATTGGCGGACCGCCGTTCTTGGTGAACTCATGATTGTTGTCTACTTTCCAGTTCGGGGCGTATCAGAAGCCGGGGATGAGGGTGACGAGCAGGTCGATCAGCTTGATGCCGATGAACGGCGCGACGATGCCGCCGACGCC
>JANYEI010000003.1 GCA_025363205.1 Frigoribacterium sp.
CGTGCAGCACCTTGGTAATTGCAGCCGTCAACGTGGTCTTACCGTGGTCGACGTGACCGATGGTACCGACGTTGACGTGTGGCTTAGTCCTCTGGAACTTTGCCTTCGCCAATTGGTCCTCCTCAGGACTTAGGTGTAGACACCCACGATTCGAATTGTTTCGAATCGCAGGCGCTACGGGGTTTGGATAGAGATATTTTACTTGGGCAGACAGCCGAAGCTATTCGCCCTTGTTCTTCTGGATGATCTCGTCAGCAACCGCGCGCGGCACCTCAGAGTAGCTGTCGAACGACATGGAGTACACCGCGCGGCCGGATGTCTTCGACCGGAGGTCTCCGACATATCCGAACATCTCCGACAGCGGCACCTTCGCGGCGATGACCTTGACACCCGTGGCATCCTCCATCGACTGAATCTGTCCACGGCGCGAGTTCAGGTCGCCGATGACGTCGCCCATGTACTCCTCCGGGGTGCGAACCTCGACGGCCATCAGCGGCTCAAGCAGCACGGGATCGGCCTTGCGAGCCGCTTCCTTGAATGCCATCGAGCCGGCAATCTTGAACGCCATCTCCGAGGAGTCGACGTCGTGCGATGCGCCATCGAGCAGGATCGCCATCACTCCGACCATCGGATAACCCGCGAGTACGCCCACCTGCAGCGCATCCTGGATTCCGTGGTCGACCGAGGGGATGTACTCGCGCGGGATGCGCCCACCGGTGACCTTGTTGACGAACTCGTAGCTCTTCTCCGCGGTCACCTCCATTGGCTCAAGCGAGATCTGGATCTTGGCGAACTGGCCAGAACCACCGGTCTGCTTCTTGTGCGTGAAGTCGTGCTTCTCGACGACACGACGAATCGTTTCGCGGTATGCAACCTGAGGCTTGCCGACGTTCGCTTCGACGCCGAATTCACGCTTCATGCGGTCGACCAGGATGTCGAGGTGGAGCTCGCCCATCCCCTTAATCACGGTTTGGCCGGTGTCGACGTTCTGCTCGGTGCGGAAAGTCGGGTCCTCTTCAGCGAGCTTCTGGATCGCGAGACCCAGCTTCTCCTGGTCGGCCTTCGTCTTCGGCTCGATCGCCACCTCGATGACCGGCTCGGGGAAGGTCATCGACTCGAGAACGACCTGGTTCGTCGGGTCGGTGAGAGTGTCACCCGTAGTCGTGTCCTTGAGGCCGATGACCGCGTAGATGTGCCCGGCAGTGACGCTGTCGACCGGGTTCTCCTTGTTGGCGTGCATCTGGAAAATCTTGCCGATGCGCTCCTTCTTGCCCTTGGTCGCATTGACCAACTGCGCACCGGAATCTGCCCTGCCGGAGTAGACCCGGATGTAGGTGAGACGACCGAAGAAGGGATGGACCGCGACCTTGAAGGCCAGGGCAGCAAAGGGCTCCGTCGCGTCCGGGTGACGAAGAATAACTTTTTCTTCGTCGCGCGGGTCGTGGGCTTCGATGGCCGGCACGTCGAGCGGGGTCGGCAGATAGTCGACGACCGCATCGAGCATCGGCTGCACGCCACGGTTCTTGAACGCGGAACCACAGAGCACCGGATAGATCTGGCTCGAGATGGTGAGCTTGCGGATGGCAGCCTTGATCTCGGCGACCGAGAAGTCGGTGTCACCCTCCATGAAACGCCCAAGAAGCGTGTCATCGGTCTCGGCGACGACCTCTAGAAGTGCCGCACGGTACTCGTTTGCTTTTTCGACCAGGTCGGCCGGGATGGCTTCGATGTCGTACTTGGCACCGAGCTCGACGTCACCCTTAGAGTCTCCGCGCCAAGTCAGTGCCCGCATCTCGACCAGGTCGACGACACCCTCGAAGGTGTTCTCGAACCCGATGGGGAGCTGGATGACCAGCGGCTTGGCGCCGAGGCGCTTGATGATGGTGTCGACGGTGTAGTAGAAGTCGGCGCCGAGCTTGTCCATCTTGTTGACGAAACAGATGCGCGGAACGTCGTACTTGTCGGCTTGGCGCCACACAGTCTCGGACTGCGGCTCGACGCCTTCCTTGCCGTCGAACACGGCGACAGCACCATCGAGGACTCGAAGCGAACGCTCCACCTCGACGGTGAAGTCCACGTGGCCGGGGGTGTCGATGATGTTGATCTGGTGCTTGTTCCAGAAACAGGTGGTCGCAGCCGACGTGATCGTAATGCCACGTTCCTGCTCCTGCGCCATCCAGTCCATCGTGGCCGCACCATCGTGCACCTCACCGATTTTGTGAGTGATGCCGGTGTAATACAGGATGCGCTCGGTGGTGGTGGTCTTGCCGGCATCGATGTGAGCCATGATGCCGATGTTTCGGACCTTGTTCAGGTCGGTGAGCACGTCTTGTGCCACGGAGTGTCCTTACGAAGAGATGTGAACGTGAAAATGTCTGTCGGCCGGGCGTTAGGCCCGCGGCAGTGACGGGACCAGAGGTCTCGACACGATCGCAGGACCTACTACGTCGATCGCCAGAATGGCTACCAGCGGTAGTGCGCGAAGGCCTTGTTGGCGTCGGCCATCTTGTGAGTGTCCTCACGACGCTTCACCGCGGCACCGAGGCCGTTGGATGCGTCGAGGATCTCGTTGGTGAGACGCTCGGTCATGGTCTTCTCGCGACGACCCTTGGCGTAGGTGGTGAGCCAGCGCAATGCGAGGGTGTTGGCGCGGTGAGGCTTGACCTCGACCGGAACCTGGTAGGTCGATCCACCGACACGACGGCTCTTGACCTCAATGGTGGGACGTACGTTGTCGAGCGCCTTCTTCAGCGTGACAACGGCATCCGCACCGTTCTTGGTCGAAACTCCGACGAGTGCGTCATAGACGATGCGCTCGGCGAGGCCCTTCTTGCCATCAAGAAGAATCTTGTTGACGAGCTGGCTGACAATGGGGGCTCCGTAGACCGGGTCCGCAACTACTGGACGCTTCGGTGCTGGTCCTTTACGAGGCATTACTTCTTGTCCTTCTTCGCGCCGTAGAGGCTGCGAGCCTGCTTGCGGTTTTTCACGGCCTGGGTGTCGAGCGCGCCGCGCACGATCTTGTAACGCACACCGGGGAGGTCCTTTACCCGACCGCCGCGGATGAGCACCATCGAGTGCTCCTGCAGGTTGTGCCCTTCGCCGGGAATATAGGCGGTCACCTCGGTGCCGTTGGAGAGCTTGACGCGCGCGACCTTGCGGAGAGCCGAGTTCGGCTTCTTCGGGGTGGTCGTGTACACGCGGGTGCACACACCGCGCTGCTGCGGGTTGCCCTTGAGGGCGGGCGCCTTGGTCTTGACGACCTTGGGGCTGCGGCCCTTGCGGACCAACTGCTGAATGGTG
>JANYEI010000116.1 GCA_025363205.1 Frigoribacterium sp.
GAGCATCGATACGGCCGATTCGCGGTTCTTGTAACGGACTCCTCCGCCACACGGATCTACCGGGCCTCGACCTCAGTCGAGGTCGTCGCGTGGTCCGAGGTCGCGTCACTGCGTAAAGTCCAAACCGGAATCCTCGGTCGCGAGTCCGTGATGGCGCATGGGCACGGGGGTGAATGGCTCCTGGACTTCGTCCCGATGGGCAACTCTGGTATCAACCGATTAGGGGCACGGCGCCTAGAGGATTATGTGGCGCAAATTGTGCGACTCCGACCACGAAATTCACTGTCGCGTTGATGCACTGTTGTATTGATAAAGGCCAGAAGCGACTGGTCTAGTTTCATCACCCAGCATGGCGAGTAGTGCGTTGATGGTTCCTGACCAATACAAATGCGCTCACCCGGCGGTGTCACAGCGGTGCGTTAGAGCTACGTCGTGAGCGCCCCGCAGGGATGGCACTCAGATACGCGGCGAATGACACCCCCTCAATCTCTCGCGTCGGTGGCCCGGGCGCCGCCCTCAGCCTTCCGTTTGGTGAGGGCCCGTTGCCGCATGGCAAGGAACAGCGGGAACACGAAGGCGTAGGCCGTGAGCCCGGCAAGCACGACATAGATCCAGCCGCCACGAAGACCGAGTCGGCGTGATTCCACGATGATCAGGATGCTGCCAGCCACGGCGGCAACCAGCAGGTCCACCGTGAGAGACGAGACGGCCGGACCGCTGTTCACCCAGTCGCCGGCGAAGTTGCGCAGTTGCACAATTGCGAGGGCGTTGTAGGTCCAGGTGCCGATGAGCCCGACGAGGGCGAGCACCAGGTACGTGACGGCGAGGGGCGTCCAATACCGCGTGATCGAGGAGCGGGAGGCGGGTGACGTGATGCGGTCGGGAGGTGTCATATCCCCATGATGGCGGGTCACAGTGGCATCCGGCGATCTTCACGGCCCGCGCCTAGAATTTGGAGACTGTGACTTCTTCGACATCATTCACTCCGCCCGATCCCGACACAACTCGCCCGACCCTTCGCGGCACTTTTGGCATGGTCGCCTCCACCCACTGGATCGCGACGGCGGCCGCCCAGGCTGTGCTCGAACGCGGCGGCAATGCCTTCGATGCCGCCGCCGCCGGAGCTTTCGTGTTGCATGTGGTCGAGCCCCATCTGAACGGTCCGGGGGGCGACCTCGTTGGCATCTTTGCCACCGCCGCCGACCCCTCGCGACCACTCGTGCTCATGGGGCAGGGCCCCGCACCTCACAACGCCACGATCGAGCACTATCGGGCCGAGGGTCTCGACCTGGTGCCCGGCACTGGGGCGCTCGCCGCCGCAATTCCCGGCGCCGTCGACGCCTGGCTTCTGCTGCTGCGAGACCACGGCAGCTGGGAGCTCGGCGAGGTGTTTGCCTTCGCCCGCGACTACGCCAGGAACGGGCATCCGCTGCTCGGCCGAGTGAGCTCGACGATCGCCGCGGTCTCGGAGCTATTCGAGACTCACTGGCCGTCCTCGGCAGCGCTCTGGATGCCGCAGGGCCGAGTTCCCCAGGCCGGCGAGCTCGTGGTTAACCCCGCCTATGCCGACACCCTCGACCGCCTCGCGGATGCTGGTCGGCACGCCGACTCCCGAGAGGGGAGGATCGACGCGGCCCGCGCCGAATGGAGCACCGGATTCGTGGCCGAGGCTGCCGCCCGGTTCGTGCGCGACAAGCATCGTCATTCCTCGGGTACCGACCACGCGGGAGTAATCGACGAGCAGGATTTTGCCTCTTTCCGGGCAAGCTACGAGCCAGCGGTCACCCTCGACTTCCGGGGCGTCACCGTCGCGAAATCCGCAGCCTGGGGCCAGGGTCCTGCCCTGTTACAGTGCCTCGCGGTACTCGACGGATTCGACGACGAGCGGCTCGATCCGTCGACCGCGCTCGGTGTGCACACCATCCTCGAGGCGCAGAAGCTGAGCCTCGCCGACCGGGAGGCCTACTACGGAGACGTGGAGGTTCCGCTGCAACATCTTCTCTCCGCGGGCTACGCGGAGCAGCGTCGCACCCTCATCACCGACCGGGCCTCGAGCGAATTCCGGCCCGGTTCGGTACCAGGGGTGCGCGCCTATCACCCGCCGTTACGGGTCTCGTCGGAGGCCACCGGGGTGAACGACGAATTCGCCGGAAGTGGCGAGCCGACGGTCTCCCCCGCTGGAGTCACCGCCGGAGACACCTGCCACATCGATGTGGTCGATGCGTGGGGCAACATGATCTCGGTGACACCCTCGGGTGGGTGGCTCCAGTCCTCCCCTACGATCCCCGAGCTCGGATTCTGCCTTGGCAGTCGACTGCAGATGATGTGGCTCGACCCGAGTTCGCCGTCGGCCCTCCTGCCTGGGCGGCGTCCACGAACCACCCTCACCCCCACGCTGCTGTTGCGCGACGGGCATCCGATCGCCGCCCTCGGCACACCCGGCGGCGACCAGCAGGACCAGTGGCAGTTGCTGTACCTGCTGCGCACCCTGGTCGGCGGCTATTCCCCCCAGGAGGCGATCGACGCGCCGGCGTTCCACACGACCTCGTTTCCGGAGTCCTTCTGGCCGCGCACCTGGGAGCCCGGCGGCGCGGTGGTCGAAGGGCGGGTGGGAGCGGATGTCATCGCTGAGCTGCGCAGGCGGGGTCATCGCATCACCGTGGCCGGTGACTGGAGCCTCGGGCGGCTCTCCTCGGTGGGCCGGGATGCCGGCACCGGGCTGCTCACCGCCGCGGCGAATCCGCGGGGTGCTCAGGGCTACGCGGCGGGTCGCTGATTCGGCTCATTGATTCGGCTCATTGATTCGGCACGCTGGTCCGGATTCGGTGACAGTCCTCGGAACGCTGCTGCTTCCAGCCGGTAGGTTTGTCCCATGCGACTTGGCGTGCTTGACATCGGGTCGAATACCGTTCACATGCTGCTGGTCGACGCGCATCCCGGCGCTCGCCCGATCCCCTTCACCTCACACAAACACCCACTGCAACTCATCAGCTTCCTCGATGATCACGGCGCGATTTCGGATGCTGGCCAGCGTGTTTTGATCGAATTTGTGACCGCCGCGGCACAGCTTGCAGAAGAGCACGGAGCGGAGGACCTGATGGCCTTCGCCACCTCGGCCATCCGAGAAGCCAGCAACGGATCGGAAGTGCTTGGGCGGGTGCACGCTGAAACCGGGATCCGACTCATCGAGCTGAGTGGCACCGACGAAGCAGCCGCAACCTACCTCGCGGTGCGCCGATGGTACGGCTGGGGAGCGGGCCGGATCCTCAGTCTCGATATCGGCGGCGGATCGTTCGAAATGGCGATGGGAGCCGACGAGCTGCCCGAACTCGCGGTGTCACTCCCTCTCGGCGCGGGAAGACTCACGCGGGACTTCCTGGATGCGGATCCCCCGTCCGCTAAGAGCATCAAGGCAGTGCGCAAGTATATTCGCGAGGTGCTCGAGGCTCCGATCACGGACATCGGGCGACTGACCGCGCCGACACTCGTCGTGGCAACCTCGAAGTCTTTTCGCTCCCTCGCCAGGGTCGCCGGTTCCGCTCCCCGCGCGGAAGGTCCCTTTGTACGGCGTGAGTTGCGGATAAATGAGTTGGCCCTGTGGGCCAGCCGGATGTCGGCCATGGCTTCTGCGGACCGTGCCGAGCTTCCGGGAGTATCAGTCCTGCGATCGCGTCAACTTCTCGCGGCTGCGTTGGTGGCACAGGCGGCCATGGAGGGCCTCCACATTGAATCAGTACAGATCTGCCCCTGGGCTCTGCGTGAGGGGCTGATTCTGCGCCGATTCGATCAACTCATGACCTCGTAGCCGCACACTTCGGAGAATCCGAATCCGAATCCGAATCGGTTTCGGACAGAGCACGGTGAGCAGGAACTTCATCCTTTGGCGATAACGCTTCTTCGATGGTGCGCGGGCGATGCCCGGAGACCCGCTCGACGTGATCGGTGACGCGGTCGGTCTCTCCACCGGCGATGGCCGTGTAGGTGCTCACCCAGGCGTCGAGTTGCCACTGTTCCGCGCCGTAATGGGCTCGCGACGCGTATGCCTCCTCCACAGTTTCGGGCGCGTAGCGGAGGGTGCGCCCAATTACGGCGCCGGCACGCGCGGTAACCTCGTCGAGCGTGAGCGCTTCCGGTCCGGTGAGTTCGTAGGTGATGCCGGCGTGGGGCGCGGGGTCCCGCAGGATAACGGCGGCGACGTCGGCGACATCCGCTCGCGCAACCGCAGCGACGCGACCCTCTCCGGCAGGACCGCGGATCACCCCGGAATCATCGGCAAAATAGGGGAGAAGGTCGGAGTAGAAGTTGTCCCGTAGCAGTGTGAAGTGCATTCCGCTCCCCCGGATCGCCGTTTCGGCGTCGGCATGATCTCGCCCGAGAGTGAAGACGGCGTCGGCATCAGCGCCAATGAACGAGGTGTAGACGATGTGGCTGACGCCAGCAGCAGCAGCCGCCTCGATGAAGGTGCGGTGCTGCACCCGACGAAACTTCGACTCTGCGGCGGAGACCATGAACAGCACGTCCACCCCCTCGAGTGCGCGCACCGAATCGGAGGCTTCGGTGTAGTCGGTCACCACCACCGAGGATCCCTCGATACGTGGGGCTTTCGCGGCATCACGCACAACCAGGGTCGGGCACAGATCGGCGAGCTGGTCGGCCACACGGCGCCCGACATGGCCAGTGGAACCGGTGATCGCGATAACTGTCATTGCCTCACGCTAGCCAGCGAATGTGAGAGTTGCCTCCCCGTTTCACTGCAATTGGCACTGACCACGCATTACCAGCTGCTCACCACGCGTGAGCGGCTGCTGACCAGCGTTAGCGGCTGCTCACGCTGGCAAACTTGCGAATTGCCAGCGGCACAAACACCACGAGTAGCAGCACAATGCCGATCAGCACGGTGATCTCGGGGTTCTGCTGTGCCCAGTTGTCGGCGACCGGAGAGTTCGGTGGGGTGTTTCCGAAGAGGTTGCGCACCGCCGAGACGAGCGCAGATACCGGGTTGAACTCGGCGAAGACGCGCAACGGCGTCGGCAAAGTGTCGCTGGGAACGAAGGCGTTGGAGATGAAGGTGAGCGGAAACAGGATGAGGAACGAGACGTTGTTAATGACCTCTGGGCTGCGCACACTCATGCCGATGAAGGCCATCACCCAGGAGAACGCGTAGGCGAAGAGCAACAGGAGTGCAATGGCTCCCAGCGCCTCGAGAAGGCTCGAACGGATGCGCCAGCCGACGATGAGGCCGGTCACCATCATGACAACGAGCGATACGGCATTGATGAAGAGGTCGCCGTTAGTGCGTCCGATCAGCACTGCCGATGGGCTCATCGGCAGTGTTCGGAACCGGTCGATGATGCCATCTTTCAGGTCTTGGGCCATCGCCGAGCCCGAATAGGTGGATCCGAACGCGATGGTCTGAGCGAAGATGCCCGCCATGATGAATTCTTTGTAACTGCTTCCGGGGATGTTGATCACGCCCTCGTAGACGTAGGTGAAGAGCAGCACGAACATGATGGGCTGCAGCGTCGTGAACACGAGGATGTCGGGCACGCGCTTGATCTTGATCAGGTTGCGCCTGGTGGTGATCCAGCCGTCGGAGAACCAGTGCGAGAGCGCTGAGCCCGAACCGGTGCTGGTTGTTGTCATGAGCGAGCCTTCTCTTTCTTCGCGGCACGCTTCATTTTCTTCGTTGGTGCCGCATCCGCTGTCTCGGCGGTGGCGGAATGGCCGGTGAGACGCAGGAAGACGTCGTCCAGGGTTGGGCGGCGCATGCCGGCATCGAACAGACGGATGCCGCGACTGCCCAGCTCAGCGAGGATTCCCTGCAAAGCCCCCGGTGCATCCGACGCATTGACCGTGAGCTCGCGACCCTCCGCTGCCGTCGTCAGCTCGGAATCACCGAAGCGGCGCAATACTTCGACCGTTGTCACACTGTCGCTCGGGTCAACGAGCGTGATCTCGACCCGCTGGCCTCCGACCGACGCTTTCAGCTCGTCGGATGTGCCCTTCGCGATCACCCGTCCATCGTCGATCACCGAGATGCTGTCGGCGAGTTGGTCGGCCTCTTCGAGGTACTGGGTGGTGAGCAAAACGGTCGTGCCCTGTGCGACCAGGCTGGTGATGATGTCCCACATTCCCAGCCGGCTGCGCGGATCAAGACCCGTCGTCCGTTCGTCGAGAAAGAGCACCTTCGGCCGGGTCACCAGTGCGCCAGCCAGGTCGATACGCCGTCTCATTCCGCCGGAAAAGCCCTTCACCGGTCGGTTCTTGGCTTCCTCAAGGTCGAAGAGCGTGATGAGCTCCTGCGCCCGCACCCGTGACTGGGTGGCACCGAGATGGTAGAGACGCCCCACCATGTCGAGGTTCTCGAAGCCGGTGAGATTCTCATCGACGGCGGCGTACTGTCCAGACACACCGATGATTGGGCGGACTCGTTCGGGATGGGCAAGCACGTCGATCCCGTCGATTCGAGCGCTGCCCGCCGTGGGCTGGGTGAGTGTCGTGAGCACTTTCACGGTGGTTGTCTTGCCAGCCCCATTCGGCCCGAGTAGCGCAGTGACAGTGCTCTGCGGCACTTCAAGATCGAGCCCGTCGAGCGCGTGCACTGGACTGGCCCCCTTGGGGGTGTATGTCTTGGTGGGACCCGCTGCTTCAATGAAAGCCATGACGAGACCGCACCGGCCGCATCCGACATCGGCAACTGCACATCCGCTCGGGTGATCTCGGGAATGCGAAGCTCGCGACAACCAGCGTCAGTGGGCTGGCATCCGAAGTAGGGCGAGCAGAGCCGTCCCGTCGGGAACACCGAGTCCGGTGCAGGCATCCCAACCGGGTTTCGCGGCAAAACTTCCGTTATTCCCCGAAGTGATGTCCCGAAAACCCTCCTGCTTCGGGGCCGCCGACACCGATCCGTAGAGGCGTGGATGCAGCAGGCCGAGCGGTTGTCCGTGCGCCTGGGCGAGGCGAGCAACGAGCGCCGCCCATAGCGGCGCGACCGCGCTGGTACCCCCGTAGATCTTCTTCTCGCCATCTACGAGCACCTCGTACCCCGTCGTCGGATCAGCGACGGCTGCGACATCCGGAACGCCTCGTCCGGCTGTGCCGCGAGACGACGCGGGTACTCCGGCTGAGGCCTGCCAGTTCGGGATCGCGAAGACGTCACTCACGCCCCCTCCCGTCGCGCCGCCACCCTTGCCGTTGTTCCACACGATCTCCGACTGCACCGTGCCCGAAACCGCGTGCAGGCTCGTGCCGCCACAGGCAAGGACATGGGGACTGGATGCCGGGAAGTCGGCGTGGTTACGCCCATCGCTCGCGCCATCAGAACTGCCGTTATCACCGGCGGCGACCGTGACGGTGACTCCAAGGGTCGCAGCGTCCACGAAGGCCTGGTCGAGGGCATGCGTGGCCTGGGCCGTCCAGGCATCCTCGTTCTGGCCCCAGCTGATGCTGATCGCAGTCGGCGTAATGGTGGCGTGGGTCGCCTCGCTCACCGCGTCGACGAACCCGGCGTCGGTATTGGGAGCGAAGTAGACCACGATGTCAGCGCCAGGGCTGAGTGCCCCTGCCACCTCGATGTCGAGCAGGACCTCACCATCTGCCCCGGCGGCGTCTGCGCCTGGCACGTTCTTTGCGCCATCAACGCCGACCGCGGTGACGTGAGGCCCGGTGATACCCAGACCGGCGAAATACGTGTCGAGCTCGGCCTGGGCGAACCCACCCCCCAGTTCGATGAGTGCGATCGTCTGGCCCGAACCGTCGAATTGGGCGGGGAAGTGATACACCTCGGCGAGGTCGAGCGGCGTGTAACTCACCGCGACGGCCCGGGCTTCGGCGATGCGAAACTGAGCACGCGCCTGGGGGCGGTCGTCGAGGCCGAGCACGGCGGTGATGATGCCGTCGAGGGAGGCCGGCACCATCAGCATTCCGGTGCGATTACGGTGATGCACCTCTGCGCCGTCGATGGCCCGGCTGGTCACGGCCTCGAGGTGGGTGCCGAACACTCGGCTGAGCACTGCTGCGGTGCCAGCGACACGCATCCGTCGCGAGGGAAGGTCGGTCGACACCACACGCAGGCCCAGCCCGCTGAGGGCAGTGGTTACCGTGGCGGCGTCGGCGTCATCCGCTCCCATCAGCGTCGCGAATTCCTCTCGGCTCAGGCGCACCGAAGGATCGAATTGATTCGCGCCGGGCCGACGACGCAAGATCACCGTCACCTCGATCTCCGCGGTCAAATCCTGCGGTACCAGAGCGGGGGCTATCACCTCGGCAGAGTGACGGTTGCTTCCGGGAAGCGGAACGAGCGGGAGGTCGACGGAGGGCTCTTCGTGTTCGGACATACTTACGGTCTACCGGTCCGTCTACCAAGAATCAAGCTCCAACCCGAATGCCGGAGGGAGCGGCGCAGTGACTCTCATCGCCGCACCACGTGCCCGCAGAGTTCCCGCGCTGGCCCACCAGGATCGGCCGTCGGAGTGCTGGCGGGCAGTTCCCGACAAAGAGTGCGAACATTGCAGCATTCCGCTGTGGAGCTAATTGAGGGAGTCGGTCGCGATGAAGATCCTGATCGTAGAGGATGATCCCCAGATGGGTGAGCTCATCATGCGCGGCCTCACCGCGGAGGGCTACGAGACCCGTGTTGTCGATAATGGTGTGGATGCCCTGATCGCGGTCTCCACCGAGGAATTTGCTCTTGCCGCCATCGACGTGATGCTGCCGCAGATGTCAGGTTTCGAGATCTGTCGGCGCATCCGACAGTCCGGAAGCTCCATGCCGCTGCTGTTGCTCACGGCACGCACTGCCGTGGAGGATCGAGTCTTCGGCCTCGACGCCGGGGCGGACGACTACCTCACCAAGCCCTTTGCCTTCGTCGAGCTGAGTGCGCGGGTGAGGGCGCTGCTGCGCCGCGACGCCAATGCCGACAAGCTCGTGGTGACCGTCGGGGCGCTGCGAATCGACTCGCTCGCCGTTGCCGTTACGGTTGCCGGGCATTCGCTATCGATGAGTCCGAAAGAATTTGCGTTGCTGAGGCTACTCGCGGCATCGGTGGGAGAGGTGGTGAGCCGGTCCCGCATCCTTGAAGAGGTGTGGGGCTCGACCCAGAATATCGACCCGAACATCGTCGACCAGTACGTGAGCTATCTCCGGCGCAAACTGGAACCGGTGCCTTCCGGCGTGCGCATCGTGACCAAACGAGGCTCCGGTTACCTCCTCGAGCCTCTCTCGTGAGGTCCTGCGTGTGAAACTGCTGCGGCGGGTCACGATTAAGTGGCGTATTACGATCGGTAGCCTGCTGGTGGCAATGGTGCTGTCCAGCATCGCTGTCGTCATTTTTCGGGCCCAGGTGGAGCACATTCTCACCACCACAACGACGACGCTGCTGCA
>JANYEI010000165.1 GCA_025363205.1 Frigoribacterium sp.
GCGCGACGATGCCGCCGACGCCATAGACCAGCAGGTTACGGCTGAGGATGCGGGACGCGGATGTCGCCCGGTAGCTCACCCCTCGCAGCGCCAGGGGGATCAGGATCACGATGATGATCGCGTTGAAGATCACCGCGGACAAAATCGCCGAAGCCGGAGAATGCAGCTGCATGATGTTGAGCACTGCGAGCCCCGGGAACACTCCGGCAAACATGGCCGGGATGATGGCGAAGTACTTGGCAACGTCGTTCGCAATCGAGAAGGTCGTCAGTGATCCGCGGGTGATCAGCAGTTGCTTGCCAATCCTCACGATGTCGATGAGTTTCGTCGGATCGGAGTCGAGGTCGACCATGTTGCCCGCCTCTTTCGCGGCCGAGGTGCCCGTGTTCATCGCCACGCCGACATCCGCCTGCGCAAGCGCGGGAGCATCGTTGGTGCCGTCACCGGTCATGGCGACGAGGTTGCCACCCTCCTGCTCCCTGCGAATCAGGGCGAGCTTGTCTTCCGGTGTCGCCTCGGCCAAGTAGTCGTCAACGCCTGCTTCAGCGGCTATCGCCTTGGCGGTGAGCGGGTTGTCGCCGGTGATCATCACCGTGCGAATACCCATCAGGCGCAACTCCGCGAACCGTTCGGACAGGCCAGCCTTGACGATGTCCTTCAGGTATACGACGCCGAGAATTCGCGCCTCACCCGTCGCCGATTTCGTCGCAACGACCAGCGGCGTACCACCGGCGCTGGCGATGCGGTCGACATGTTCCGCGAGCTCGGAAAGCTCGCTGCTGGCCGCCCTCGTGGACTCTTCGACCCAGGCGATGACGGCGGATCCTGCACCCTTTCGAATCTGGGATCCGTCAGACAGGTCGAGGCCGCTCATTCTCGTCTGGGCGGTGAACGGCACAATCTCGCCCGCTGACGTGGTGCCCGTGCTGAATCCGGTGGTTTCCGCGAGGTCGACGATCGACTTCCCCTCCGGGGTCGGGTCACTCAGCGAGGAGAGGGCGGCAGCGGCGATCAAGTCCGTGCGCTCAACACCGCTCATTGCCGTGAACTCGGCTGCCTGGCGGTTTCCGTAGGTGATCGTCCCGGTCTTGTCGAGAAGCAGGGTTGTGACGTCTCCCGCGGCTTCCACCGCGCGGCCGGACATGGCGAGCACGTTGCGCTGAACGAGCCGGTCCATTCCGGCGATTCCGATTGCAGACAACAGGGCACCGATGGTGGTCGGGATGAGACAGACCAGCAGGGCGATGAGCACGGGAACACTCACCTCGGATCCGACATAGGCGGCCACCGGGTTCAGCGTGAGCGTCACGATGACAAAGACGATCGTCAAGCTCGCGAGCAGGATGTTCAGTGCGATCTCGTTGGGAGTCTTCTGACGCGATGCGCCCTCGACCAGCTTGATCATCCGGTCGACGAAGGTCTCGCCCGGCTTGCTCGTGATTCGCACAACGACCCGGTCCGAGAGGATGCGGGTGCCACCGGTTACCGCACTCCTGTCTCCGCCCGATTCACGGATGACGGGAGCCGACTCTCCCGTGATGGCAGACTCGTCGACCGAGGCGATGCCCCAGATGATGTCGCCATCGCCGGGTACCAGCTCACCCGCCACGATGACCACGACATCGCCGAGGGTGAGGTCAGCCGATGAGACAGGCGAGGTAGCCGCCTCCTCGGCGCCGGCATCGTTTCGCTCGTCGTACGATACGACCCGATTGGCCATGGTGCTGGTGCGTGTCTGGCGCAGGCTTTCCGCCTGTGCCTTTCCGCGACCCTCCGCGACGGCCTCGGCCAGGTTGGCGAAGACCACGGTGAGCCACAGCCAGATGGCGATGCCCCAGGTGAAGGAGGCGGGAACGAGCGCTCCGCCAGACTTCGAGGGACCACCGAGGAACGGCTCGGCGATCGCGATCAGGGTCGTATAGGCCGCACCAATCTCGACGATGAACATCACCGGGTTTCGCCACATCTGGCGCGGGTCGAGCTTGCGCAGAGCGCCAGGAAGCGCGGCCACGAGTTGGCGCGGCGTGAACGCGCTCGACTTCGCCGCCTGATCGCTCTTGTTGGCGGGTTTCCGCTCGGGAGTGGGAGTTTCAATGACAGTAGACATTTTTAGTGCAGCCCTTCAGCAAGCGGTCCTAGCGCCAATACAGGGAAGTAGGTGAGAGCCGTCACGAGAACAGACACTCCGATGAGCAGGCCAACGAACTGAGGCCTGTGGGTTGGCAGGGTTCCTGCGGTAGCCGGAATCTTGTCCTGCGCCGCGAGCGACCCGGCAAGAGCCAGTACGAAGACGATCGGCAGGAATCTGCCGAGGAGCATGGCGACGCCGAGCGCCGTGTTGAACCAGGGGGTGTTTGCCGTGAGTCCGGCGAAGGCAGAACCGTTGTTGTTCGCGGCGGACGTGAACGCGTACAACACTTCTGACAGGCCGTGCAGTCCAGGATTGAAGATGGAGGTCTTTAGAACATCCGCCCGTACGGCCGGTATCGCAAAGCTGAGCGCCGTGCCTGCCAAGGCAAGTGTCGGAGTGATCAGAATGTAGATGCTTGCGAGCTTGATCTCTCGCGGGCCGATCTTTTTCCCCAGGTATTCCGGGGTACGTCCGACCAGCAGGCCCGCGATAAAGACGGCGATGATCGCGAGGATCAGCATTCCGTAGAGACCCGATCCGCCCCCGCCGGGCGCGACCTCACCCAGCATCATGTTGAACATGGCCATGAAGCCGCCGAGCGAGGTGAACGAATCGTGCATTGAGTTCACCGCTCCGGTAGATGTCAGAGTGGATGTCGACGCGAATAGCGTTGACCCCCAGATCCCGAACCGTTGCTCCTTGCCTTCCATCGCGCCGCCGGCAAGCCGGGTGGCTGCCCCGCCCGTGAGCGTCTCGAAGAGCGTCATGGCGGTGAGCGAGACAGCGAAGATCGACGCCATCACCGCGAGAATCGCAGTGCCCTGGCGCTTGTCTCCGACCATCTGGCCAAAGGTGCGGGTGAGCGCGAACGGAATCGCGAGCATGAGGAAGATCTCGAACAGATTCGTCCAGGCGGTGGGATTCTCAAATGGATGCGACGAATTCGCGTTAAAGAACCCACCACCGTTGTTGCCAAGCATCTTGATCGCCTCTTGCGAAGCAACCGGGCCACCGGGAATCGACTGCGTGCCGCCGGTGATGGTGGCGACCGAGTCGAAGCCGTTGAAGTTCTGGATGACCCCGCCGGCGATCAAGATGATCGCGGCGATGAACGAAAGCGGCAACAGCAGTCGGAGCGACGAGCGGGTGAGATCCACCCAGAAGTTGCCGACAGTTCCAGACTTGCGATAGGCGAGTCCGCGGATCAGGGCGATCGCGACCGCGATACCGACAGCGACGGAGAGGAAGTTCTGCACGACCAGTCCGCCCAGCTGCACCGCGTATCCCATGGTCACGTCCGGCGAGTACGACTGCCAGTTGGTGTTGGCCACGAAGGACGCCGCTGTGTTGAAGGAGAGCCCCTCGGGGATTGCCGGAAAGCCAAGCGAATAGGGAAGCACGGCTTGGAGACGCTGCATCGCGTAGAGCAGCAGCACACCGACGAGCGAGAAGATCAGAACGCTGCGCAGGTAGAGACGCCAGGACTGCTCGGAATCCGAATCCACACCGATGACGCGGTAGAAACCGCGTTCGACCCTGAGATCCTTCGATGTGGTGAACATTCTCGCCATGTGGTCGCCGAGAGGACGATAGACAAGCGCGAGCAAAACCACGAGAGTCAGGATCTGGAGAATCCCAAAGAGTATGACCATCAGAAACGCTCCGGTTTCACGAGGGCGAACACGAGGTAGACGAGGGACGCGACGGCAAGAACCGCCGCGACAACGGTGAACACGATCACAGTTTCTCTACCCCCCGGGCGACGACGCCAACCACCGCAAAGACGGCGATCGTGACGAGCACGTACACAATGTCGAGCACGGATAGCTCCATTCAATTTCGTTCGCGGAACCCTGACTTGGGCCCGGTACCAGAGAGGCACAGCTCATGAGTAGACACCCTTCGCTTTCCCCGTATCGGTTTGCTCACGAAGTCCTTACGGCCAGGCGCGAAAACCTAACGAATACCTAACGTCGGCCCACCCCTCGTTATCCGTGAGTCTGCCGCGGGCGAAATGTCAGGATCTGGCGTGATTACGCACAGAAGCCGTGAGAGCAACGCGAAAAAATTGAGCGGGCATCCGATCCGCCAGAGATGTTCTCGATTTCGCCCTTCCGCCCTTATCGCACAACCGTGACGGTGCTTCGCGTGCACTCCGGCAGGTTCATCAAAGTCGGCAGGACAGACATCCTCGCCGGTGTCATCACAGCCAGCGCGATTCGCATCCGGCGGTGCGCCGCGTTTTCGGCGCGGGTGGCGGGTGCCGCCAAGGAAACAGTGGCGGAGGGCGTGGGATTCGAACCCACGAGACATTTCTGCCCACCAGTTTTCAAGACTGGCTCCATCGGCCGCTCGGACAGCCCTCCCGATTACAAGCCGAGCTTAGCCGACACCCCCGCAGTCGAAACTCCCCCCTCAGGCAATCGACTTGGTAGTTGTTGCGACTTTAAGAGCTCCGGAAGTCACAACAACTACCAAGTCGATTGAGGGGAGCGGAATTTCGGCACGGCCGACCAGCACAGGCTCAGAACGTGCGGAACAGCTCCGCAACGCCGTCGTCGAGGTCGGTGAGGGTGACCTCGTTGGCGACGGCGAGCACCTCATCCGGGGCCTGGCCCATCGCGACCCCGCGACCGCCCTCGGATGCCCACGTGAGCATGTCGATGTCGTTGCGTCCGTCGCCAACGGCGATCACGCGCGAGCGGGGGATGTCAAGCCAGTCGCGCACCCGTTCGAGCGCCGTCGCCTTGTTCACGCCATCCGGAGCGATGTCGAGCCAGGCCGTCCATCCGACGTTGTAGGTGACCTTGTGCAGGCCCATCTTCTCCACGATCGACAGGAAATCCTCGATCGCATGCTCCGGAGAGATCACGACAACGCGGGTGGCCTGATGCTCGCTCAACTGCTCGAATGACACTTTCTCACTTAGAGCGCCAAGAGTCGAATCCGGGAAAAAGCCCGTGTAACGATAGAAACCCTCTTCATCTTCGACGGCATAGCTTGCGTCGCGGAGGCTCTCGCGAATGGTCGTGAGCACCCCAGAAGGGTCGAACGATTCGACGGCGACGCGCGAGTACCCCGTCAGCGCATCCTCATCGCGACCGAGGGTGATGGCCCCGTTTGAGCACACGACATAGCGCGGTGTGAGCTGGAAACGCTCGAGCACCGGAAGGGTCATCGACACGCTACGGCCTGTAGCGAGCATCACCTCATGACCGGCATCCCGAACCCGCTGCACCTCGGCGATCACCTCCGGCGAAATAACTCCGTCTTCGCGCATCAGGGTGCCGTCGATGTCGAGTGCGACCAACCAGGGATCGATCACGCGACCGGCTCCAGTACTTCCATCCCACCGAGGTACGGCTGCAATTTCGGCGGTACCCGTACCGAGCCATCCGCCTGCTGGTGCGTTTCGAGAATTGCGACGAGCCAGCGCGTCGTCGCGAGTGTGCCGTTGAGGGTCGCGACCGGTGTCGTCTTGCCCGATTCGAGGCGGTAGCGGATGTCGAGCCGCCGAGCCTGAAAGGTCGTGCAGTTGCTCGTCGAAGTGAGCTCGCGATATTCGCCCTGGGTGGGCACCCACGCCTCGATGTCGAACTTGCGGGCGGCGCTCGAGCCGAGATCCCCGGCGGCGACGTCGATCACGCGATAGCTGAGCCCACAGGCCTGCAGCATCGACTCCTGGAAGGCGACGAGCCTGTCGTGCTCGGCCTCGGCATGCTCCGGCAGCACATAACTGAACATCTCGAGCTTGTTGAACTGATGCACGCGCAGGATGCCTCGGGTATCCTTGCCGCCTGAGCCCGCCTCGCGGCGGTAGCAGGTAGACCAGCCGGCATAGCGCAATGGACCGTTCGCGAGGTCGATGATCTCGTCTGAGTGGAACCCGGCGAGCGCCACCTCGCTCGTTCCGGTGAGGTACAGATCGTCGGCCGGAAGGTAGTAGATCTCGTCGGCGTGGGCGCCGAGATACCCGGTGCCGTCCATGATCTCGGGGCGCACAAGCGTCGGTGTGATGAGGGGTTCGAAGCCCTCAGCGAGCGCCTTGTCGAGCGCGAGATTCATGAGTGCGATCTCGAGGCGGGCCCCGATGCCGCGCAGGAAGTAGAAGCGGCTGCCGGAAACCTTGGCTCCGCGGGTCATGTCGATGGCTCGCAGCTTCTCGCCGAGCTCAAGGTGATCCCGCGGCTCAAAGTCGAACACCGGCTTCTCTCCGACCTCGCGCAGGGTAGCGAAGTTCTCCTCACCGCCGGCAGGCACGCCGTCGATGATGGGGTTGGCGATTTCGCGCGCCGAGCGGGTGAATTCTGCCTCGGCATCGGCCGCAACCTGGGCGAGGTCTTTGACGCGAGCAGCAAGACCCTGAGCTTCGCCGAGCAGGCGGATCTTCTCCTCCCCTGTCGCCTGCGCGACCTGCTTGCCGAGGGCTTTCTGCGTCGCCCGCAGGTTCTCCGATTCAGAGATCGCGGAGCGGCGCTTCAGATCGGCGTCGACGGCCACGTCGACAAGCCCGTCGGAATCACCTCTAGCGCGCTGCGATGCCTTAAAAACTTCGGGATTGTCACGGAGCAGCTGCGGATCAATCACCCCTCCAGTCTATTGAGCAATGCCGTACCGTTGGTCACGTGTCAGCCTCGCCACAGCCCACAGACCGCCACGCCGCCGTCGTATACAACCCCATCAAGGTAGACCTACCCAGGCTCGAAGCCCGGGTCGCCGAAGCGGAAACTGCCGCTGGATGGGGGGCGACCCAGTGGCACTCCACTTCGCTGCAAGATGCCGGGCAGAGCGTCACGAGGACCGCGGTCGAGCAGGGAGCGGCTGTCGTGATCGCGGCCGGCGGCGACGGCACCGTGCGCGCCGTCGCGGAGGCGTTACGCGAGTCAGGCGTGCCCATCGCACTGATCCCGTCCGGCACGGGCAACCTGCTCGCCCGCAATCTCGCACTCCCCCTCACCGACCCGACCGGGTCGATCCGCACGGCCTTCACCGGCTCCGACCGCCGGATCGACGTCGGCATCGCCGAGATCGAGCGCGCCGATGGCAGCAGAGAACAGCACACCTTCGTAGTGATGGCCGGCCTCGGCCTCGACGCAAAGATGATTGCCCTCACCAATCCGAAGCTCAAGAAAGCGGTCGGATGGCTCGCCTACATTGATGCCGGAGTGCGCGCCATCCCCGACCTCAAGCCGGTGAAACTGCGCTTCAGCATCGACGGGGCGCCCGAGCGAACGACGAGCGTGCACACGATCATCATCGGCAACTGCGGCACCCTGCCCGGCGGCATTCTGCTCCTGCCCGATGCGCAACCGGACGACGGCGTGCTCGACATCGCCGCACTCAAACCGAGTGGACCTTTTGGCTGGCTCAAGGTGTGGAATAAAGTGACCTGGGAGAACGGCGTGCTGCGTAAAAGCGCGCTTGGCCGGTCGATCATCGATCTCACCACCGATGTGAAAGACGTGCTCTACTCCACCGGTACCGACCTGCGAATGACGGTGGAGCATCCGCAGGAGTTTCAGCTCGACGGCGACGAGTTCGGTGAGGCCAAGTCCGTGCACGCCTGGGTGGACCCCGGAGCGCTCACGGTGAAGGTTCCCGCGTAAGTTCCTCGTCTTGCACCGACGTGCCGGTCCAGCGGGCCGCTCGCAGGAAGAGCAAGCTAACCGCAGAGGAGAGGCCGACGAGGGCGAGAATGTCAGCAATCCACGACATGGTCTGCGCGAGTACCAACGGCCACCGCGTGGCGTTGTCGACCTCCGTGAAGCTCTGGACAGTTGTCGACGTGTTCCAACACATCACGATCGCGGCTCCCAGGAGCACCGCAGTCGTGATGATGAGAGCGCGCTCCACACCCTTCATCAACGCCTCCGCGCCGCGAGGAAAAAGCCGACGCCGACAAGCGCCAGGAAGCCGATGGTGACGAGCGGACCAGCGAACGTCAACGTGAGTGCCTGGGCGAACCGGAAGGACACGGAATCGGGCATTAACCCGTCGGAAGACATGCCGATCAAGGTGTACCGGACGGTGAGCCAGATACCGAGACCAATGAACACGATGCCCGTGATGACGATGAGGGCGATGTAGGGGTTGCGGCGCAGACGAACAGGCTCGCCCGCTATCGGTGGCGCATCGGCTGCCGGCACATCGGCGGGAGGCAGCCCTACTCGGATCGGCGCATCTGCGTGGCTCGTCGGCGGGAGCGGCATCGGCCCGGCAGCCCCGCGGTACCCGCGCTGGAACTCCGGTCGATAGCGTGGATCGATCGAGGGCGATCCGCTCTCCATGCTCACATCATCCTCGGCTCTCGAGTGATAGTCACTACACCGAGCTCTCGCACCTGCTTCGGGCGCCGCGAGCATGCGCCGTTCACCATCCAGGATCGCTGGAGACCGCGGCAAATCTGCTGTTTCAGAATCGCTTTGCCCGCAATCCGCTGGTGAAAGCGCCAGGCCCTAGACGAGTAGCGACGGGCTCGCGACCCGTTCCGGGTGCAACAGCCTTGCGAGCACGACCGCGACCCCGGCCAGCCCGAGAAACAGCGAAAGGCTGCCCTCTGCGCGCACCCCGGACGGCCACTCGAGCGGATCCTCGGGCAGGGCCGCGACGATCGTCTCGGCAAACCGACGGGCGGCATCGAGATGCCGGGGGGCACCGCGCTCGGAGGCGAGGACGAGCACATCGAGCGAGGCACCGAGACCGTGGCACAGCGTGAGTCCACCGAGTAGCGCCGCCTCGCCGAATTGCGGGATGGATGCGGCGGCTCGCGCCAGCTCCGACCCGCAGGCCTGCACCGCAGCCTCTGCCTCGGCGCGAACCGCGGTCGAAGCGGACTCGAGGTCGAGTCCACCCTCTTCGAGCTGCAGGAGTCGCAGTCGTGTCGCGCCGATGCCGGCCGCGCCGTGACACCACATAGTCGGGTAGCCTCCCTCGTCGCTACGGAGGTCGGGCCAGCCTCCGGCGATCGGATCGAACCAGGCCGCCTCCCAGCGCAGGGCGTCTCGAAGCAGTGGGAGGGCGACATCCGCGGTGCGCTCATCGCGGGAGGCGGCTTCCGCGAGGGCGAGGGCGATGCCGCTGTTGCCGTGCGCGAGCCCCAGAAGCGGACGAGCGGCGCGCTCGTCCGCGGCGAGCGGATCGACCCAGCACACACCGACCGGATGGCGGCTGGCGCGGGAAGCGAGGCGACGCACGGCCTCCGGAGTGCTCGCGTGAGGTCTGCGGGACTGGGCGAGCACGAGCCCGGCGAGGCCGCTCGTGAGGTCGGTCGCGAGGATGTCGATGCTGGCTGATGTGAGAGCGGCGGAGCTTCTTGCTGCGAGTCCGCCATCCGCGACCCGCACAGTCTCGGCCGCCACACTCTCTGCCGCCAGGACCACGCCTGTGGCGCTGTCCAGCAGCCCGCCGAACGGCTGCCCCTCGACCGAGCGGAGGGCCGTGGCCGCGGCTCGCTCGGCGAGGTCGCCGAGGTCGCTCCGGTCGGTCGCCCGCGCGAGCTGGGCGAGGGCCCAGGCCACTCCGGCGTCACCGTCGTAGAGGTTCGTGTGGCCGCCGACCATGCGCGCCGGGGTCCCCTTTGCATCCAGTTCCCAGCTGAGCCAGCCAACACGATCGCCCGTGTCGATTGCCGAGCAGCGGAGGGCGTCGATGCAGGCGTCGAGTGCGGTCTCGAGGACGGCGCTCACGATCCGACCTCCTCGGTGTCGACACTCTTTGCACGCATCGCGCGGCGGTGCGGGTGCGAGGGATCGAGCCCCGCCCTGGCGAAGGCGTTCTCTATCGCGGCGAGAGGGTAGTCCGTCTCGTCGATGAGGGCCTCGGCGACGAGCCGGCAGCGTTCTTCTCCGAAGCTGCGCCCGTTCTGTGGGTCTTCCGACCAGCTGATGCCCGGTGCGATCCACTCCGTGAAGGGTGGGCCGGAAACCCAGCGCACGAAGCCCACAGCCCGGCGGGCGAGCTCCGATCGCAGATCGACCTCTGCGTCGCCGAGGTAGACGACCACGGCATCCGCGCGATTGATCGAATAGTCGTCGATGCCCGACTTGAACATCCAAGGGGTGGAGGCCGATGCGAGCACGCCCGACAGCGCGGCGACCAGGTGCGGCAGCAGCATGAGCTGCGGTGCGAGGTACAGGCGGGAGAGCCGCGGTGCGACGGTGTGCGGATCCCACCCTCCGCCCCAGGTTCGCCACCATCCCTCGGCAACGGCCGCCCCGCTCCGGGAGAGCACCGCGAGACGCTCGCCGACCGCGGGAACAAGGCCGAAGTTTGGCGACCCGTCAGGGTGGAGATATTCGCCGCGGGCCGCCGCATGCAGCGATCCGTCGTCGCGCCGAACGACCGCGACGGCTGCGGCACCGCGGCGGATCACCGTGGCGTCCGAGACCAGACAAGACCCGGCGTGCGCCTTCCGCAACATGCCGGCAAGCGGCGGCCAGGTCGGATCGATGACCTGCGGTTCGCCGACGGGAGCCGCGTACCACCCGCCATAGAGAGCTCCGGCGAGGTCGTCGACCGAGAGCGCGGGACTTTCGGCCAGAAGGTCGAGGCC
>JANYEI010000219.1 GCA_025363205.1 Frigoribacterium sp.
GTCGGCGATGATGATCCGAACGCCCGGGAAGGCCCGGCCGAGATCCTCGGCGGTGCGCCCGGTGCCCTGGCCGACCAGCCGGAGCCCGGTGCCCGCGCAGTTCGAGCAACTCCAGTCGGTGGCCAGCTTGCCGCACCAGGCGCAGGAGGGAGTGGATCGCGCGGTCTTCAGCCGCAGCGGCCCCTCACAGCGTTGGCAACGTGCCGTGTTGCCGCAGCTCGCGCAGGCCAGCCGCGGCGCGTAGCCTGGCCGCGCCACCTGCACCAGAACGGGACCGTGTTCCAATGCCGAGCGGGCCTCTCGCCAGGCGGATGAGGGAATGCGGGCCTGGGCCGCAAGGCGGTCCTGTGACTGTTGCTGGGCGGTCGGAAGCACCTTGGGAGCGATGGGACGTTCGGCCGCGAGCTCGTCGAGCCATCCCACCTCGACGAGCCTCTCCACCTCGGTACTGCGCGCATGGGAGAGAAAGAGCAGTGCACAGCCCTGCAGCTCCTGGCGCACGAGTGCGATGTCCCTGGCGTGCACATAGGGACTCAGCGGTTCGTTGTGTAGCGGATCGCCCTCATCCCACACCGCGATGAGTCCGAGCGTCACAGCCGGTGCGTACAGCACAGAGCGATTCCCGACAATCGCGAGTGGGGTGTCACCGAGGCAGGCCAGCAGCGCACGGTAACGGTCGGGATTGGACTGGCGTGCGTCGAGATGAACAATCCGATCCGCCGGCAATACGGCCCGCAGGGCAGCCACCAGCTGCTCCTGGTCCCGGTAGTCCGGCACGGCGAGAATAGCCGACCCTCCCGCCGCCAGCGAGCGGGTGGCGCTCGCGGCCATCGTGGTCGCCCAGTGCCCCACCCACTGTGACGGGGCATCACCGCTCGAGCGGACTTCGACGACGCGAGGCACGGCATCCACCGCGAGGCGTCCGCCGGTTGCCAGGGCAAGATCGATTCGACCGGTATCGAATCCTGGCACGGGAATCGGTGCCACGGCGCCGGATTCCTCGGTGCCGGATGTCTCGGCTGCGGCCTCCAGCAGCCAGGCTTTTTCCACCCGCACCTGTCGCTTGGGCACGGCGAGTCTCACGATATCGCTCGCGCTGCCCGCGGCGCGGTCGGCGAGACGCCGGGACAGCCTCCAGACCTCGGGAGCCAGTACCCGGGCGTCGGACACCACCGCGTCGAGCTCGCTCAGCACGCCGGCGTAGTCGCCCGGACCGGCTACCTCCACGATGAAGCCGTCGGCGACGCGACCGATCGACCGGAGGGGCACCCGCACCCGCACCCCAGGCAGTGCCTCTTCCGCCATGGCCGCGGGGATGCTGTAGTCGAACAGGCGGTCGAGTTGTGGCAGCGGCGAGTCGATGAGCACCCGTGCAACCCTCGGCGTCGTCACGCCCGAACCGTCGTTCATGGTGAGGACGGTACCCGGATCTACAGTCCGGCCAGGCTGCGAAGCGCGTCTACCCGGTCGAGCTTCTCCCAGGTGAACTCAGGCAGCTCGCGCCCAAAGTGACCATAGGTGGATGTTGCGGCATAGATCGGCCGCAGAAGGTCAAGATCGCGGATGATCGCAGCGGGGCGCAGATCGAATACCTCGCGGATCGCGTCGATGATGGAGGCCTCGTCGACATGGGCCGTGCCGAAGGACTCGACGTAGAGTCCCACGGGAGCCGCCTTGCCGATGGCATAGGCCACCTGCACCTCGAGCCGATCGGCCAGCCCAGCCGCGACGACGTTCTTCGCCACCCAGCGCATGGCATAAGCGGCCGAGCGGTCGACCTTCGAGGGGTCCTTGCCGCTAAAGGCACCACCGCCGTGGCGGCTCGCTCCCCCGTAGGTGTCGACGATGATCTTGCGGCCGGTGAGCCCCGCGTCACCCTGGGGCCCGCCGATCTCGAAACGACCCGTCGGGTTGATGAGCACGCGCGGATCGACACTGTCGAGCTCGACGCGGTCGAGCACCGGTCGGATCACCAGCTCCTCGATCTCCGCACGCAACATCTCCGTGCTCACCCGGGGCGAGTGCTGGGTCGAGAGCACCACCGTCTCAACGGTGCGCGGCACGATCCCGTCATAGCCCACCGTCACCTGGGTCTTTCCGTCGGGACGCAGGTAATCGACCATCCCGGATTTGCGAACCTCGGCGAGTCGTTCCGCCAGTCGGTGGGCGACCCAGATCGGCACCGGCATATATTCCGGCGTCTCGGTGGTCGCATAGCCAAACATGATGCCCTGGTCGCCAGCACCCTGGCGGTCGAGGTCGTCGATACTCGACTCCTCGCGGCTCTCGAAGGCGTCGTCGACGCCCTGAGCGATATCCGGCGACTGGCCACCGATCGAAACGGACACGCCGCACGACCGCCCGTCGAACCAGACGTCGGAGGAGTTGTATCCGATGTTCCAGATGCGATCGCGCACGATCAGGGGAATGTCAACGTAGCCCGACGTCGTGACTTCTCCGGCCACATGCACGAGACCCGTCGTGACCAGCGTCTCGACAGCGACCCGGCTGTGGGGATCGACGGCGAGCAGGGCGTCAAGGATGCTGTCTGAGATCTGATCGCAGATCTTGTCGGGATGACCCTCGGTCACCGACTCCGAGGTGAACAGACGAAGGGGCGTGGTGGATGCTGCGCTCATGGTATTCCCAGTGTGAAGGTGAATCAGCGTGAAGATGGATCGGTGTGAAGGTAAAACAGTGTGAAGGTAAAACGGGGCCGAGTGACGGCCGTGGTCTGAATCAGGCGAGGCGAGCGGCCACGGCATCAAGGGTGCTGTCGGCCACCGATCGCTTGCTCCCTGAGGCCTCCATCACTATATCTCCGAGCCTATCCAGCACGACGACACTGTTAATCTCGGTGCCGAAACCCTCGGTCCAGCCCACCCTGTTGAGGACAAGCAGGTCACACCCTTTTCGGGCAATCTTGGTGCGTCCCAGCGCAAGGAGCGCATCCGCATCCTGTTCCGTTTCGGCGGCGAAACCGACGATCAGCTGGCCGGGCCGGCGAGCCTCTGCGAGCTTCGCGAGGATATCGGGGTTCTTCACGAGTTCGAGCGTCAACCGATCGCCAACGAGCTCTTTCTTGATCTTCGACTCGGCGATCACCGCTGGTCGATAGTCAGCGACCGCAGCCGCCATGATCACGACGTCGACCTTGGCAGCGGCATGCGCCACCGCCACAGCGAGTTCGAGCGTCGAGCCGACATGCAGAACTCGAATCGAGGCTGGGGTCGCGACTTCGAGATTGGCACCGATGAGAGTGACCTCTGCGCCGCGGGCGGCGGCCGCAAGCGCGAGCGCGATCCCTTGCTTGCCGCTCGAACGGTTCCCAAGGAAACGCACAGGGTCGAGCGGTTCGCGAGTGCCTCCGGCGGTGACCAGGATGCGATGGCCCGCGAGGTCCTTTGGGGCAAGCACCGCAAGCGCGGCGCGCACGATCTCCTCCGGCTCCTCGAGACGACCGGGTCCGGAGTCAGCTCCGGTGAGCTGCCCGACGCCGGGCCCGACAACGGTGACTCCGCGCGAGCGGAGAACGGTGATGTTGTGCACGGTCGCCGGATGCTGCCACATCTCGGTGTGCATCGCCGGGGCGATCACCACCGGAGCCCGACTCGCAAGCACAGTGTTGCCGAGCAGATCGTCGGCGATGCCCGCGGCCAACTTCGCGATGGTATTCGCGGTTGCCGGGGCTATCACAATCAGGTCGGCCGCCTGGCCGATGGCCACGTGCCGAACTTCGGCGACACCCTCGTACAGATCGGTGTGCACGATGTTGCGACTGATCGCTTCGAGCGTCGGCTTGCCGACGAAGCGAAGCGCGGCCTCCGTCGCCACGACATGAACGTCGTGTCCGGCAAGAACCAGGCCGCGAATCACGTTGACCGCCTTGTAGGCGGCGATACCGCCGGTGACACCGACGACGACGTTCAACTGGCCGCTCACACGAGAAGCCTCAAGGGAAGTTACTCGACCGGCTCGGCGAGGGCCTTGACGACCAGTTTGTCTTCGTTGATCTCGTGCATCGCGACGGAGAGCGGCTTGTCGTCAATAGTCGAGTCCACGAGCGGTCCCACGTTGTCGAACAGGCTGCCCTCGTGAAGATCGGCGTAGTAATCGTTGATCTGGCGAGCACGCTTGGAAGCGAAGATCACCAGGGCGTACTTCGAGTCGACCTTCGACAGCAATTCGTCGATGGGCGGATCGATGATGCCTTTGGCGCGTTCAACCATGCGTAAAACTCCTGTTGTTTTTGGGGATTGTCATTAAGTCTACGACTTCGCGGGCGGCGGCGCTCACGTCGGAGTTGACAATGCGGTGATCGAACTCGTTCTGGGCGGCCAATTCGACCCTTGCCGTCTCGAGTCGACGCTGTTGTTCAGCAATGTCCTCGGTACCTCGGCCGATCAGCCGCCTCACCAGTTCCTCCCAGGTGGGGGGCAGGAGGAACACGAGCACCGCCTCAGGCATGACCTTTCTCACCGACCGCGCTCCCTGCAGGTCAATCTCGAGGAGCACGCTCTTTCCGGCAGCGAGTGCCTCGTCGAGGGGAGCTCTCGGAGTGCCGTAGCGGAAGGCATTGTGCACGGTCGCGGTCTCGAGCATCTGCCCGGTCTCGATGAGTCGATCAAATTCGGCGTCGCCCACAAAGTAATAGTTGACTCCGTTCACCTCACCGGGGCGCGGGGCGCGGGTCGTTGCCGAAACCGAGAGATGAACATCCGGATAGTTCTCACGGATGTAAGTCGATACCGTGCCCTTGCCGACCGCGGTCGGACCGGCGAGCACCACGAGCCGAGCCTGATGGCTGGTTTCACGATGTTCGCGGTGAACCAACCAGTCCACGAGCTTCTGACGCTGTCGAACACCGAGACCGCCGACGCGCTTGGATTCCGCGATTCCCAACTGCTTCATCGCCTTGGCGGTGCGAGTGGGACCGAGGGTCGGGATGCTCGTGAGCAGTTCGCGCACTCGCAGGCTCGCCTCGGCGGTGGCCGACGGATCGGCCCAGGCCGTTTCGACCACATCGATGGCGCTGCGCGCCCGGTTATGAACAGCCAGCTTGACGGATGCCCGCGCCCGCCGGGCGGCGACGGCGGCGTGAGCGGCGGCGACCCTATCGACCTCCGGAGGAGCTACCCGCGGCATGCGAGCACCTCCGCTGCCTGGGTCTGGATCGCGTCGACGATGCCATCGGGACCGGCTTCGAGGATGCTGCGGGACGCACTGACAATCGTGGTCGGTGCGGCAGCACCGTAGAGCTGAGCGAGGTCGGCGAAGCGGGCTCCCTGGCGGCCGAAACCCGGGGCAAGGATCGGCGAGGCAGGCGCGATCGCAATCGCTGCGAGATCAAGCCCGAATGCGCTGAAGTCAACCGTGGCACCGAGCACCAGGCCGATCGAGCCGACACCGCGCTCAGCAGATGACGATCCCTGCGACGCATTCCACTCACCCACCCCTGAGACGATACTGGACGCCACCGTCCGACCGGCATCCGATCCGAAAGAAATCCGAGCGGTTTGCAGTGCGAATGCTTCGGGATTTGATGTCGCTGCGAGCACGAACAGTCCCTTACCGGTCTGCTCGGCCAAAACCATCGGGGCCTGGATCGAACCGAGGCCCATGTAAGCGCTGATGGTGAGAGCATCCACCTCGAGTGCGCTGCCGCGGGTAAACCAGGCCTGCCCATAGGCTTCGACGCTGGTTCCAAGGTCGCCCCGTTTGGCATCTGCGATCACCATCAACCCGGCCTGGCGAGCCGACTCGAGGATTGTCTCGAGAGCCGCATAGCCAGCCGATCCATGTCTCTCGAAGAATGCCACCTGTGGCTTGATAATTCCAACACGGCCGGCGGCGGCCTCGACGACGCGCAGTCCGAACTGGCGAAGGCCCGCAGCATCGTCCGAAAGCCCCCACCGGTCGAGGAGGTACGGGTGCGGGTCGATGCCGACACACAACTGTCCAAAGGTGTCGAATTGTGCGACCAGACGCTCACCGAAAGATGCTGCAGACCGCTCAGACAAGAGCGGCCAACCGATCGGCGCGCTCGCTCGCGTAATCCTGCAATGATTTGACCTCGAACCCGTCGCGTATCGACTCGATCGATGCGACCGCCGCGCCGAGTTGGGCAATCGTCGTGAAGAGCGGAAGATCAGCGGCGACCGCGGCCGCCCGAATCTCATAGCCGTCGACGCGGGCGCTTCGACCACTCGGCGTGTTGATCACGATGTCGACCTGTGACAGGTTGATCAGTTCGACGATAGAGGGCTCCCCCTTTACCGACACATCGCCCTGGTCGAATTTGCGCACGACGCGGGCGGCGATGCCATTGCGGCTGAGGATCTCGGCCGTGCCGAGTGTCGCGAGGATCTCGAAGCCGAGCTGTTGCAGCCGCAGCACCGGCAGGATGATCGCGCGCTTGTCGCGATCCGCCACCGAGACGAAGACGCTGCCGCTCGTCGGCAGCCCACCATAGGCGGCCTCCTGGCTCTTTGCGAAGGCCTTCGGGAAATTGGAGTCGATGCCCATCACCTCCCCGGTGGAGCGCATCTCCGGACCGAGAACCGAGTCGACGATGAGTCCCTCTGTTGTGCGGAAACGCTTGAACGGTAATACGGCCTCTTTGACGGCGACCGGCGAGTCCATTGGCACGACCGATCCGTCGGCCGGGGGGAGCATCCCCGATTCCACGAGGGAGCGGATGCTCTGCCCCACCATGATCAGCGAGGCAGCCTTAGCGATCGGCAGGCCGAGAGCCTTTGCGACGAAGGGCACGGTGCGGCTCGCGCGCGGATTCGCCTCGAGCACATAGAGCACCCCTGCACCGATCGCGAACTGCACGTTAATAAGGCCGCGCACTCCGATACCGCGGGCAATCGCGTGCGTCGCCTCCACCACGCGCTGGATCTGGTCGCGCCCGAGAGTGACCGGAGGCAGCGTGCAACTCGAGTCACCGGAGTGGATGCCGGCCTCTTCGATGTGCTCCATGACACCACCGACGTACAGCTCCTCGCCGTCGTAGAGCGCGTCGATGTCGATCTCCACCGCATCGTCGAGAAACCTGTCGACGAGCAGCGGATGATCCGGCCCAACGATGCCCTGGCCAGCCACCCGTTCGAAGTAATCGGCGAGGGACGGACTGTCGTAGACGATCTCCATGCCGCGGCCCCCGAGCACGTACGACGGCCGCACCAGCACCGGATATCCGATCTCTTCTGCAACGGCGACGGCCCCTCGGTAGTCGTGCGCGGTGCCATTTCGAGGGGAGACCAGACCCGCGGCATCCAGGATGCCCTGGAACAGGCCGCGCTCCTCGGCGAGGTCGATCGCCTCGGGAGTGGTGCCGAGAATCGTGACGCCGTTGGCCTTGAGCCCTTTGGCGAGACCGAGCGCGGTCTGGCCACCGAGTTGTACGACCACCCCGACCAGTTCGCCGCTCACACTTTCCGCGTGGATCACTTCGAGCACGTCCTCGAGCGTGAGCGGCTCAAAATAGAGCCGGTCACTCGTGTCATAGTCAGTCGACACCGTCTCCGGGTTGCAGTTGATCATGATCGTCTCGTAGCCGGCTTCCGACAGTGCGAAGCAGGCGTGCACACAGGAGTAGTCGAACTCGACACCCTGGCCAATGCGGTTGGGGCCGGATCCGAGGATCACAACCTTGCGGCGATCGCTCGGCCTCACCTCGGTTTCCTGGTCGTAGCTCGAGTAGTGATAGGGGGTGCGAGCCGGAAACTCTCCCGCGCAGGTGTCCACCGTCTTGAATACCGGACGTACCCCGAACCCATGGCGGATGGTGCGCACCTCGTCCTCGGTCATGCCGCGGAGAGCCGCGATCTGGATGTCACTGAAACCGTGGTCCTTCGCGAGGCGAAAGAGCGCAGCATCCAGCGCACGGGAGGAGCCGATCTCCTCGGCAACCTCGTTGATGAGCACGATCTGGTCAATGAACCACGGGTCGATCTTCGTCGACTCGAAGACCTCCTCGATGGTCGCCCCGGCCCGCAGCGCCTGCTGTACCGTGACGATCCGGCCGTCGGTCGGTACCGCCGCGACCGCGAGAAGCGCGTCTTTATCTCCGGGCTCACCGTCCCAGTGAAAACTCGATCCGCGCTTCTCGAGCGAGCGGAGCGCCTTCTGCAATGCCGTCGAGTAGTTGCGGCCGATGGCCATGGCTTCGCCAACCGATTTCATCGTGGTGGTGAGCATTGGGTCGGCGGCCGGAAACTTTTCGAAGGCGAAGCGCGGCACCTTCACAACCACGTAGTCGAGAGTCGGCTCGAACGAGGCAGGGGTCACCTTCGTGATGTCGTTGGGGATTTCGTCCAGTCGATAGCCGATTGCGAGCTTGGCCGCGATCTTGGCGATCGGGAAGCCCGTGGCCTTCGACGCGAGCGCACTCGAGCGGGAGACACGCGGGTTCATCTCGATGACGATAACGCGTCCGTCGGCCGGATCGACGGCGAACTGGATGTTACATCCGCCCGTATCGACGCCGACGGCGCGGATGATGTCGATACCGATATCGCGAAGGTTCTGGTATTCGCGGTCGGTGAGCGTGAGAGCCGGCGCGACAGTGATCGAGTCACCCGTGTGAACGCCAACCGGGTCGACGTTTTCGATGGAGCAGACGACCACCGTGTTGTCGGCCGTATCCCGCATCAGCTCGAGTTCGTATTCCTTCCAGCCGAGGATTGATTCTTCGAGCAGCACCTCGGTGGTCGGGCTCTGGTGCAGGCCGTCGCCCACGATACGCACGAGTTCCTTCTCGGTGTGGGCGAAACCTGACCCGAGTCCGCCCATGGTGAACGAAGGGCGCACCACCAGCGGATAGCCGAGGTCCTTCGCGAACTCGATCGCTTCGGCGACCGTGTGGGCAATGTGGCTTCGGGCGACATCGGCGCCAGCATCCAGAACCAACTGCTTGAAAATCTGACGGTCTTCACCCCGGTTGATCGCCTCGAAGTTCGCGCCGATCAGCTCCACGTTGTACTTCTCAAGGATGCCGTGGTGGTGCAGATCGATGGCGGCGTTCAGCGCGGTCTGGCCGCCGAGGGTCGGCAGAATGGCATCCGGGCGCTCCTTCGCGATGATCGTCTCGATGACCTGCCAGGTGATGGGTTCGATGTAGGTGGCATCGGCAAAATCCGGGTCGGTCATGATCGTGGCCGGGTTGGAATTGATCAGGATGACCCGAACACCCTCCTCACGGAGCACTCGGCAGGCCTGGGTGCCCGAATAGTCGAACTCGCAGGCCTGGCCGATCACGATCGGGCCGGAGCCGATCACGAGCACCGAATTGATGTCGTCACGCTTGGGCATTAGTTGCTTTCCGTCTGGTCGGTGGCGGGGCGGGCAGTCTCGTGTAGGTGATCGATGACCAGTTCGCGGAACCGGTCGAAGAGATAGTTGGCGTCGCGCGGCCCGGCCGCGGCCTCTGGGTGATACTGCACGGAGAAGGCGGGGATGTCGAGGGCGTTGAGCCCCTCAACCACGTTGTCGTTGAGGTTGACATGACTCACCTCGACCCGGCCGAAACCAGCGGGCGACTCGAAGGGGCCGTCGAGTGGCGCGTCCACCGCGAAGCCGTGATTATGCGAGGTGATCTCGACCCGCCCGGTCGCCCGGTCGACCACTGGCTGGTTGATGCCGCGGTGACCGAAGGGCAGCTTGTAGGTGTCGAGCCCGAGTGCGCGGCCGAGCAGTTGGTTGCCGAAACAGATGCCGAAGAACGGGAGTCCCTCGCGGAGAACGGACTGAAGCAGCGCGACATGGGTCTCGGACGCCGCCGGGTCGCCCGGTCCGTTGGAATAGAACACCGCGTTCGGTGCGAGGGCGAGGAGCTCGTCGATCGTCACATCCTGGGGAAGCACGTGCACCTCGAGTCCGCGCGCGGAGAGATATCCGAGAGTGGCGTTCTTTACGCCGAGGTCGAGCACTGCGACCGACCCGATCCGCTCCCCCTCGGCGGGGATCGTGACCCGCTCGGTGACCGAGACCTGCGCGGAGAGGTTGAGCCCCGTCATCTCCGCTCCCCCGCGCACGATCGCCAGCTGTTCGGCGGGATCGAGGGAGGCATCCGGTCCGGAGAAGATGCCGGAGCGCATGGCGCCGGAATCGCGAAGGTGCAGGGTCGCGGCCCTGGTGTCGATCCCGCTGATGCCGACGATCCCCTCTGAGACGAGTTGATCGTCGAGACTGCCGTCGGCGCGGTAATTGGAGACGATGCGGGAGGGGTCGCGTACCGCGAATCCGGCCACCCAGATGCGATGGGATTCCCGATCCTCGTCGTTCACCCCGGTGTTGCCGATGTGCGGCGCCGTCATCAGCACGATCTGCCCAGCGTAGGAGGGGTCGGTGATCGTCTCCTGGTAGCCGGTCATACCTGTGGCAAAGACGGCCTCACCGAGAGTGGTGCCGCGGGCGCCGTAGGCGTTGCCTGAGTACCGGGTGCCGTCTTCGAGCACGAGAACAGCGGGGTCGAAACGCTTCATGTGGCATCGCCTTCCAGGGGAGCGGGAGTGGGAAAGAGTGGATTCACCGAGGTGATCAGCGCGGTCGCATCGGCCGGATCGGTGAGTCGCAAGTAGCTGTCGACGGGAGACTCGCCGAGCGACCAGGAGAGCCTCACCAGACCGCCTTTCTCGACAACACGATCGATCGTGTAAGTGGCGCGATCGATCGTGCGAAGTGCCGCCCTGGCAATGAAGACCTCGGGTGTCCCGGCCAGCGAGAGGATGACTCCCGCTTCCGTGACGGTCACGGTAGCCCGCGCACGAAAGCCGAGTCCCGACACCGCGACTCGGTTGAGTTCGTCATCGGCGAGTGTCGTGGCGACGTAGAAAGCATCGGCGCTGAACAGTTCCGCCCCGGTGTCCGCCGGAACGGCATCCGGGCGGGGCAGATGGGCCTGCCGTTTCTGGCGCCCGCGCCAGCCGATGACCATTCCCACGAGAGCGAGCAGGATGACGGCGATCACGATCGTCGTCGAGGTTGTCCTATCCACGGCCGGCTCCCGCCTGATCGTGCGCCCGGGCTGCTGCTGCCACCGTCTCGGCATCCACCAGTTCGCCGTCGAGCACGGTGGCATAGCCGCGATGGAATGTCGCCATGATCCGTCCCGGAAGCGTTGTCGACAGGTAGGGCGAGTTCACTCCCTTGCCGCGCAACTGAGTCGCCTCGAACACGCGGCTCACGCTCGGGTCGTAGAGGGTGAAGGATGCCGGTGCGCCGACCGCTATGCCCTGCGCATACCCCGCAAGTTGGCCGATCGCCGCCGGGGTCTTCGAGAAGACCCTGGCGATGTCTGCCCAGTCCAGCAGTCCGGTGTCGACTACGGAGGCCTGTACAACGCTGAGGGCCGACTCGAGGCCGACCATTCCGAATGCGGCGGCCTCCCACTCGCAGTCCTTTGCCTCGACCGGATGCGGTGCATGGTCGGTTGCGATGATGTCGATCGTGCCGTCGGCGAGGCCCTCGCGCACCGCGCGCACATCCTCATCCCGGCGCAGTGGAGGGTTCACCTTGTAGCGGGAGTCATAGTTCGCGGCCAGCTGTTCGGTGAGCAGCAGGTGGTGCGGAGTGACCTCGGCAGTGACATCGATACCGCGGGCCTTTGCCCAGCGCACCACCTCCACGGATCCGGCGGTCGAGAGGTGGCAGACGTGAAGGCGAGCGCCCACGTGCTTGGCAAGAAGCACATCGCGGGCGATGATCGCCTCCTCGGCGACGGCGGGCCAGCCGGCGAGGCCAAGCTCACCCGAGAGCGTGCTCTCATTCATCTGGGCACCCTCGGTGAGCCGGGGTTCCTGGGCATGTTGGGCGATCACTCCCCCGAAGGTTTTCACGTACTCGAGCGCACGCCGCATGAGCAGGGCGTCGGAGACACACTTGCCGTCGTCAGAGAACACGCGAACCTTGGCTCGGCTGTTCGCCATCGCGCCGATCTCGCTGAGGTGCTGACCCTCAAGACCGCGGGTCACCGCACCGATCGGGCGCACCGTCACATAGCCATGCCGGTCGCCAAGTGACATCACCTGCTCGACCACGCCGGCGGTGTCGGCCACCGGCGAGGTGTTCGCCATCGCGTGCACCGCAGTGAATCCGCCGATCGCCGCGGCGCGGGATCCGCTGAATATGGTTTCGCTCTGCTCAAAGCCGGGTTCCCGGAGGTGGGTGTGCAGGTCGACGAGGCCGGGAAGGGCGATGAGGCCTGCTCCGTCGATGAGACGATCGGCCGAGGCGAAGATCGCGCGACCAAGCTCGGCGATGCGACCGTCACGCACGAGGATGTCGCTGCTCGTGCCGTCCGCGAGAGTCACCGCCCTCACCAGGATGGTTTCGGTCATTGCTTTCCTCCCTCGCCGGACAGCGTGAGATACAACACGGCCATCCGGATCGATACCCCGTTGGCAACCTGTTCCCGCACGGTGGAGCGCGGCGAGTCGGCGGCGGCCGCCGAGATCTCGAGACCACGATTCATCGGTCCGGGGTGCATCACAATGCTATCGGCGGCAAGCATGGCAAGCCGCTCGTCGTCGAGGCCCCAGATGCGGGAATACTCCCGTGCACTCGGGAAGAAGGCGGCGTGCATCCGCTCGCCCTGAATGCGCAGCATCATCACGACATCGGGTTTCGCTGCGAGGGCGATGTCGAGGTCGTAGCGCACCTCGACCGGCCAGTTCTCGATGCCGATCGGCAGAAGAGTCGCCGGGGCCACGAAGGTGATGCTCGCACCAAGAGTGGTGAGCAGCCAGGCATTCGACCGGGCGACCCGGGAGTGCAGGATGTCGCCGACTATCGCCACCGACACTCCGTCGAGATCGTGTCCGCGGGAATCGGCGCCGTGAAGGCGGCGGCGGATCGTGAACGCGTCGAGCAGTGCCTGGGTCGGATGCTCGTGGGTGCCGTCTCCGGCGTTCACGATAGCGGCGTCGATCCAGTCCGAATTCGCGAGCACGCGCGGCGCACCGGATGCCCCGTGCCGGATGACGACCGCGTCAGCGCCGATTGCGGCGAGAGTCTGCGCGGTGTCCTTGAGGCTCTCCCCCTTCGAGACGCTCGAACCTTTTGCACTGAAGTTGATGACATCCGCGCTCAATCGTTTCGCGGCCGCCTCGAACGAGATGCGCGTGCGGGTGGAGTCCTCGAAAAAGAGATTTACGACGGTCTTGCCGCGCAGGGCCGGGAGCTTGCGCACCTCACGGTGCGCAACATCCGCCATGTCCTCTGCCACATCGAGGATCGCGATGGCCTCGTCGCGGGAGAGGTCGCGAGTGCTGAGCAGGTGCCGCATCACTCGCCCCCCTCGATCTCTTCGATCGTGACGAACTCATCGCCATCGATCTCGTGCAGATGTACGTTGATTCGTTCGTTCGTCGACGATGGCAGATTCTTGCCAACGAAGTCCGGCCGAATCGGAAGCTCCCGATGCCCACGATCGACGAGCGTCGCGAGCCGAACGATACTCGGCCGCCCGATTGCACCGAGCGCATCGAGGGCAGACCTGATCGTGCGGCCCGAATAGAGCACGTCGTCGACGAGCACGACGGTCTTGCCATCGATGCCGCCCGGCGGGACCTCGGTCGGCGACGGCATCCTGGTGGGGTTTCGGCCGAGGTCGTCGCGATACATCGTGACGTCGAGCGATCCACTCGGAACGGCGGTTCCCGAGATCTCTGCGAGCATGGCAGCGATTCGAGCCGCGAGCACCACCCCGCGAGTGGGGATACCAAGAACGACGAGATTGTCGGGCCCCCGGTTGGACTCAAGGATCTCGTGGGAGATCCGGGTCAACGCCCGGGTGATATCAGCTTGCTGAAGCACAGTTCGTGCGGGCAATCTGACCTCCTTCCCCGCCTCTCTGGACGGAATTTAAGGATGTCTGTGATTGCCATCGTAGCGGGTCGTCGTCGGCCCCGTGCGGCGGGAAGCGGGTGGGATGGACGGATGGCACCGCCCGCTCTCAGGCTGGCGAGGGGTAACACCGGTGTGAGCTCCCCGTTGACGGGAGGCCGGACATCGGATCCGGACACAGTCGGCCGCTCGCCCGACGACAGCTTCGCCGTTTCTTGACAGCATCCGCTGCTTCAGAACTCCTCGTGGCAGGGGAACGAAACTGAACAGCCCAGAAACATGAAACTGAACAGCAGCGAGGGAGGGACTTTTCGAAAATCAGCACCAGAAGGAGGGAAATTTTCGCCGCGGCGACAGATTTCCCTCCCGCGCTGCGGACGGGAAGACGGGGAGCCGGACAACGCACCACTGGCCACGGATCGTTATCAGCCAAGCCCCACCAACCCCACCGATTCCCCGAACCCCCGAACCCCTTGAGCCTCACCACTCCCACGGAAATCTCAGCTCCATCGGCGCAGCAGGAACCGCTCAAGCACACCGATGAGGGCATCCGTCAACTTGCCGAGCACCGCGAGCAGAATTATCGCGAGGAACAATCGGTCGATGCGTCCGTTGTCCTGAGAATCCTTGAGCAGGAAGCCGAGACCGATGGATGAGAAGATCAATTCGGCCGCGACGAGAAAGAGCCACGATTGTGCGAGGGCAAGCCGGAGTCCCGAGACGACAGTCGGCACGATCGCGGGGAGCTGCACCATCAGCAGCAGGTTCATTCGGCTGCGGCCAAACGCCCGTCCTACCTCGACCAGCTGGTGGTCGACGTGGCGAAGCGCCCCCGCGACTGTTGTGTAGACCGGAAAGAACGCACCTATCGTGATCAGTAATACTTTGGAGTCCTCGTGAATCCCGAGATACAGGATGAGCAGCGGCACCCAGGCCAGTGAGGGCACCGCCCGAAACGCGCCTACTGTCGGGGCGAACAGCAGGCTCGCCCATCGCGAGAGGCCGATGATTGCGCCTACAGCAAGTCCGCAGATCGAGCCGAAGAAGAAACCCAGAAGTACCCGTTGCGTGGAGATCACCACGTCCTGGACGAGCAATCCGCGCGAGGTCAGGTCGCCGCCCGCCTCCCACACGGCGATCGGGGTGGGGAGACGATAGGCCGGAATGATGCCGGATGTTGACAGCAACTGCCAGAAGACAATGAGAGCAACCGGCACGACCGCACCGATCAGAAATGCGAACCAGCGTGGCCGTTTCTGAGTGCGGCGGAGGGGCGGGGCGATCGCCGTACCCGCCGCCGAGTATCCGTAACCGGATGCGTATTGGAACAAAGTAGCGGATTCGTTCGCGGCAACGTCCGCTTCGCTGTTCGATCGGATAGCCACCGCTATTTCAGGGCCGACGGATCGGCCTTCTTCGCGAAGGAGGTCTCGTACAGGCTGTTCAGGGCAGCGTCCGCGAGCCCCTGGTTGGCGACATCCCCCGACTGGACAAATACCGGTGCGATGACCTTGAGCACCGAGGTCTGGCGGGCACCCGGGATCGGGGAGATATCGAGTTTGCTGCGGTTCTCTATGACATTCGTGGCGACAGAGGGGCTGATGCCGGCGACAGTGGACAGGATCGTCGCCGTGGCCAACGGATCCTTGACCGCGAACGCACGGGCCTTTTCGTAGGCGTTGACGACCAGCTGCGCCAGATCAGGAGACCGGGAGAGGAACGGCTCGGTGGCGTTCAGGAAGCCGTAGCTGTTGAAGGAGGGGTTGTCGTAGATCACCGTCGATCCCGCGGTCACGACGCTGGCGGACAGGAGCGGGTCAAGACCGGACCACGCATCGACCCGGCCACTTTCAAGAGCCGCCTTCCCATCAGCGTGGGCGAGATTCACGATCGTGACCGAGCTCAGTGGCACCTTGAACTTCTCGAGCGACTGGAGGAGGAAGAAATACGGATCGGTACTCTTGGCTACCGCGATCGTCTTTCCCTTGAGGTCGGCGACCGACTTGATCGAGGAGCCCTTGGGCACGGCGATGGCCGCCCAGTCGGGCTGCGAGTAGATGTCGATCGTTTTGATCGGGGATCCGTTCGAGCGAGCGAGAAGGGCAGCCGATCCAGCGGTCGAGCCGATGTCGATTGCGCCGGAACGCAACGCGAGATTCGCCGCGCTCGAACCAGCCGACTGAACCCAGTTGACCTTCACCCTGTCGCCGAGTGTGGCCTCGAGCCAGCCTTTGTTTTTGATGATCAGGCTCAGCGGGTTGTACGTCGCGAAGTCGATGTTGAGCACGGGAGCGCTCCACTTTTGGACGGTGGACGCCGCTGTCGATTTCGGCACTAAAGCAGAGCCCTCCCCGGCACATCCTGCAAGCAGAAGGCCGACCGCAGCGGCAAGGGCCGCGAAACCAATGATTTTCTTATGCATGCTGTTTTCCTCTGTAATCGGGCGGGAAGAGTGAGTGCTTTTTTGCTCAGCTTGGCTGCGGAATGACCTGATGATGACGCTCAACGCCCAAGCCTTCGAGAAGCTCAGAGCGGATGCGCGCGAGCTGGGCATCTGAGCGATCCCGCGGCCGGGCGCCCGGCACATCCACGATTCGCACGATGCCGGATCCGCTGCCAGAGGCGCTCCCCGGGGCTTGGCCGAGGAGCACAACCCGGTCGGACAGGTAGAGCGCCTCGTCGACATCGTGCGTCACCAGAATGATCGTCGCCGGTTCGGCGGAATGAATGTCGAGGAGCAGATCCTGCATGGTGAGCCGAGTCAGCGCATCGAGAGCGCCGAAGGGTTCGTCGAGCACGAGGACACCGGGACCGCGCGCGAGGGCTCGGGCGAGAGCCGCACGCTGTGCCATTCCGCCGGAGACCTGGCGAGGGCGAAGTTGACTGGACTCCTCGAGCTGCACGAGGTGAAGGAGCTCTGTGACCCTGGACTGTCCGATGGCGCGATCCGTAGCGCGGGGCAAACCAATTTCGACGTTTCGCAGGATCGAACGCCACGGGAGGAGCCGCGGCTCCTGGAACGCAATGGCGCAGCGTTGGTCGATGCCGACGAGCGCGCTACCGTCGATGCGCACCTCGCCGGAACTGGGTGCATCGAGCCCGATTACCTGCCGGAGCAGTGTCGACTTTCCGCAACCGGAGGGACCGATGAGCGCCACGATCTCGCCGGGAGAGATTTCGAGCGTCACATCGGTGAGAACTTGCCGAGCAGGAATCCCGCGTTCGGGTGCCGCGAAAGACCGGCTGACTCCGCGGAGCGACACCGATAGCGCAGGGGCGCTGACCGGGCGAGCGGGAGAAGAAGTCGTCACCCTATGAAGCTACGGTTCCGATCATCCCGAATCGAACCGACAGGTAACGAAGCGAAACATTCTGGCACTCGCCACCCGGAGAGTCGTGAGCGCAGAGCACATGAACGGCGACGCGAAAATGCTAGGGGCGAGTCTGAGCAATCCGGCCCAGTAGGCCGTTCACGAACCCAGCGGAGTCTTCGGTACTCAGCGACTGTGCCGCTTCGACAGCCTCGGAGATCGCCACGCTGTCGGGTATCTCATCGTTGAAAAGCAGCTCCCAGATGCCGATGCGCACGATCGCACGATCGGTCACCGGCATGCGGTTGATCGTCCAGCCCTGCGCGTAGGTCTCAATGAGCTCATCGATCTCGTCGCCGTGCTCACCGATCCCCTCCACAATGGTGCGAGCGTAGACCCAGGAGTTCCAGCGGTCGGGTTCGCTCTTCGCGCGATCTGCCTCGAGGGCGATCGCGGCGTTCAACGAGATCTCTCGCAGGTCGGCTCCATAGAGAAGATCGATTGCGCGCTTTCGCGCCTTGGTTCGCGCACCCACTAGTTGACGCGACCGAGGTAGCTGCCGTCGCGCGTATCGACCTTCACCTTCGTGCCCTGCTCCAGAAAGAGCGGCACCTGGATCTGGTATCCGGTCTCCACCGTCGCGGGTTTCGTGCCACCGGTCGAACGATCACCCTGCAGTCCGGGCTCCGTGTAAGTGATCTCCAGAGTGACGGATGCCGGAAGCTCCACATACAGCGGGTCGCCGTTGTGAAGCGCAATGGTCACGTTCTGATTCTCGAGCATGAAGTTGACGGCATCCCCGACCTGTGCCGCGGTGAGGGTGATCTGGTCATAGTTTCCCACGTCCATGAACACGTAGTTCTCGCCGTCGGCGTAGAGGTACTGAAACTCGGAGCGATCAACAGTCTCCGTCTCGATCTTTGCGCCGGCGTTGAAAGTGCGGTCGACGACCTTGCCACTCATCACGTTCTTGACCTTGGTACGAACGAAGGCGCCACCCTTGCCCGGCTTCACATGCTGAAAGTCGATCACGGTCCAGAGCTGGCCGTCCATGTTGAGAACGACGCCGTTCCTGATGTCAGCGGTTGAGGCCATGACTGTAAATCCGTTCGATCTGAGGGTGAAG
>JANYEI010000229.1 GCA_025363205.1 Frigoribacterium sp.
GGGAACGGGTTGAAGGCGGGAGCGATCACCTCGAATGTGTAGGTCTGATTTTGCACTGCATCAGGACTGGTCAGGTTCACGGCGACCGGTAGTGGCCGAGAGGACGACGCGACGTTCACGGTGATCGTTGCGGTCGCTGGCGTCGCCGTTCCATCTGTGGCTTGAACCTGAAGCGACGCCGTGGAGCCCTTTGCGGCAGCGGGGGCCGCCGCGATTGACAGAACGTGGCCTTTGATAGTGAGAGTGGTCAGCCATGCCGGTGCTGGGGAGAGGAGTTTGTACGTCACTTTCGACAGTCGGCCCGGGTTTGAATCGGTGGTGAGTTTCTGCAGGTCGATGCTCGATGCGGTCTCACCAGGCGACACCGTGATGATGCTTCCAAGCATCGTGGGGGGGACGATCGTCGCGGGAACAACCGTTACGGGGATGACGATGACCGCCTTGTGGGCGTGAGGGTCATCCGGACCAGTTCCGTCGGTCACTTCGACACTGATCGAATCGGGTCCGACGTAGCTGGCCGCTGAGGTGTACACGAGAGTGTTCTGGTCCTTGACCAGAGGGCTCCCGTTGGAGTGCACGGCGGTCACATTCGCAACCGTGGTGATTCGTGGCGACTTGCCTGGCGCCACAATCACAAACTGTCCCAGGTTGAGCGTTATCGGTTGCCCGCTTTTGACGCTGACGGCGGGAGCATCGGCTTTCAGCGATGGGTATTCATCGCTCAGCCCGGGAACGAGGATGAACGCGGAGGTTTTGAGGCCGTCACCGTCGGTATCGGTGTAGAGGATCTCCTGCGGCATTTTTTCGAGGGTTACTCGGACCGTCTTCCCGATGACTTGTGCGTTCGCGGCGCTGGGTCCCGAAAGCGACACCGACAGGTCGCTGGCGGTTCCGTTCGGGTCGGAGTCGTTGGTGAGGACTGCTACGTCCACGTGCTGCTTTCCGGCGGCCTGTGACCACGACACGACGTCATCTTGCGCGATCGGTGGGAGCAGCGGGGCGTTCGGGTCGACGGTGACTCTCAGCGTGCCGACCGCTTCCGACCCGTGAGAGTCGCTGACCGTGTACTGGATGACCTTCTGCGAAGTGCTCTGGGATGCCGTGACGAGGATTCCTCCGTCGGAGATCGTTGCGGTGATCCCAGCCGGGACGGTCAGTCCGCCGGGGACGAGAGTCAGGGGGTCACCGTCGGGGTCGCTGTCGTTGGCGAGAACGTCGACGAAGACGAGGCGTTCGGGTCGCATGATGAGGGTGTCGTTCACGGCAACAGGAGGCTGGTTTTGTGCGTTTGCGGGAGCGATGCCAACCATGATCTGGCCGACGGCGGTCGCACCGAGATGGTCGGCGACTTGGTAGGTGAAGGTGTCCGTGCCGAAAGAGGTGGGGTAGGCCAAGTAGTCGAGCCAGGTTTGCCCGACACTCACGATCCGTCCTTTAGTCGGTGCGGTGGCTTGCCCAATAAGGGTGACGGAGTCGCCGTTGGGGTCGATTCCGTCAAGCGGAATCGGGATCCGGACGGTCGTTCCGGCCAGTGCCCGCGCGGTCACGCTCAGTGGTTGCGGCGGGTCATTCCGGGTGAGCGTGGCCGGCAGGATGTTGATGGTGGCTTGAGCGGCGGAGCTACGTCCGAGGTTGTCCACTGCGACATAGGTAGCGTGCACGGTGGTCGCCTTCGTGGCCGGCCCTGCTTGGAAGCGCAGATCGTTGCCCGACATGAACAGGGTGCCCGACGATGGGACGTCAAGTGGTTCGGCGAGAGTCGGTGCGAGAGAAAGCGTCGTCCCGGCAGCGTGGCTGTCGTTAGCTAACACGGGGATGGTGACGTAGTCGTTTGCGCGCACCGTCACCGAGTCCGGGGCTGCCACGGGGGGTTGGTCTGTTCGCGGGGTCGGTACGGGGATGACTTCGACATCGGCTGTTGCTGACTTTGTTCCGTCAGAGACGGTGTAAGTAAATATTGTTGGCGCGCCGATTCCGGCCTGATCGGACACGCGGAGGAGTCGGTGCTGGAGGATCACGACCGCCACACCGGATGCGGCAGGGTTTTGGATCGATTGCACGACGAGGACACCGCCGGCCGGATCGGAGTCGTTGGCAAGTACATCGACGACCGCATTTCCGCCGGATGGAACGTACACGATGTCGCGAACGGCGACCGGCGGAGAATTGTCTGGAGCAGAGGTCGCCACGTCGATGCGCACGAGACCGGTTGCCTGGTTCGGACCGTCCGTCACGATATAGGTGAGGTAGTAGGTCTGGGCGACGGTGGATAGGAAGCTGAAAGTGCCCGCGGCGGTATCCGGGACGATCTGTGCCCCGACCGCCGAGGATACTTGCGCGAGGCGAAGGGGCAAGCCACTGGGACTGACGTCGTTCAGCAGCGGAGAGACGGTGACCAGTTGGCCCACCTTGGTTGTGACGTGGTCGGCATTGGGTTGCGGTTTGAGGCTGCCCGCTGGTCGGACGTCGAAGTTGACGGTACCCGTCGTGCTGGCGATGCCGTCCGATACCGAAATCGGGACCGACACGAGTCCCGTATTCTGGCTGAGAGCAGCGAACGTGATGGTGCCGTCTGGCGTGAACCGGACCTGGTCACCGCCCGTTGCGGTCGCGCCCTTGAGGAATTGCACGTCCCCGTCGGGGTCATTCCAGTCCGGCAGGGCGTTGTAGGTGACGGTGGCCCCCTGCTCGACGAGGACCGTTGCGACACGTCGTTCGACGGGAGGTTTGTTGCTCCCGGCCGGGCTGACGGTGAGGGTGACTGTCGCCTGCGCTTCGCCTCCGCGCCCATCGGAGACGGTGTACTTGAATGTTGACGTTCCGCTGGCGTCCGGCGCAGCGGTGAGTTGGAGCTGTGCACCGTCGTTGATGGCGGCGATCGTCCCGACAGAGGGATTCGGACCCTCCAGAGCGGCGGTCATAACGTCCCCGTCGGGATCGCTGTCGTTGTCAAGCACCGGCAGAATCGTGGTCCGACCGGCTCTGACGCCGAAGGAGTCATCCTGGGCGATCGGCGGGCGGTTGGACTGGCTGCGGTCCGGAGGAGTGGTATTCGGATTGCTCTTGTCTGAGTTGTTCTGACTCAGGTCGGTAGCGGGCTCAATGTCCTGCCAGTTACGAACGAGGTTGTTGCTCTTGTCCAGCATCCAGACGTTGCCGCCGGTGATGTCGTTGAGGACGACAACGTCACGATTCACCCGAAAGACGAAGGCGGAAGCAGCTGTCGCCCCCGCGATGATGGTGGCGGCAATACCACCGGCCGTTCCGACACAGTCCCTCAGGTACCGGCCGGAACCCGCCCACGCTGCATACGCGCAACCGTTGAGGAACACCGGTGCAGCCGGCGTTCCGCTGGCTCCAGCGGATTTCCCAGTGGGAGTCCCGCCGGCGAGAGGTTGCTCGATCAACGCTGTGGGTGTGGCGACAAGGACACGGTCGCTTGCTGGACCGCTCTGCTGCAGCACGCTCTGCGCCGCAACTCTGACAGGGCTTCCCTGCGAAGTGATGAGGTGATTCGTAGTGCTGTCGAGAACAACGGGCTGGTTGCCGACTGCAGTGATGGTCAGTGTCGCGCTCGGGCCGACACCGGGGAGGACAGTTTCGGTCGTGGAGGTCACCGATCCGCTGGAGTCCACGCGGAGAGCGTAAAGCTTGCCCTTTATCGGCGACGCGCCATAGACGGTGCCATCGATCCCGACAGTGGCGACTCCGCCCCTTCCCAAGTCGAGAGCAGTCTTCGAAGACTGGCTGAAGTTATCGACTGATCCTGCCGCTGAGACCCAGACCTTCCCCGATCCGGAGGCAACGACTGCGACTGTGGTCGCGCCGAGCGCAACCTGCGCGCCCGCCGGCAGCCTGGCGGCGTTCAAATTCACCGTCACGGAGGCCGGATTCACCGTCGCAAGGGTCGAGTTTGTCTCATCATGGAGCAGGACGGTGCCGCCGTGTTGGAGCACCGTGAAGTCGCTCGTCTTGGACTTCAGACCGGAATCCAAGGTTTGAGAAGGGAAGTTGAGGTGACCGAGCATCAACTGTTTCGAGTTGACCACCCACACCCCGCCGTCGTTCAACGCGACTTGGGTGGAGGTGAACCCCTGGTACACAATGGCCGCTGCAACGACGATCGATGCGACAGCGACAATACCTGAAAAAGAGAAAACCGCGCGTTTTGCCGGACCGAGGCGGGCTAAGAATGTCACGCAGCAGTCTCCCCTCGAGAGCCCCGGCGGGGATCGGCATGAATCTATGTCGGCTGACGAGGCCAGACCATGGGGATGATTACCCATGGCGCAACCTGCATCTCGTGTGGTCGACTTTGACCTTGTAGCTTCCTGCGAGCGGCACTGCTGTGAGGCACGAATGCTCACACAGCGTCGCAGCACGGTGATCTGTTCACCATTCCCCTCTTTCAATGGCACCTGAATGGGGGTGCTCGAGGTTCAGTCGATGCCGCTGGGCACATGTTGTCTCTTTCGGGCGATACAACAAGAACAGCTGAGTTGAACTAGACACTATCTCATTGTTCAGACTGAAGCCACGCCTCGACCACCCCCATTCAGGTGCCATTGAAAGAGGGGAATGGTGAACAGATCACCGTGCTGCGACGCTGTGTGAGCATTCGTGCCTCACAGCAGTGCCGCTCGCAGGAAGCTACAAGGTCAAAGT
>JANYEI010000069.1 GCA_025363205.1 Frigoribacterium sp.
GTCGGCGACACCATCGAGGTTAGCGACGTCGGAGTGTCGGACGACGCGGCAGGACACGATGTCAGCGACAACCACGGCGCAAAGTCCGGTGACGACGCCGGCCATGACTCGGCAGACAGCGCAGAGAACGGCGACTCAGGCCACTGATCGAACAATCGGCGCGCACTTACCGCCTAATCTGAACGGGCTATCGACTCGCCAGGGTCGGTAGCCCGTTTCATAGGTCGGTGAGGACACCCCGTCCCGTGACAGGAGAGATCGTGTCCGCCCCAGCCGTGATGCCGAAGGGAAGATGCTCAAGGCGGTTTTCTCCCTCGACATCGCACGCGCAGTCAGTACAGATGGAGCGGTGTCTCGTGTAATTACACCCGAATCGCCGTGATTTGGTGTGACCCGTCACCCTTTGCTCAGTCTTGGCCAAACTACTGTTCAACGCGGGGCTGGTCTCCTTGGGTGGTGGCGTGGTAATGCCGGTCGCGGCGTCGCCAGTCCTCCGGGATTGTTGCTTCGAGTGCATCGTCAACGGTGATGACGCCGAGGATGCGTCCTTCATCGTCGAGGATGGGAAGGCTCAAAAGGTTGTAGTCGGCCATGAGGTTGGCGATGTCGATGAGATCATCGCGCGGGTCTGCATGCACGGGCTCCGGGTCGGAGATGTCTTGGAGGCGTTCGCTGGGGTCAGCTTGGATTGCCCTCACCAGGCTGAGGCTTCCCGTAAGCCGCTTCTCGGTGTCGATGCTGTAAATCGTCGTGAGCGCCTCCGGTTGTTGAGAGGTGGCCGTCCGAACAATTTGCAGCACTTCGGCAATGCTCTTGTGCTGTTCGATGGCGAGGTATTCGACTCCCATGAGTCCACCGGCACTGCCGTCCTGGTACCGCATGAGCCGGAGCACATCAGCACGCTTTGTTTCAGGGAGTGCGTCGACGACGGGACGTCGCCTGTCTTGGGGAAGATCGAGGATTGCGTCTACGGCGTCATCGGTGCGCATCCGGCTCAACACGTCTGCGATTTCCTCGGTGCTTCGGGCTTTGAGGACTTGGGTTTGATGGTTTTCTTCCAGTTCCTCGAAGACGTCGGCTTCGAGGTCGGGGTTGTTGTGGAGGTGGTCGAGGAGGTCGTTGCGCTCTTTGGCCGATGCGCTTTCGATCAGGTCGGCGATTTGCGCGGGCCGAAGCCCACGAAGCCTGCGGAAACCGGATCGAACATTGATCGATGCTTCATGCCCAATAAGAGCTTCGAAGGATTTCCAGTCCCTGACGGGGTGTTCTTGATGGTTGGCACGCCCCAGCCATCCGCGTTTGTGAACGTCCAACCCTATCGCTACCCATCCCTCGGGGCTGGCGGTGATAGCGACGTCGTAAGCGCGCACAAGTGTCGCCCGGTCGACGTCGATGAGGCGGTGGCCGAGGACTGCTTCTTTGAGGAGAACTTCGCCGTCCCGTCGCTCGAACGGGCGCAAGTCCAGCTTGGCGGTGCCGAGGCTGATCCGGTTGTTGTCGATTCTTGTGATTGCGGTCATGGGGACGAACACGGTGTTGGGGCCGACCCGCATGACCAGCCCGGTCAGCGGCGGATAGCGGTCCGGATGGAGGCGCACGATCACGTCTGCGAGGGTGCCAATGGTTTTCCCCTCGACGTCAAGGACGGCGTCCCGCAGCAGGGCGGAGAGGTAGATCGGGGGAGACGTCTCCGGCACGGTTGTTGTATTGCTCATGGGGTCTTCTTTCGGGAGCTTGTCTAATTCTGCACCGAACGGGGTGCAAGTGACTATGGGGGTGTTAGTGGGTGGTGGCCAGTTGCACGACTCTGACGATGACCAGAACCATGGCCAGCAGCAGATAGGTGCGGAGCACGGTCAGGCCCAAGCGTCGTCCGCCGGAGAGTTTCGGAGTACTGAGCAACGCGATGGGGGGCATCCGCCAGGTTGGTCGTTCTCGCCGGTCGACGGTGTCAGCGCTAGGGGCGGCGGGCCGCACGGTTCGGATGATGGCGAACGTGATTCCGGCGAGTATTGCGACGGCTGCTCCGCCGATCAGGATTCCGATGATCGCGGCTGAGCTGATCGCCGGGAAGAGAACACTGGCGGTGAGGACAATGGACAGGATCACCAAGACTGCGATGACCGCAGCGGTGAAGATGTTCAAGGCTTTCCCGTTCACCCATGGTCCCAGCACAGCTTTGTCGTTGCAGAGAAGCAGTAAGAAGACGGTCGCTGAGGGCAGCAGCACGCCAGCCAATACCTGCACGCCGACCGTGATGAGTCCGAGCGGGCTGCCCGGGATGAGCACGATGGTGGCTGAGATGACGAGGATGCCGGCGAAGGCGGCATAGAACCCTTTGGCCTCCGACACTTTTCGGTGCAGAGAATGCTTCAGGCCCAATACGTCACCGAGTGCGTAGGAGGTGGAGAGCCCCACCGCTGCGGCGCCGATCACGGACGCATCGATGAGGGCGACGGCGAACAGGATCCCCGCCGCCTTACTCACATACTTCGCCAGCCCGCTGGCGACCCCGCCAGCATCAGTGAAGTTGCCGAAGCCGTGAGTGCCACCGAACGCCCCCGCGGCCACCGACATGATCGCTGTGCCCCCGACGACGACGATCACGATCCCGATCCACAGGTCCACTTTTTCGTAGTTCAGGAAACGGGGAGTGATTCGCTTGTCGATGACATAGGACTGCTGGAAGAACAGTTGCCACGGGGCGACCGTTGTTCCCACGATCCCGATGATCAACAGAGTGACGGTCGACAGTTCAGCCCCGGGTGGGAAGCCGGGGATCAAGAATCCTTGGGCGATCTGTCCGATCGGGGCGTGCACGATAATCACCAGGGGGACCAGTAGCAGGGAGCCGGCGATGAGGATCATGCACAGCCGTTCGAAACGGCGGAACGATCCGGTGCTGACCGCCCCGATCACGAACACGGCGGCCACGATGATGCCGGGGATTCGCGGAATGCCAAGGTAGGTCAGTCCCAGGCTGATTCCGATGAACTCAGTCACGATCGTCAGCGCATTCAGGATGAACAGGTCGATGACGCTGAACGCGCCCCAGAATTTGCCGAACCGTTCGAGAATCAGGCGCGCGTGACCCACTCCGGCCACGGCCCCCAGCCGCACCACCATCTCTTGGTTTACGTACAGCACAGGAACCAGCAGGAGCAAGACCCAGAGCAGACTGGTGCCGTAATTCTGTCCGGCCTGGGCATAGGTGCCGAACGCGCCGGCATCGTTGTCGCCCACCATCACGATCAGGCCAGGTCCGACGATGGCGACCAGGGTGCGCAGCTTCGCGGACATTTTGGTCCGTGGAGCGTCGTCCCCCACTTGGATGGTGCCGAAGGCACCCTCGATGTTGCCGACATGCGCTGAATCGAGCGCTGCGGACTCGTGCGAAGTTGGTATTGATTTGGTATTGGGTGTCGAGGTCATGAAGGACCATTTCTTCCCGCGGACGCGGGGTTCAGGAACGGGTGGGAGAGTCCGCAACAGGGGTACAAGCCGGGTGCGGGAGGGGCGCCACGCACACAGACCCCGCCATGCTAACCAGGCTCGGTAAACAGCCGGTATCGTTCAGGCGCGGGGGAGGGTGCGGGGCGTGGGTTCATGACCGTCGCTCATCGACTACCTCCCAGAGTGCTGCGCCGCGTCCGGAGAGCGCCGCTCGGAATGAGCGGACCTGTCTCTCCTCGTAAGACCTTTGGCACTCCGCGACGTCAACCCCGCACAGACGGGGAGCCAATCGGGGCGGCCCCTTAAGCCGGGGCGGCCTGTCCTAACCCGTGGCGTCTCTCGACGTTTGGGGTCGCTGGCATGTTTCCGCGAAGGAGCCTCAGCTAACGAGCGACACCTTGCTTCATCAATATATATGCATCGGTGTGCGAATCGGCAAACCCATCCTGTGAGTAATGATTTCAGAGGCGTCCAAGCCGCTCTGATGGGCACCAAGCTCCGGGGAGGTGAAGCGAACCTGATTCAGCTTTTCGCTCCGTGGGGCCCGTATCCCCGAGTCCGTGGAGCATCTCGGCATTAAGAACGGCAGCATGATCCGTGCATCGGCGATGAATCTGCTGTGCTCCCGATTAGTCGCAGATCACGCCCGTGTCTTCACAGAATTGTGTGTGGCGCATCAAAGTGGATAACGCCGCCACAGATACGCGGATCAGGATGTCGGGCGCAGAGCCGCCGCAACGCGGTCCCACCAGCCAGCGGTTGCCGCGCGCTTGGTAGCGGCGATGCTGCGCCCGGCGATGGCCGTGGCATCCCGCGCTTCCCAGACTCGGGCGAGCAAAGCAGGCCCGTCGCCGGCGAGCAGGCCTTTCACCGGCAGGATGCCGTCCTGCCCGAAATTCTGCAGCGCACCGGTGAGTTTCACGGTGGTGTAGTCGTCGACCGGGATGCCGATGGTAGTGACTCCGGCCGGTACTGCGAAGACCGCGGGGTGGTATCGACTGGTGATCACAAGCGTGGCCGAGCGGGCGATGCGGGCTGCGGCTGCGGCATCCGGGGGCACGATCGCAATCACACGTCGGGATTCCATCTGCGCCATCACCCGCTCGTGCACGACCGAGTCGCCGCGCACGCGGGAATCGTCGAGAGAGCCGAAGTGGGCGAGGAAGAGGATGTCGAGATCGGTACTGTCGACGACCTCGTCGAGGAGGTCGGCGATGGACGTGATCACCGCATCACGGTCGGCATCCCCGACATGATTGGCGAGCGTGACCACGCAATACGGAAGCGCCGGAAGCGCGTCATCGAGCAGGAAGCTGGCGTCGTCGGCATTGAGCTGCAGCCGATCGGCCGGCACACCGAGGCGATCTGCGACCGCGAGCGAGGCTGACTCGCGCACGCTCACCAGCCGAGCGAGGCCGAGCAGGCGGGCGACCATCGCGGAGTCGTCGCCGGTGAGGTCTGGGCCGAGGGTTTGCCCACTCACGACGACTGGTTTACCGACAGCTTCCGCGATGCTGGCGATCGCCAGACGTTCGAAGATGTGGGAGGGCCAGGTCGAGGCGAGATTGCCGCCTCCGGTGACCGCGACGCCGTCGCTGCTTCGGATAGCGTGGATCAGGGCGTGGGCGGAGTCGTCGTCAGGCAAGAGGCCGGTCTCCCCGGCGGCGGTGCGCTGCACCCGGTCGAGTCGATCCTCCTGAGCGGCGCGACCACCGGCCGTTGGGGCAAATCCGATGCCGCGCACGGATTCGACTGTGAATCCCCCGGCGCCGTATCGTTCGCTGGTCTCGGCCGGATTAGCCGAAACCGCGACCACGGAATCCAGCCCGCGTGCCCGCAGCGCATCCACGAGGGCCTCGAACATCGCTTCGTCGCCGATGTGGATCATCTTGTCGATCACGCCGACATCGCCGATTGCTACTACTCGCACGTGAATCTCCGAAATATCGAGGGCGGCATCGCACCGCGCGAGCCCTCCCCACGCTAGCCGAACCAGCGCCTGCATCCGCTCCGCCGGTGAGGCGCGCGGGCGTTGCCCTCCCCGGTTGCCCGGTTACCCGTTGCCCGGTTGCCCGGTCGTGGCGGGGGATACGCCCGCTCGTGGACGCGCACCAGCCTCGCGGCGGGAGTCATGTCCCCCGCCGCGAGGTCGTGTGGCCGCCGGGACGCCCTGAGGTGACAGCCCCCTGCCGAAGACGGAGTCCGAGTCCCAGTCCGAGTCGGCAGAGGTCATGTGGCGGGGGATACGCCCCCTCGTGGACGCGCGCAAGCCTCACGGCGGGAGTCATCTCCCCCGCCGCGAGGTCACGTGGCCGCCGGGACATCCCGGGGTGGCGGCCCCTGCGCAGTCCGAGTCCGGGCCGGGCGAAAGGGAACGTCGGACCCCTCCCGCCGTCACCTAGCATGCGACGAACGCTCAGCACAAGCCCATCGTTTTACCAGCGAATGGCCGCTTATTATCGGGGATGTGGGCATCCAGACATCTCTTGACGCAGTACTGCAAGCGGACCGGCTTGTCGATTCGATGCGCCTCGCCGACGACCTCGCCTTCGAGGCGAGTCGCGACGGGGGGCCGCGCACCGTGCGGGTGCTCAGGTCGGCTCTGAACAGCCAAGACCAGGTCGCCGCCATCGCCGCGACGCATGCCCTTGCGCAGATCTTCGACGAGCAGGCCGACATTGCGCTGTCCCGTCTGCTGTCGAGCAGCCGAGGATTTCTGCGCGAGCATGCGGCCTGGGCCCTCAGCCTGCGACTCCCGCGGTTCGACACCGTCGGGCGCCTCATCGGCCTGGTGTCCGACGGCGGCTTCGGTGGCATGCTCGCCCAGCGCACTCTCGAGCAGTGGGGTTCTCCCGTGGCGGAGCACGTGGCGATTGGGCTCGAGTCGGCCCTCCTCGGCGTGACTGAGCCTGGCGCTCGCTACCGACTCGTAGAAACCCTGGGCCTCGTTCGAAAGTCCGTCGCGACACCGGCGCTCCTGCGCATCGCCACCGATACCCGCGAGGAGGAAACGGTGCGAGTCGCGGCGGTCTCCGCCCTCGGCCAGCGGCGTGGCGATCGCGAGATCGTGGCCGCGCTCGACGACCTGGCCCGGTCCGACGGCTATCTCGCGGATGTCGCGCGCCTCTCTCTCGTCGACCTTGAGCCCGAATCCGCTCCTGCCGGTGATTCGCGCCACGGTCTCACCATCGCCCAGCTCTTCCTCCACGCCGACCTCGACGCCGGGCTCACCCAGGCTGGCAGCGGCGATAACGGCGGTATCGCCACCCTTCTTGTGCGCCTTGGGGATGCTCTCGTCGCGGACGAAACCGCGTCACGGCGGGTCGAGCGCGTCATCACCCTCTCGCGAGGATCGGTCGCCGATGCCCTGCAGAGCGTCGTCGACATCGGTGCCGGAGAATGGGGTCACGACTACGGGCACGTGCCGTTGCTGAGCGGGCCAGTGCAGTCCGCCAGCGCCTGGCCGCTGCGGGTGGCCGCTCGCCGAGGCATCCGTCGTATGCTGCGTGCCGCCGGCGGAGTCGACCTGCTGCACCTGCGCATGGCGGATGTTGGCAGCCTCGCCGCCGCGGACGTCGCGCGCGAGCTCGATATTCCGGTCGTCTTCACGGTGGCGCCCGACCCGCATGCGGTCATCCACTCGCTCGACCTCTCCGGTCGGCTGACCCGGCAGAATTTCGGGGAGGTGGACGAGGTCGAGCACTTCTGGTTCCGCACGCACCTGGTGCAGCAGCTCGCCGCTAACGCCGCGCACACCGTGCTCTTTCCCCGTCCCTCGCTCGAACGCGATATGCGTGAGCTCGTGGGCATCGACATCACCGCGCACCCGGAGCGGCACTCGACCGTGCCGGAGGGCATCGATCTCGAAGTCGTTGACCGGGCCGTGATCGAGGGCGCCAACCACGCAGCCGGCCAGCCCGCGACGCCCGCGCTGCAGGAGCTGCGGGACCTGCTCGTCAAACTGCCCGAGCACCGTCGCACCCTGCCGCTGCTGGTGAGCATCGGCCGTTTCCATCGCGTCAAGGGGATGGCCACTATCGTGGACGCCTGGGCGAATGGGCCGCTCGCCGACCGGGCTAACCTGCTGCTGATCGGCGGAAACCTCGTCGACCCTTCTGCTGACGAACGTGAACAGCTCGAGCTGATGGACGCGATCATCCCTCCCGAATGTCGCTTCGAGGCGGGGCTGGTGCTGTCAGGTCATCGCCGCAACGACACTGTCGCCCGCTGGGTGGCGGCTGCCCGTTTCGGCATGCCTGGGCTTGCGGCACCGCGCGGCATTTATGTCTGCGGCAGCTTGAAAGAAGAGTTCGGCATCGCGCTGCTCGAGGCGATGGGCTCAGGACTTCTCGTCGTGGCCCCCGATGGCGGCGGGCCGGCTACATATGTGGAGGAGGGTGTCACCGGCTTCTTGGCTCCGACCTGGGATGTTGCTCCGCTCCGAAGCGCGATGGCTGAGGCTCTCGACGCCTCTATCGCCGAAGACACCGCCGATCGGGCCGCGGCTTCGCGGGCCACAGTGGAGGAGAGCTTCACGATTCAGGCGATGGCTCGCGCCCTGTCGAATGTCTACCAGGGCGTGCAGGACGAGGAGAGTGAATCGCGGGGCTGGTCATTCGCGGCCCTGTGACCCTCCTCATCATCAGTCCCGACTACGCCTCGCACCTCCTGCCGCTTGCGACCCTCGGAACAGCGTGGCGTGACGCTGGCCACCGGGTTGTCGTGGCTACCGGTCCGGCGACGGCCGATATCGTCGAGTCGTTTGGCTTCGAACGCATCAACCTCCGGCTCGGCAAAGGCTCAAACCCCGGCGTGATCCGCGCCGAACAACAGCCCACCGGTGAAGATGACGCCCTGCGCGGGTTCTTCGACGCCACCCGTCGTGGCATGGTTGAGACCCTCGCATTCCAGGCCGAGGCGCGCCTCAGTGACCTCATGTGGGAGCCGGTGCGAGTCGCCCGCGAAGTGCACGCGGTCGTCTCAGAAATCCAGCCAGACGCGATCATCGTCGACCACCTTGCGTTCAGCGCGAGGCTGGCCCTCGTGGCCGCCGGAGTGCCGTATGCGGATGTGGTGCTCGGGCATCCGTCCGCCCTGCCTGTCGGTGACGAGGTGTACGGCTTTCCGCCGGCCTGGCCCGCGGCGTTCGACCCCTCGGCCGATGAGTTGCGGATGCTGCGAGAGCTCTGTGATCGAGTGAGCGAATCGTTCACCGCCGAGTGGAATTCCGCCCTCGCCCAGCTCGCCCCGAATGCCCCTGCGTCGACCAGCGCCTTCGGCGAGCACGGTGACCTGCTTCTGCTCAACTACCCTGCCGAACTCTCGGCGCCCGCGCGCACGGCGATCCTGCCGCCCCATCGGTTCCTTGGCTCAGCCGTGCGGGTAGAGGCGCGCGATGCGGAGGTGGATGCCTGGCTCGCCGAGAGCAACAAACCCTTCGTCTACGTGAGCTTCGGCAGTTTCCTCTCCGTGCGGGCGGATGTGCTCGCCCGCGTCTGCGCGGCGCTGCGCCGGGTGGGAATCCGCGGTGCGATCGCCACCGGTTCGGCGGACCGTGCGGAGCTCGGCGAGCTGCCGGTCGATTGGCTTGTGCGGGAGTTCCTCCCGCAGGTGACCCTGCTCGAGCGGGCCGCGGCCGCGGTGACGCACGGCGGCAACAACAGCGTCACCGAGTCGATGACGATGGGGGTTCCGCTGGTGGTTTTGCCGTTCTCGACCGACCAATTTGCCGGGGCAGCGGCCCTCGAGGACGCGGGGTTTGGCGTCGTACTGCCCCCCAACACGGCGACTGTCGCCGAGCTGGCGAATGCCGTGCGGTGGGCACTCGACCTGCCGGCGCGGTCAGCGCTCGCGACACTCTCCGCGGGGCTGCGTCAGGAGGTGGGAAGCCGCCGGGCCTTTTCGGCGGTGATGTCGCTTCCGACGAGCTGACGCATCGCAACTCGGTTCGACTTGGCCCCGCGGTACTGCTCCATGAGAGCGGCATTCGCGTCGTACTGGTCACCCTCGCGGGCCTGCGCCGCGTGGTTTAGCGCATAGACGACTCCCTCGTGTCGGCGGGGGGCCTCGTCGAGCAGGGTCTCGTGGGCCACGTACCAGGCTGCGTCTTCGAAGCCCCAGCCGCGGAAACGCTCGTCCTGGCCGCCGTGGCTCCACCAGCTCTGCGGAGTGGTGACATATACCCCGGAGCAGGCTCCGTTCACCAGTTCGAAGTCACACTGGTCGAGGTCAGTGCCGGCAGTGAACTGGGCGGTGCCGGGCGTGCCGAGCCAGTGGTAGCGCGTGTAGGGCAGGTGCACCAGGCCGGAGGTCGCGGCCGCCGCGATCGCCTCGAGCAGTGGTTCGAGCTGAGGGATGGTGTCTGCGTCGTTGATCACGATCACCTCTTCGGCATCCGCGATCGAGTCGATGCCGAGGTTTCGGCAACGAGCAAGGTTGAAGACTTGGTCCTCAGAATCGATGGTGCGGATGTCGACATCCCCGAGGTTTTGCGCGTACCAGTCCACGACGGCGCCCATAGCCGCCAGCCGGGAGGGCTGGGAGCGCCAGGGGATCACTACAGTAAGCACCGATCAAGCATAAGTGTGCCGCGCTGGCCAGATTCCCCGTCCATCGAAATGCCGATTTCTGTGCCACCGTGGCGGGGGAGTAACAGAAATCGGCATGTCGATGTTGCCATCGAGTGAAGGCCCGGCAGGGAGGAGCTCGCGGCCGATTCCAAGCGGTACCATCAGCTCCGATGGCAACGTTCGCAAACACCGGGAGCGGCGGCGGATGTCCCGTGGCACCGCCGCCGATAGTCTGAAGTTCAATGACAACAGCACCTCACCCCGCGTACCTCGTCTCCGCCGAAGTTGCAGAGGCCCTCGAGAGCGGGCGCCCTGTCGTAGCGCTGGAATCCACGATCATTTCCCACGGGCTTCCGCGCCCGCGCAACCACGAGGCGGCCAAGGAGTTCGAGCAGATCCTGCGCGACGCCGACGTCACCCCGGCCACCATCGCCGTGCTCGACGGGATACCGCAGATCGGGCTGGATTGCGACGGGCTTCGCCGCATTGCGGAGGAGGATCTCGCAAAGGCGAGCGTGCGCGACCTGCCGATGCTGGCGGCGGTGGGAGCATCCGGAGCCACCACGGTAGCGGCTACGGCGCATCTCGCCTCGCTCGCCGGAGTGCGGGTCTTCGCCACCGGCGGCCTCGGCGGCGTGCATCGCGGGGCCGGAACCACCTTCGACGAATCCGCCGATCTCTGCACCCTGGCGGTGACCCCGGTCACGGTCGTGAGCGCCGGGGTGAAGTCGGTGCTCGACATCGCCGCAACTCTCGAGCGGCTCGAGACCCTGAGTGTGCCGGTCGTGGGCTATCGCACCACCGTCTTCCCGAGCTTCTGGCTCACCGAGTCGGCCTACACGATCGATTGGTCTGTCGAGTCGGCCGCCCAGGTCGCCGCGATCATGCGCAGCCAGGACGCCCTCGGCCACGGCCAGGGCATCGTGGTGGCCAACCCGATCCCACGTGAACAGCAGTGGGATCCGACCGAGCACGACCGGGTGCTGATCGAGGCGCTCGCCGCCGCCGATGTGGCGGGGATGCACGGAAAGGCGGTCACGCCTTTTCTGCTCAGTTACATCGTGCACGCGTCGGAGGGCCGCAGCCTCGAGGTCAACCTCGACCTCGCCCGCAACAATGTGCGGCTGGCGGCGCAGATCGCGATCGAATGGTCGGCGCTTGGCTGATCACCGCGATAACCCCCAGCGCATTGTCGTCTTCGGCGACGTGGTGGACGACGTTGTCGTGGTGCCGGCCGGCGAGATTCGCGAGGACACGGACACGCCATCCTCCATTCGTCATCGGGCCGGCGGCTCGGCGGCGAATGCCGCGGCGTGGATGGGTTCGCTCGGGGCATCCGTCGACTTCGTCGGCTTAGTGGCGGCGGAGGATGTGGCGCGGCACAGTGCGTTGCTCGCCGGTAACGGAGTCACCCCCTATCTCCTTGGCGATGACGAATTGCCCACCGGGGCCATCATCGTGATCGTCTCTGGGGAACGCCGCACCATGCTTACCGAGAAAGGCGCGAACGCAAAGCTGACTCCGGATGCTGTCACCGACCGACTGCTCAGCGGGGCCGCGGTACTGCACTTCACCGGCTACAGTGTGTTCTCTCAGCCCGACCAGTCCTCGCTGCGCAACCTCGTGTGGCGAGCAACGGCCCGCGGCGTGCGTATCTCGGTGGATCCCGCTTCTTCGGGATTCATCACGGACTTCGGCGTCGACCGTTTTCTGGAGAGCGTGGAGGGCGCCCACCTGTTCTTCCCCAATCTGGAGGAGGGTCGGGTTCTCACCGGTCTTGACGACCCGATTCACATCGCGGAGCGGCTGGGCGAGCGCTTCGATGTCGTCGCCCTCACCCTTGACACGGCCGGTGTCGTGGTGGTCGAGCGCGGAATGCCCACCACCATGGTGGCGGCGGTTCCGGTGGCGATCGTCGATCCCACCGGAGCGGGGGATGCCTTCGCGGCTGGATTCCTCGCCGCTTGGGTGTCCGGCGCGGGGGCCATGGCGGCCGCATCCGCCGGAGCTCGAGCTGGCGCGCTCGCCGTCTCCACTATCGGGGGGCGTCCGCGGTCATAGCAGTGTCGCCCCACTTCGCCGGTGGGTCGGCCGCGTGAGAGGCCCGATGCGGATTCTGATCAGGCGGAGTTGCTGGCTCGTTTCACCAGTTCGTACGCGGCGAGGGCATCGTTCCGGGACTTCTTGAGGTCCACGATCGGCTGTGGGTACGCCGGTGTGCCGAGTTCGGGAATATAGCGGCGCTGGTAGACGCCTTTGCTGTCGAACTTCTCCGCCTGCAACAGCGGGTTGAAGATGCGAAAGTATGGCGCGGCATCCGCTCCCGATCCCGCGACCCATTGCCAGTTGCCCGGATTGCTCGCCTCGTCTGCGTCGACGAGAGTGTCCCAGAACCACCGTTCTCCGACTCGCCAGTCCACGAGCATGTTCTTGATCAAAAAGGATGCCACCACCATCCGCACCCGGTTGTGCATGAAGCCCGTCTGCCAGAGCTCGCGCATTCCCGCGTCGACGAGGGGGATGCCGGTACGACCCTGCTGCCAGGCGGCGAGGTCGCGCGGGTCGGGTTTAGGCCACGGGAAGGCGTCGAAGTCGGCGCGGAAGTTCTTTTCGTGCAGGTCAGGCGCGTGAAACAGGATGTTCCAGTTGAACTCACGCCAGCCGATCTCGCTGAGAAACTTGGAGGCGTTGTGGCGGGCGGCGGCGGTGAGCTCTCCACGCTGGATACGCTGCCAAACCTGAAACGGGCTGATCTCTCCGAAGCGCAGGTACGGCGATAGGCGGGAGGTGGCCTCCCCGCCCGGGGCATCCCGAGCATCGTCGTAGTGGGCAAGGTCGTGCACGGCGAAGTTTTCGAGCTGGGCATGTGCGGCCTTCTCCCCTGGAGTCCAGGCGGCACGTATGCCGCCGGCCCAGTCCGGGTGAGAGGGCAGGAGCATCCAGTCGGCCAGTTCGTCGCTCGCGACGTCCGCTACGCCGGTGAGGCTGGTCGGCGCCGGCAACGGTTCGCGGGGAGGAGCGGCGGAGAGGCAGGACTTCCAGAATGGCGTGAATACCCGGAACGGTGTGCCGGATCCCGTTGTCACTGTCCAGGGCTCATGCAGCAGGTTGGCGTGAAAACTCTGGACTGTGAGCCCTGTTGCTCGCAGGCTCGTCTTGAGCGCGGTATCCACGCTCCTCTGCGGTCCGCCGTAGCGGCGATTCCAGAAAACAGCCCCCCCGCCGAGGTCAGCCGCCAGTCGGGTCAGTTCGGGCAGAGCGGCCCCGCGCCGGAGAACGAAGGTGGCGCCGAGCTGTTCGACCGCGGCGGCAAGAGCCTCGAGACTGTGATGTAGCCACCAGCGGCTAGCCGCTCCGAGAGGACGGATGCCGCTACTCACCTCGTCGAGCAGGAATAGCACTACGACCGGCGCACCGCGCTCGGCTGCGGCACTCAATGCGGGATTGTCGGCGATGCGGAGGTCGTCCCTCAGCCAGACGATCGTCGGCTGTTCGGTCGAATCGAGCGGGAGGTTCATATCTCCCACAGTACGAGGTCGCCGCTGAAAAGCGGGCGGTCTAGTACGGTATCAGCGAGGAGGCAGCGAGGAGGCACCATGGCGGAAATACCGGCGGAGCAGCCGCCAGGGACATCGGCGAGTTCGTCGGACCAGGCGAGACTGCGAAGCGATAAGCTCCGCGCCGCCGTTGTCGTCGCTCAGCTCGCCCGGGCGCACAGCATCCGCACTCTCGCCGCCGGGGGGCCAATGTTCGCTCAGCTCGGACTGGTCTCTCCCAGAGTCTCTCCAACAGCGGTCGTGTTCGTCGAGCCCATCCACCAACTTCACCTGGTATTGGCGCTCGAGGGGGTCGGATGGTCACGAATCTCGCCCGGGCATACCCGTGGGCTTTTGCCACCGGTTTTCACTCGGGTCGTTCATCCCGATCTGGTCTGTCCACTCGATATTTACGACGTCCTCCCGGGGTTTTATGCTGCCCCAGTACAGGTCTTCGAACTGTTTTGGTCCCGTCGAGTGGTCCTACAGATCAGCGGTACCGTCGTGCCCGCTCTCGACCGGGTCAGCACAGTGCTCGTCGCCGGCCACGATCAGCTGGGTGCCCTTGCTCGTGATCGCCGTGCCGAGTCACAGATCGACTACTTCGTTTCGATGTTTCGCAACAGCCTGACTCCGGCAGAGCAGGCCGCCCTCGTTCAGCTCGTCTCAGATGTTCGCGGCATCGAGCCGCTGCGACCGTTCCTTACGAGAATCGGGGTTCCGGTGGGCGAAATCACCCTTCCGAGCGAGGTCTATTGCCAGGTCAGACTCGTCCTCGAGCGCGTGAGCGATCCGCTCATTTTCGCAGTTTCGCTGTTCGAAGCGAGACCCGGGCGTCGAAAAGCCGGCTTCCTGCGCATCCTGCGAAACAATCCCCAGCGAGTAATTCGCGCTCTTCTGGCGTCCCCGCTGTCATTAGTGGTGGTGGCCGGGTCCCGAGCACGCCATCGGAGACAGCAGCAAGCGCGCCCTCCGCACGACTAACGGAGCGGTGAATCCACTCAGTTGCGATCTGCGAGCCTCAAGCGGTCGCAGAGTTCGGTCAGCGTTTCGAGCTCGGCGATGCTGAGGGTGCCGCCCACGCGCTCGGCGATCGACCGGATGTGACTGCGGGCCACAGTGCGGAAGAGCTCGAATCCGGCCGACGTGAGCGCCACATTCACGCCGCGCGCGTCATCCTGGTCGTGGAATTTCTCGAGTAGACCCCGCGTCACCAGGCGGTCCACGAGTCTGCTGACGCTCGGCTGGGTGAGCAGCAGATGCCGATTGAGTTCTTTCATTCGCAACTGGCGACCGGGCTGGCGCGACAGGTTGAACAGCACGTCGTACTCGGTAAGCGACAGATCACCCGCCGGAAACTCTGCGTTCAGGTAGCGCATTACCGATACCTGGGCGCGAAACAACGCTTCCCACGCGGTGACTGCAGCCGTCTTGTCGCTCACGGGTCTCCTCTCAACCCGGAGGCAATTCTACGGAAGGCGAACCCGAATGCCGCGGAGGCTAGAGCGGAAATGGCCCGTTAACCAGGACTGAGGGCCGGTTTCAGAGGCACGAAACCGACCCTCTCCCTTGCACCAAGAGTGTCCTGCAATCACATTCCGCGAAGGCTGCCACAGCAAACAACCTCCACCTCTGAACTGTATAACAGCATGGTAACGAAGCGCTAGTTATCGAACCGTTATTTTTCAAAAAGTTTGTTTAGCGGGCAACCTGT
>JANYEI010000104.1 GCA_025363205.1 Frigoribacterium sp.
GCATCCCCCGATTGCAGCCGCAGTCGCACGCCCTGCAGCCGCACCGCGATCGCGTCGCCGTCGAAATGCCGCGCCGAAAGCTCTGCCGCAGTCCCCTCAATCTGATCCCCAAGTGTGACGACGGATCGCGCAGAACCGGACGACACCACGGCGCCAAACGCGAAGGCCTCGGCTCGAAGCGCCCAACTCTCGCTCCCCCTGGCACGGAATCTGCGGGCGGAACGCCTGGCGACGAGGACGGAACGCCCCGGATCGTCAAAGAAGAGGGCGCGGGCCAGGGCGAATTCCGCTTCCGCCTGGGCCTGACGCAGACCGCGGAGGCCATAGGTGTGTGCAACCGTCACCAGAAGGTCGATCGCCTCCGACGTCATTCCCGCACTCAGCAGCACCTCCGCCCGATCCCCATCACAGGTGGCGCGCGCCACGGGCGAGAGAGCCGCGAGCACAGGGCGAGACTCGTCCATCAGCCGAAGCGCAGAGACGAGATCACCGGCGAGCATCGCTGCGTAGCCCTGATTGTTACGGGCTTTGGCCAGCTCCACGGGTTCATCGCTACGACGAAACGCCTCGGAGGCTTCGTCGAAATCGCGCTCCGCCGCCACGACCTCTCGACGCTCGAGATAGGCGAGCCCACGATTGAGCAGCACCCTCCCCAGTCGCGCTGGATCATCGCCAAGGTCGGCGACCGCGGCGGTGAGAGAGCGAAGTGCGGCATCCCCGTTCCCTCGGCGCAGCTCGATCAGCCCGAGCTGGCTGCCAAGCACAGCGCGGCCGTGACGGCTGAGCCCTGGGGTCTCCAACGCCGACAGGCACAGTGCGATAGCGCGGTCCGGATCGCCGGTCTCCGAGACAAGGTAGGCAATCGTTCCGGTGATGCAGGCAGTGAGTTCGGCATCCTTCGAGCGCCTCAGCGCCTCATCGAGGGCGGCCCGAGCAGCCGCATGCCGACCGGCGTTTCCGTGCTCAACACCGCGCTCGTACAGGACCGCCGCCGACAGCATTCTCCATTATGGCGCGACGGCGGTAACTTTCTGCAGGGCAACGGCACTCGCTTTTACCCGGTCGGCAAGAGAACCCGATCCGAAGGGCTGCAGCGAAGCTGCATCAAGAGCGGATGCGATGGCTCCGGCGACGATCGGAGCCGCAAACGAGGTGCCACTCCAGACGGCGAAACCGCCGCGGAAGTCATCCGGGTCAATCGATTCCCGCACTCGGATGCTGCCTCCGAGGTCGCTTCCGACCCGGGCGAGGGGCTGATCGCCACCGTTGAAAGCAGGCATCGTGGAGAACACCGCACCGCCGGGTGCGCTGCAGCCGATCCAGGGTCCATCATTGCTGAACAGCGCAACGGTCGAGCCATTGGGGTTGAGCGCCCGCACCGACACGATCGCTGTCACATCGGCACTGAGTTTCACCGGTCCTCCCCCGCCCTGCCAGGGCGCGAAGGCGGCGGGAAACATCGGTCGATCGGTGGCGTCGTTACCCGCCGAGCAAGTGACCACTGTGCCGCATCGTCCCATCGAGGCGAGGAGTTCGTACATCGTCGGGTCGAACAGCCCATCTTCCGGAGTCTCGTGGTAGTACCCCATGGACAGGGAGAAGACATCGATTCCGAGGCCTCCGGGCAGGCCCGACGCCGCTCGACTGACAAGGACCGCGATAGCAGTGAGGGCTGCTAAGAGCTCGGATTCGACGATGACGCCGTCGGAGTCAACACATCGCCAGGCCACGATGTCCGCTTCGGGGCACGCCTGGTGGATAAGACCGGCGATGAAGGTGCCGTGGCCAGACACCTCGTCGAGCGCTCCATCCATCGCGCCGACCTGGTCGCCATCGAGCTCGGGATCCGTGGTGGGATCGACATGCCCGATCGGAGCGCCGTCGAGGCGAACCGTCGTGTCGACGATTCCGTCCAGCCAAGAATGCGGCCCACACCCGGTGTCGAGGGTCGCCACGACCGGGCGCCGCGGTTCGTTTGCCGAACGTGCGCGCCGATACGGAGCCGCCCCAGCGTAGGCCACCGGCTGGAGTCCCCCGCTACCCGGGGACCCGTAGCTCTCGATCGCGCCCACGTCCACGCTCGACCCGAACGGGTTCGTCGAGTGGAACGGGTTCGTCGAGTGGAACGGGTTCGAGCCGATCGAATCGCTGCTGAGCAGGTGGTCGAGCCCGACTCCGGGAAGGGCGTCACGCCCGAGAAGCGCTCGCGCGCCCTGCAGCAGTATCCAGGCGTCCGGCGCGGGTACGGCCTCGCCCGGTCGCACCGTAATCAGGAAACGAGCTACTCCGAGTACGCCCGTGGCCCAGGGATAACGCTGCACGCGTTCCTTCCGGGCGTCGTCTGACTCCGGTACCCCCACTGTCAAGAACTTCTCATCCCGCGTGAGGTTCCAGCCCAGTTGGCCAGCGACGCGACCGAGGCTTTCGGCGCTCTCAGCGACATCCGCCAGGGTGGACACGAGGATGCGGTCCGGCAGATAACAGGTGGGATGTGCTCGAATGCCCTCGACGGTCCTCGTGGTGGAATCGAGGATCTTGCCGACCGTCGCCGGGTAGCGATCGTCCCACCGTTGCCGGCGCCGCGGCCTGCCGAGAATTGTCTCCTTACCTCCGTGCTCGCTCAACCCAATCTCCTCACAGTGGGAAACGCTCTGTTGTGAAGCCCTGACGTGACGTGCCGACGCCGTCGTTAGACGCGTCGGGCTGGAACCACATCCGTGTGCGGCCCGCAGGGATATCGGCGAAATCAAACCGGCCCTCGGCGCTCGCGGCGGTGGTGAAATCATCATCGTCCTGTTCGAGCCTCACCAACAGGGGCGAAGCGGGTGCGATCCAGCCGTCGATACGGCGTCGGCCGTCTCCCAAGTCACTGACCCGCAACATGACCGAGCGGGATCCGTGGCGGAACTCGAGCAATTGCACCTCAGAAACTCCTCGCACCCCCACGGGCGCTCCCCTGGACTCGACCATGGTGAGCACGGCGTACTCGACGCTGAGAGTGTTGGTCGCCAGCGTGACGATCACCCTGTCCACCAGATCGGCGGGCATCGGATCATGCCAGCGCCACAGCTGTCGGAGGCGCGCGAACAGGTCATCAGATGCGGGTGGGTCATCGTGAATTGTCATCCTGCACCTTCCACCAGCTCGAGAGCCTCGCGTAGTTTCGACAGGCAGCGCCCGCGAGTGGGACCGATGCTCCCCATCGGCATCCCCAGGTCACTGGCGATTTTCGAGTAGTCGGGTCGTTGTTCGAAAGCGACAATTCGCAGGAGTCGCTGGCAGCGTTCGGACTGCTGTTTCACGCAGGCCCAGAGTCTGTTGTCGGCTTCGCGAGCAAGCGCCATATCCTCGGCCGATACCTCGTGCTTGGCCACCGCTTCGAGTACTTCGTCCGAGACCGGGATGCTTCCGGCGCTGCGTTTGGACACGCGCCACGCCTCCCGGCGCGCAGTGGTCAACAGCCAGGCGGCGATCGCGCGCGGGTCAACGATCGACCCGGAGCGTTGGACGAGCGTCAGCCATGTGCTCTGCACGACATCCTGCGCCTGGTCCTCTGTAAGACCATAGGCGCGGACGACCTGCCAGAGTACGGGTGTCATGGTCTTCACCAA
>JANYEI010000108.1 GCA_025363205.1 Frigoribacterium sp.
CAGCGCCAACATTTACAACAGAACGACCGGCCAGCCCGAATTCGCCCAGTACGCGCTCAAGCAGACCGGCGGCGTGACCGTCGGGTTCATCGGAGCGACGACGGATGAGACCCCCTCGCTCGTGAGTCCGGCGGGGGTTGCGAACCTCGAGTTCCGCGACATTCCGACCGAGGTCAATCGCGTGGCCGACCAGCTCAGCGACGGCAACCCGGCAAATGGTGAGGCGGATGTCATAGTCCTGACGGTGCACGAGGGCGCGGCAGATACCACGCTCGCAAGCGCCACCGGCGACTCGGCCTTCGGCAAGATCGTGAATACCGTGGACGCCAACGTCGACGCCATCGTGTCGGGCCACACCCACCAGGCCTACAACTGGCAGCTGCCGATCCCGGGCACCGACCGCACGCGTCCGGTGCTGCAGGCGGGCAAGTACGGCGAGAAATACGGTCATATCTCGCTCTCGGTAGATCCAACGACGAAGGCGCTGCTCGGTATCAGCTCCGAAGTGAAACCGCTGTTTGGGGCATTCGCTCCGGATGCCGCGGTCGCGGCAATCGTTGCCACCGCCGCTGCCGCAGCGAAAGACAGGGGCTCGGTGCCCGTCGGTACAATCACCGCCGACTTCAACCGGGCGAGCCAGAAGGACGGCATGACCGAGAACCGCGGTGGGGAGTCCCCGCTCGGCAACTTCGTGGCAGACGTACAGCTGTGGGCCACGAACGGAAAAGCGCAGTTGGCGCTGATGAATCCGGGAGGGCTTCGGACCGACCTCAAGTACACGGCAAGCGCCAATACTCCGAACGATGGTGACGGGCGCGTGACCTACCAGGAGGCTGCGAGCGTGCAGCCTTTCGCCAACACCCTGGTGACGAAGACGCTCACCGGTGCGCAGCTCAAGCAGGTGCTCGAGGAGCAGTGGCAGCCAGCCGCCTCGACCCGCCCGTTCCTTAAGCTCGGCGTGTCGAAGTCTCTCGAGTATCGCTATGACCCAACGGCAGCAGCCGGTAGCCACATCACGGCGATCACCCTAAACGGCGTGCCCGTAGCATCCACCGACTCGATCACGGTGGTGGCGAACTCATTCCTCGCCTCCGGCGGTGACAACTTCTCGACACTCGCCACGGGCACGAACGCGGGTGACACGGGCAACATCGACCTGCAGAGCATGGTCGACTATTTCGTCGCCAACCCGGTCGCCTCCCCGGACTATGCACAGCGTGCCGTTGGCGTCACCCTGTCCTCGGCCGCAGCGAAACCGGGTGACGTCGTGACCCTCGGGCTGTCCTCGCTCCTGTTTTCGAACGGCGAGCCGAATAGCGGCACCGCCACGGTGAGCGTTGGCGGCGCCGTGCTCGGCCAGTCGGCCATCGACCCCGCGATCGTTGACCTCGGGGATGAGACCGGCCGGGCGTCCGTCGCAGTCACCATCCCCACCGCCACGCCGGCGGGAACCCTGATGCTGACCGTCGCTGTGCCGCAGTCCGGAACGGCGATCGATGTTCCGCTCACGATCACCGTGCCGGCCATCACCTCGGTCACCGCTCCCGTGATCAGCGGAACCGCGACGGTCGGCCGCATCCTCACAGCGTCCCCCGGCACCTGGAGTGTCACCTCTCCGACGCTCACCTACCGGTGGAATCGCGCCGGAGCACCCATCGATGACGCGACCGCCTCGACCTATACTCCGGTCGCAGCGGATGCTGGCAGAGCGATCACTGTGACGGTCACCGCCAGCGCGCCCGGCACCACCCCGGGAGTCGCGACCTCTGCCGCCGTAATGGTCGATCGTCTGGCATCCGTCACCCGCGGAACCGTCGCCCACGTGCTCGTGAGCCACAAATCACCGGTCGTGTTCCGGGTTCTGGTCACGGGCCAGGGACTGGTGCCGACGGGTGAAGTCGTCGTGCGGGATGGGCGGAAGGTGCTCACCACCGTCACCCTGACGCCCGCCGACAACGGCCGGGTCACAGTGACGCTTCCGAAGTTGCGCCCCGGAATCCACCTGCTCACCGCAACCTATGCGGGTGACGCGCAGCTCATGGATTCGGCGTCGTTCCCGGCGCTGGTTCTCGTGCGCTGAGCCGCCGCCGTCGTCGTCAACGGGGGAGTCCGGCTCTGATCGGACTCCCCGTTTCACTGGTTAGTCTTTCCGCGTGGAATTCGCCTATCACCGTCTCGCCCGAAGTGCTCCCGGTTATCGCTGGTGGAAGCCGCTCGTCGCCGGGCTGATCGCCCTCGGCATCTTCGTCGTCTTCACCATCGTGCTCGTCGTGCTGCTGCTTGCCTCCACGCTGGTCTTCCCCGAAGTGCGCCCGGTGATCACGAAGCTCATCTCCACGGGCCAAATCGATAACAGCCTGCCAGTTGTGCTCGCATTCTCGCTGTCGTCGATCGCGGTGATCCTGCCCTCGATCTGGCTCGCGCGCCTCATTATGGGGCCGCGCCCGGTCGGCCTGCTGTCGTCGATCGCTGGCCGGCTGCGCTGGCGATGGATGTTCCGGCTCATCCTTCCCGTCGTCATCGCGTACGGCGCCTCTACGCTGTTCTCCGTTCTACTGTTACCCCTGTTGACGGGCGAGAGAATACCGGCGGCCTCGGTGACAGTGAGCACCTGGCCTGTGGTGCTCGTGGCGGTGCTGTTCGTGCCGCTGCAGGCCACCGCCGAAGAATTCTTCTTCCGCGGGTACCTGGCGCAGACGATCGGCGGCTGGCTGAAGCATCCGCTGTTCGCGATCCTGCTTCCAGTGCCGCTGTTCACCATCGGCCATCAGTACGACGTGTGGGGACTCATCGATGTGTCCGTATTTGCCGTGGTGGCCGGGTGGCTGGTCTTCAAGACGGGAGGGCTTGAGGCATCCATCGTGGCCCACGTCGTGAACAACACGGTGATTTTCGTGATCGGTGCCTTCGGGCTTGTCGACGTGAACTCCAAGACAGGAAGCGGCCTCGGGGTGGCGATCTCGGCAGTCACGCTCGTGCTCTACGCGTGGCTCGTGTTGCGCGCGGCGAAACGATTCGGGCTGGAGAGGGTGCGGGTGATCACGCTCCCTGCACCGCCCGATCCGGCGACCATTGTGCACAGCGAAGGTGACACGGAGGGCACTGTCGCAGCCCGCGGCTAGACTCACCCGGTGGGCCAGAGGGGCACGAGACGAGGATCTGTAAGGTGAGCTGGAGTGCGGACATCCCCTGGGATCCCGACGACCTCGTTCCGCCGGACGAGTTCGATTACGAACCTCCCTCCGCTGAAGATCGTGAGAGCGAATTCATCGCTCGCGAGCCAACTCGCCCCGCTTCCTCCAAATATTCGAGCGCGGGCGATGCCCTTCACACGGTGTTCGGTTACGACTCGTTTCGCGGAGACCAGGCCGAGATCATCCAGCAAATCGTCGACGGTGGGGACGCCCTCGTGCTCATGCCTACCGGTGGTGGCAAGTCGCTGTGCTACCAGATCCCCGCGCTCGTGCGCGAAGGCACCGGGGTCGTCATCTCTCCACTGATCGCACTGATGCAGGACCAGGTGGATGCCCTCTCCGCCGTTGGCGTTCGGGCGGCCTACCTCAATTCCACCCAGGACCAGTCCGAGCGCCGGGGCGTGGAGCACGCCCTGTTGAACGGCGAACTTGACCTGCTCTATCTCGCGCCAGAGCGGCTGCGCGTGCCGGCGACGGCGGATCTTCTCGACCGGGCCTCGATCTCTCTCTTCGCGATCGATGAGGCCCATTGCGTTTCGCAGTGGGGTCACGACTTCCGACCCGACTACCTTCAGCTCTCGATGCTGCATGAGCGCTGGCCGACGGTGCCGCGAATCGCCCTCACCGCAACCGCGACGGAGCAGACCCACCTAGAGATCCAGAAGCGACTGCAGCTGGGCGATGCCCGGCATTTCGTCGCGAGCTTCGACCGTCCGAACATCCAGTACCGCATCGCGGCGAAGAACGGTCCCCAGCAGCAGTTGCTCGCGCTGCTGCGCAGCGAGCACCCTGGGGACGCCGGCATCGTCTACTGCCTCTCGCGGGCCTCGGTCGAGAAGACAGCCGACTTTCTCGTTCAGAACGGAATCGCCGCCCTGCCCTATCATGCGGGTCTCGACTCGCGGGTGCGAGCAGCGAACCAGTCACGGTTTCTGCGCGAAGACGGCATCGTCATGGTCGCCACCATTGCCTTCGGGATGGGCATCGACAAACCCGACGTGCGGTTCGTGGCGCACCTCGACCTGCCCAAGTCGGTCGAGGGCTACTACCAGGAGACGGGTCGCGCCGGTCGTGACGGGCTGCCGTCCACCGCCTGGCTTGCCTACGGTCTGCAGGATGTGATGCAGCAGCGCCGCATGATCGACGGCTCCGAGGGCGACGCCGAGCATCGCCGCAGACTCGGTTTGCACCTCGACGCGATGCTGGCGTTGTGTGAGACGGTGGAGTGTCGTCGGGTGCAACTTCTCGGATACTTCGGCGAGACATCCTCCGCCTGCGGCAACTGCGACACCTGCCTCGCGCCCCCCGAATCGTGGGATGGCACAGTTCCTGCCCAGAAGCTGCTCTCCACGATCGTGAGGCTGCAGCGCGAGCGCAACCAGAAGTTCGGGGCGGGGCAGATCGTGGACATCCTGCTCGGGCGCAGCACCGCCCGCAT
>JANYEI010000118.1 GCA_025363205.1 Frigoribacterium sp.
CGAATTCGCCTCGGCCTTCACCGCTCTTGGCTCCAAGGTCACCCTGATCTCCTCCCGCGATCAGGTGCTGCCGGGGGAAGATGCCGATGCCGCGCGAGTGATCGAAGATGTCTTCAAGCGCAATGGCATGACTGTGCTCTCCAAGTCCCGCGCCGATTCGGTCGTGCGCACCGCGGATGGTGTGATCGCGACGCTCTCGGACGGCCGTACCGTGGGAGGAAGCCATTGCCTGATGGCGGTCGGTTCGGTTCCGAATACCGCTGGCATCGGGCTAGAGGAAGCGGGCGTGCAGCTCACCGACTCTGGCCATATCCGCGTAAACAGGGTGGCGCGCACCTCGATGCCCTCAATCTACGCGGCCGGCGACTGTTCGGATTTCCTGCCCCTGGCATCCGTCGCGTCCATGCAGGGCCGCACGGCCGTCTTCCACGCGATGGGCGATGCCGTGAATCCCACCGAATTGCGAAACGTCACCTCGAACATCTTCACCCAGCCGGAGATCGCGACGGTCGGCTGGTCGCAGAAGCAGATCGAAGATGGAATCACGCAGGGAGTGATCTACAAGCTGCCCTTGGCGTCGAACCCGCGCGCGAAGATGATGGGGATCAAGGACGGCTTCGTCAAACTGTTCGCCCGTACCGGATCGGGAACGGTCATCGGCGGCGTGATCGTCGCGCCGCGGGCATCCGAACTCATCCTGCCGATCGCGATCGCCGTCGAGCACCGCCTCACCGTCGACCAGGTCGCCCGCGCCTTCGCTGTCTATCCCTCCCTCTCCGACAGCATCACGGATGCCGCACGGGCGATGCACATCGTCAACTAGCCCGCCGCCCTCCCGCTCCGCCGCTACCCCGCTCCGCCGCTACCCCGCTCCGCCACCACCTCCCGTTTTTGCGACCACCGCCCTGTGCGCGGTCGGCGGTGGTCGCAAAAACGGGAGGTGGTTGGCGCGTCCGCTCCTTCACCAGAACCCCAGCGGGGATGTTGTCCACGAAACGCGTTCCCACGTCACGGAAGAGCGACACTGCGGCCACGCTCGTGTGATGACCGTTTTCATCGAGGCCGAGTGGCGTAGTCCCTTTCTGTTCTCGCGGGAACAGATCGCCGCAACGGACAAGGCGGTGCTTCTCGCCCGAACGCGGCGGGGTGAGCTAGTGCGACTATTTCCGGGCATTTACACCGAATCGAAGCTGTGGATGGCGCTCGATCGAGATGCGCAATACCGATTGCGAATCGAGTCGGTCGCGCTCGCAATCGATCGTGACATCGTCGTATCCCACGAATCGGCAGCGTGTCTCTGGCGGCTCCCGCGCCTCGATGACTGGCCTACTCGAGTTCACATTCTTGAGAGGGAGGGAGGCGCGGGACGGGTCAATTCGAAGCTGATTAGGCATCCGGTCGGCGTGCCGCAGCACGCGTTGCGACTCGACGGAATCCGGGTTACTGATCTCGCCCGCACTGCGATGGATGTCGCAGCTACGAACACTTTTATCGAAGGCGTCATCACGCTCGATGCTGCGCTGAGGCGCACCATCCATCCCCTGTCAGGGGTACCGACAACACTCCTCACGCGGGAGCACCTCCTGCGGGAGGTGCCACGCATCTCGCTGACGCACGGTCAGGCGAAGGCGCGGAGGGCTGCCGAGTTTGCCGACGGTCGCGCTGACCGCCCGGGGGAGTCGATCAGTCGAGTCTCGATGTCGATCGCCGGGGTGCCGGCTCCGCAGTTGCAGGTCGAACTGCAGGGGGCGAGTGGTCGCTGGTACGTCGTCGACTTCTGGTGGCCACAGTTCGCGCACATCGGCGAGTTCGACGGTCGCTTCAAGTACACCGATCCCGAGTTCCTTCGTGGCCGAACACCCGAGCGAGCGTTGCTCGACGAGAAAGCGCGGGAGGATGACCTCCGCGCAGCAGGCCGCGGGATGAGTCGCTGGACGTGGGAGGTCGCACTATCCCCGAAGCGTCTTCGCCAGCTGCTGAATGCGGCCGGAGTCCGCTGATACCGCATCCCCCTCCCATTTTTCCGACCACCTACCTGTCGAAACAGGGGAGTGATCGTAAAAACGGGGGATGGCTGGGGAGATGGCTGGGGAGGTAGCAGCGGAGGGGGCAGCGGCGGCCGGAGGGTCAGCTCGTGATTTCGAGTAGCAGGTAGCCTGAGGAAACGGTTTCGCCGACGGCGACATTCACGTTAGCGACCAGGCCGTCTTTGTGAGCGGCGATGGGCTGCTCCATCTTCATCGCCTCGAGCACCAGGATGAGGTCACCCTTCACCACCGAGTCACCCTCGGCAACGGCGAGCTTCACGATGGTGGCCTGCATCGGCGCCTTCACCGAGTCGCCGGTAGCGGTCACGACGGCCCCGGCACCCCCGCGTCGCGTCGGAGCGGCACCAAGCGTTGCGGATGAGCCCCCGGATGCTGCGGCGAGGCGCGCCGGAAGCGACACCTCGATGCGCTTGCCGTCGACCTCCACAACGATGGTCTGTCGTGTGGGAGCTGATGCAGCGTCGGCGAGAGACCCGCTCCATGGCTCGATGTCGTTGACGAAGTCGGTCTCAATCCAACGGGTGTAGATCGAGAACGGCGAAGAGGTGAAGGCCGGGTCGCGCACGATCTTGCGGTGAAACGGCAGCACGGTCGGCAGGCCGGCGATTTCGAATTCGTCCAGGGCCCGGCGGGAGCGCTCGAGGGCATCCTCGCGGCTGGATCCGGTGACGATCAGCTTCGCAAGCAGGGAATCGAATGCGCCGCTGATCACATCTCCGGTGGTGACGCCGCTGTCGACGCGCACGCCAGGCCCGCCGGGAAAACGCAGCGCGTGCACGGGTCCGGGAGCGGGGAAGAAGTTGCGCCCAGGGTCTTCGCCATTGATGCGGAACTCGAACGAGTGCCCCTCGGCAATCGGATCGTCGTAGTCGAGCGCACCGCCTTCGGCGAGCCGGAACTGTTCGCGCACGAGGTCGATTCCCGTCACTTCCTCTGACACGGGATGCTCCACCTGCAGGCGCGTATTCACCTCGAGGAACGAGATAGAGCCGTCCTTCGCGACCAGAAACTCGCAAGTGCCTGCGCCAAGGTAGCCGACCTCCTGGAGAATGGCCTTCGATGCCGAATAGAGCAGCGCGTTCTGCTCGTCGGTGAGGAAGGGTGCGGGCGCCTCCTCGACCAGCTTCTGGTGCCGACGCTGGAGGGAGCAGTCCCGAGTGGAGATCACCACGACCTTGCCGAACGAATCGGCGAGACACTGCGTCTCCACGTGTCGGGGCTGGTCGAGATACTTCTCGACGAAACATTCCCCTCGACCGAAGGCGGCGATGGCCTCCCGGGTCGCCGACTCGAACAGCTCGGGGATTTCCTCGCGCGTGCGAGCCACCTTTAGGCCGCGGCCGCCTCCACCGAACGCCGCCTTGATCGCAACCGGAAGACCGTGGATGTCCACGAAGTCGAGTACTTCCTTGGCGCCGGATACCGGGTTGAGAGTTCCGGGCGCGAGGGGTGCCCCCACCTTCTCGGCGATGTGCCGTGCGGAGACCTTGTCGCCGAGTTTCTCAATTGCGTCCGGCGATGGACCGATCCAGGTGAGCCCCGCACCGATGATCGCGCGGGCGAATTCCGCGTTCTCGGCCAGGAATCCGTAGCCCGGATGCACGGCATCCGCTCCGGATCGCCGGGCGATCGACAACACCTTGTCGATGCGCAGGTAGGTATCAGCGCTCGTGGATCCATCGAGGGCGTAGGCCTCATCCGCGAGTTTCACGTGGCGGGCGTCTCGATCCTGGTCGGCGTAGACGGCCACCGAGGCGATTCCCGAGTCCTTTGCGGCCCGGATGACTCGAACGGCGATTTCGCCGCGGTTGGCGACCAGGACCTTTGTGAGACGGGGCATAGTCCCATAGCCTATGGGGCCGCGGCAGGCACCCTTTGGTGCTGGGCTACAAAAATCACGGGCGAGTCGGTGATGAGTTCCACAACGTCGCCCGTAGCTTCATCGGTTCCAGAGCGACGGCCACCCCACGCCAAACTGCAGCAGCAACGACCGCAGGGTCGAGAGCGACAGGCCGACGACGGCGTGCGGATCGCCGTCGACCGCAGTGATAAACGGGGCTCCGAGACTGTCGATCGTGAAGGCTCCGGCCACTTCCAGCGGCTCGCCGGTGGCGATGTAGGCGTCGATCTCGTGGTCTGAGATGTCGGAGGCGAAGGTGACGCCGGCCGTCGCGACATCCCCAACGGCGCCTCGAGCGACACCACCGCGATGGTCGATGAGCCAGTGGCCGGAGTGGAGATGTCCGGTGCGGCCGCGCTGCAAAATCCAGCGCTCACGAGCCACCTCGGCACGGTGCGGCTTGCCGTAGACGATGCCGTCGAGCTCGAAGGCGGAGTCTCCGCCAAGCACGATTCCGTCGATGTGCGGACCGAGCACCGCGGATGCCTTGAGGCGGGCAAGCAGAAGCACCATCTCCATCGGGGTGAGTGGGCCTGCGGCCTCGACCGCGGCATCCTCGTCGACGAAAGACGGCAGCACAACCGGCTCGATCCCCGCGGACCGCAGGGTGGCAAGTCGCGCCGGCGAGGTTGAGGCCAGGTACAGGCGCACGGCTGAGTCGGGCATGGCTGAGTCGGGCACGGCGCCTCCTGTGGCAAGCTCGAGGGATGGGTGAATTGCTGGGCACAGAGGTCGAGATCGACGTAACCAACGTAGCCCACGGGGGTGTCTCGGTGGCGAGGCACGACGGTCGCGTGATCTTCGTCAGCGATGCCATCCCCGGTGAGCGGGTGCTGGCGAGGATCACGGATGACTCGAAGAAGTCGTTCTGGCGGGCCGAGACCCTGAGCGTGTCGACGCCGTCCGAGCACCGCCAGCCCCACATCTGGTCTGCAGCATCCCTCGAGCGTGCCCCCGAGGAGCGTGCCGGCGGGGCCGAGTTCGGTCATATCGAGATCGCCCACCAGCGCGAGCTCAAACGCCAGGTGCTGGCCGATTCGCTCCGCCGCATGGCCGGAATCCAAACTGACGTCACTGTCGATGCGATCCCTGGCAACGCAGACGGCACCGGATGGCGCACCCGCCTCAGACTGCACGTTGCAGCCGATGGCACGCCGGGCCCGTATGCCGCTCGCTCGCACCACGTCGTGGCGGTCACTGACCTGCCGCTGGTGGCCCCGGAGGTCGCCGCGATCGCTCCTCTCGACGAGAAGTTTCCCGGATTCGATCATGTGGACGTGGTGGTGCCGAGCGCGGGGAATCCCTTTGTGCTCACCGGCAACACCCCGAAGCCCAGCCGTGAACGGGGCAAGGGTGAGAAGGCCGAGCGACCGAAGCCTCAGCGCATCGTCGAGCGGGTAGGCGACCGTGAGTTTCGCCTGGATGCCCGTGGCTTCTGGCAGGTGCACCGCCACGCTGCGGCGACCCTCTCTTTTGCCGTGCAGGAGGCGATCGATGCAAGCCTGTTCGATCCACGCGCCGCGAATCTCGACCTCTACGGCGGGGTCGGGCTCCTCGCCGCCGCCGTCGGGGATCGTTTCGGCAACCACCTGCGCATCACCACGGTGGAGAGCGACCCGCTCGCCACAGATCATGCGGCCGAGAACCTCTCGGAGTGGGTGGGGGCCACCGCCGTCACCGCGCGCGTCGACAACTTCCTGCGCCAATTGCGATCCACCGCGAGCCCGAGCGAGCGAGCGCGCCTCGGCGCGGGAACGGTGATCCTCGATCCTCCACGAGCGGGAGCAGGTAAGGGCGTCGTTGACGAGTTGCTCACCCTCGACCCGGCACAGGTCGTCTATGTCGCGTGTGATCCGGTGGCCCTGTCCAGGGATGTCGCCCTGTTCGCCGCCGGGGGCTACGCGCTCACACGGCTCCGGGCCTTCGACCTGTTCCCGAACACCCATCACGTCGAAGCGGTGGCCACCCTCACGAAGGTTTAGCTACCCATCGGCTCCATTTTCGGCCGATTCGCGTTTCCGCTGCGACTCAAGCGTTCGGGGAGGCGAGGTCCCGGTACCATTAGACCGGGGAATTACTGATTTTCAGCACAGCGGGGCAGACAGGATCGACGATGGCGCAGACCACAACAGAGGAATCCACACCCCCAATGCACCAGCGCTCGGTGCGGGTGTCGGTTGTAGACGACCACGAATCAGTGCGGCTGGGACTGAAGGCTGCCTGTATCGACGCGGGCTTCGACTTCATCCTCGCCGCGGCATCAGTCCAGGAGTTCGTCGACAATCTCGACGGACGTGAAAACGACGTGGTGGTTCTCGACCTGTCCCTCGGAGATGGCTCGACCGTCACCGAGAATGTGAAGCGGGTGCAGGCCACCGGCTCAGCCGTACTGATCCACTCCATTGCCGACCGGGTGACCTCCGTTCGGGAGGCGCTCGCCGCCGGAGCGGCTGGAGTCATCCCCAAGTCATCCGCGACCAAGACCGTGATGTCTGCCGTCGAGACCGTCGCGCGCGGCGAAGTGCTCAACAACCTCGAGTGGGCAACCGCTATTGATGCGGACCGTGATTTTGCGAAAGCCCAACTCGGGCGGCGCGAGCGCGAAATTCTTCACCTCTATGCTTCCGGACTCCCACTGAAGCTGGCAGCCCAACAGCTGGGGATCGGCTATTCCACCGCCAGGGAGTACCTGGATCGCATCCGGGTCAAATATGTAGAGGTAGGGCGCCCCGCGCCAACCAAGGTCGACCTGCTTCGACGTGCTGTCGAAGACGGAATCCTGCCGGGTCTCGACCCAGATGGTGGAGATGGCCGCTAAGGGAGCTTCGCCGGCGCCCGAAGCGCCGGCCCGGCAACCCCACAATCCGATCAGTCGGCCGCAGATCGAGACGGTCGTATCCCGTTCGGTGGCTATCTTCGGGCTGGTATTCGGACTTCAGGCTGTGCCAGCAGTACTCCATCAAATGCCAGCAGCCCAGACCGCCTGGACGATCTTATTCGGCGTGGGTATCTACGGTGGCATCGCCGCGACTCTGGTGGCGTCCTTCGCGAAGCGTTGGGTGCGAGCGATGAATGCCTACGTATCGTTCGCGTATCTCGTGGCCCTCGTCGTCTGGCCACTTGTTGTGATCGAGCCGCTTGTGGTCGCAACTGAACGTCCCTGGCTGTGGTTGCTCTGCACCGTGGCGACCTCGACCGCCGCAATCGCCTTCTCCACCTGGCAGGCGACCGTCTATCTCGTCGTCACACCGGCGGTCTACGGGCTGGTTCGTGTCACGCCAGCAGGCGGCGGCGCGACCTGGCAGTCAGCATTCTTTGATATCGCCTACGCCGTTATTCTCGGCGGTGCTGTGTTGATTCTCATCACACTGCTTCGGCAGGCGGCGGCCTCGGTCGACTATGCGCAGGGCACCGCCCTCGACCGCTATGCCCACGCAGTGCGACAGCACGCGACGGAGGTCGAGCGTGTGCAAGTGGACTCGATCGTGCACGACAGCGTGCTCACCACCCTGCTCTCGGCCGCCCGAGCATTTACCCCCGAGGCAAAAGACCTGGCCACTCGCATGGCACTCAGCGCGATGGGCCACCTGAGGGATGCCGCGGCCGCGTCGCCCGACGACAGTGCCACCGTCGCCCTCGCGCAGCTTGCCCGCCGGATTGCGGATGGCACAGCGACGCTCTCCGGCCCGTTCGAGGTGCGCGCCCGCAGCGTGGGCTCGGGCAGTATTCCCCTGCAGTGTGCTGAAGCGGTGTATTCGGCCGCGATGCAGGCGATGGTCAACAGCCTGCAGCACGCGGGCACCGGTGACGATGTTCACCGCTGGCTCATCGTCGAGAGAGCCGAGGGCGGAGGCATCCGCATCGGTGTCGGGGACGACGGTGCGGGGTTCGCGTTCAATTCCGTTCCGAGCGAACGTCTCGGTCTTCGGGTCTCGATCATCGAGCGAGTCACCAACGCTGGAGGTTCGGTGGAGGTGGATGCTGGCATCGATCGCGGAGCCGTTATCTGGATCACCTGGCCGCGGGTGCTGGCTCCGAATCCCGATTCGACGGCTGCCGACGCCGTGGAGTCGAGCACCGCTCTCACGAGCGAGGGTCAGTCACTGTGATCGTCTCTGTACCGCGTGTGCTCATTATTGCCCTCGCCGCCATCTTCTCGGCTTACCACCTCGTGCTCGCTGTTGTGTCGATCCACGTGCCGCGCCTCAAGGAGCCATACATCGCGGCAATGGTGCTGTACGCACTGGCAACCGTTCTGAGCCTCCTGCTCTCGCGCACCCAGAGGATGCCAACCTGGATCGCCGCCTTCAACGTGGCCGTCGCGGTGGTCGTGCCCCTGCTCGTGACCAGCCAGTTCGATCAGGCGAAGGCACAGGGCACCTACGCGGCCTGGCATACGGCGGCGATCGGCACGCTGATGGTTATCACCTCTACCCGCCGCCGCCACATCTTTGCCTGGATTGGCACAGCGGCGCTCGTCGTGCAAACCGTAGCCTGGGCCGGCCCGGGAGGGCTGGTGGCCTACGGAGTGATCGGCAGCGTCAGCTGGGTGGCGGTTTCGCACGCGCTCTCGCTCTCCCTCGCGAAGGCGGGGCGGGATACGCGGCAGTATGCGCTCGCGGAGCGTGAGGCGGTGGAATGGCGTGCCGCACAGGAGGCGCATGTCTCGGAGCGACAGTTCCGTCTCGGCCAGACAAGTCGCATGTCCCTTCCAATGCTCCGGCAGATCGTTGCGGTGAAGGGGGAGCTCGTTGACGACCAGAGGCTCGAGTGCCTCTACCTCGAGGGCGCGATCCGCGATGAGATCCGAGGTCGCAAGCTTCTGAATGATCGGGTTCGGGAGCAGATCATAATTGCGCGTCACCACGGCACGACTGTCACTCTGCTCGACGAAGGCGGTATCGATGACCTCGCAGAGGATGACCTTGATCGGGTTCTCAACCGCCTCGCCGACGCGATCCGCGATACCCAGACGGGAAGGCTCATCGCGCGCACGGTTCCTGAGGGATCCGACATCGCAGTGACCGTGGTCGGGCTGTCCTCGCTTGATGACGGCCATTCCAGCGCCCTCGGGAGCCAGGGCATCGATGACGAGGAGGACCGGGTCGACCTCTGGCTCGAAATTCCCCGCGCGGAAGTGGTGCTTTCGCCGGGACCGTTGGGCTGAGATCGTTTCACATCACTTGTGTGGCGGGCGCGCTCCTCTGATCAAGAATGTCCCGGCATGCAAAACGGGACCGGCCCCCGAAGGCCGATCCCGTTTCAAGCTCCGGGTCAGGGCAATAACCCGAATATTGCCCTGACCCGCCCCCAAGCCATGAACCCGCTTACCCTAGTCGGTTCATGGTTGGCGGTGTAACTCTAAGAGGCACACCTAGCAATATAAGTATGCGCGGGCAGGTTACCCGCGCAAAGTCGACACTTCGGGGGACATTCGGGGGACAGTTTTGTACGTTTCCACTGCAAAAACGCTCGTTCACAGTTTTTCCTCGGCGCGGCTGCCCACGGATTCTGGGGTACAACTTCACTTCGGCGACTGATTGCTCCGTCGATCGGGCCCACCAGCAATGGTTCCGCATCGTTTGCTACGAAATCCGCACCTGTCGCAAGCTGATGAGCGCGAAATCGAAGAATGTCACCCGTTCGGGGGCGATTTTCGACAGCGGGCTAGCCGGAGAACGAACGCCATGCTCCCGCGCCGGGATTCATCGGCGCTCGGACGCTGCGCTGGCTGCGCTGCCAGGCGCTCACCCTCGGTCCCTCGCCTCGCTTATCGTCTTCGAGACCCTCGATCATTGAGGTGATCACGGCGGTGACCGCAGCGAGCTCCGCCGGTGTGGGGTGACCTGCCACGACCGTAAACTCGGGCGTCGCAGGAGAAGAGGAGTGATCTACGGCATCGCCCGCGGGGCGCTGAGGTGTCACAGGGGGATGTTCCCGTGCTTCTTGGGCGGGAGGCTTGCCCGCTTTGTACGGAGAGCCCTCAGCGCCTTCACAACCACGACACGGGTCGCGGCGGGCTCGATCACACCATCGAGTTCCCCGCGTTCCGCCGCAAGGAATGGGGATGCGACGTTATAGGTGTATTCATTGGCAAGGCGGCTGCGTACCGCCGCGACATCCTCCCCCGCCGCTTCCGCTGCTTTGATCTCGTTGCGATAGAGGATGTTGACGGCGCCCTGCCCACCCATGACCGCGATCTCCGCCGTGGGCCAGGCATAGTTGAGGTCGGCGCCGAGCTGTTTGGAGCCCATGACGATGTAGGCGCCGCCGTAGGCCTTTCGAGTGATCACGGTCACGAGCGGCACTGTCGCCTCGGCGTAGGCGTAGAGCAGCTTTGCACCCCGTCGGATAACGCCGGTCCACTCCTGGTCGGTGCCGGGCAGGTAGCCAGGCACATCCACAAGGGTCAGGATCGGGATCGAGAACGCGTCGCAGAAACGTACGAACCGACTGGCTTTCTCTCCGGCTTCAATGTTGAGAGTGCCGGCCATCGCATTGGGCTGATTCGCCACGACGCCCACCGCTCTGCCCTCGACGCGGCCGAAGCCCACCACGATGTTTGGCGCGAAGAGCGGTTGAGTCTCGAGGAAATCGCCATTGTCGACAATGTTCCCGATGATCGTTTTCATGTCGTAGGGCTGGTTCGGGCTGTCCGGAATCACCGTGTTCAGCTTGCGATCGGCATCCGTCGTCTCGAGCTCGACGTGGCTTTCATAGACCGGATGCTCGGCGAGATTATTGTCGGGCAGATAGCTGAGCAGGGTGCGCGCGTAGTCGAGAGCGTCATCCTCATCGGCGGCGAGCCAGTGTGCGACCCCGGAACGGCTGTTGTGGGTGAACGCTCCACCGAGTTCTTCCATGCCAACGTCTTCGCCGGTTACGGTCTTGATCACGTCGGGGCCGGTCACAAACATCTGGCTGGTCTTGTCAACCATGATCACGAAGTCGGTGAGGGCGGGGGAGTAGACGGCACCGCCGGCCGCCGGCCCCATGATGATCGAGATCTGCGGGATGACACCGGAGGCTGCGGTGTTGCGCCGGAAGATCTCGCCATACTTACCGAGCGCCACGACGCCCTCCTGGATGCGGGCCCCTCCGGAGTCGAGCATGCCGATGATCGGAACACCGGTTTTGAGGGCAAGATCCATGACTTTGATGATCTTCTCACCCGCGACCTCGCCAAGCGATCCGCCGAAGATCGTGAAGTCCTGGCTGTAGACCGCGACCTGACGACCGTGAATGGTGCCGGTGCCGGTGACGACAGCGTCACCATAGGGGCGCTTCTTCTCCATCCCGAAGGCATGCGTTCGGTGGCGAACGAACTCATCGAGTTCGACGAAAGATCCATGATCGAGCAGCTGTTCAATGCGCTCCCGCGCGGTCTTCTTGCCCTTGGAGTGCTGCTTCTCGATCGCGGCCTCACCACTTGCGGTGACCGCCTCGTGGTAGCGGACTTTCAGATCGGCGAGCTTGCCCGCGGTCGTGTACATGTCATTCGTCGCGTTCGTATCAGCAATCACGCGTTTACTTTACCGTCGAGGTTCTCCGCGACCCGATGGCGAATACCTACAAAGCTCCGGCCATCCGGTAATGGAGCACGGGAGCCCGCGCCGCGGCTCTCCTTCCCGGGTGACCCTCCTGTTCGCGGATCAGGAAACGCACACGACACGCCGATGGAGTGGTCCGTGACACGCCGCATCCTCCGCGCAACTCCTGATCCGCGAACAGGCAGGGCGTCGTGCGGGGCATTCGGACGGGCTGGGACATCACGGTGCGGGGCATCCCAACGGGATGCCGTGCGGTACCCGTAGCCTTGGGGGATGCAGCTTCCCCTCAGCGGCGCAGTGGCCGCCCGTCTCGAAATTCTCGACGAGTGTGGCTCGACCAACACCGAGCTCGTGGGCCGGGCATCCGGCGCTGATGCCGAAAATTGGCCGGACTTTTCCGTGATCGTGACCGGCAGCCAGACAGCGGGCCGCGGCCGCCTCGGCCGGGTCTGGGTGGCGCCTCCGGGCCAGACGCTTGCGATCTCGGTGCTCTTGCGGCCGCGCCTTCCTGCCGGAGAGCCGCTCGAAATCGACCACTACGGGTGGTTGCCGCTCATCGCCGGAATCGCCATGACGAAGGCGATCGCTCCCCTTGTGCCGAGCCACTCCGTGCGGCTCAAGTGGCCGAATGACGTGCAGATCGATGGCCTCAAGGTGTCAGGTCTTCTCGCGGAGCTGCTGCCGGGTGGCCGTGCCGTCGTGCTGGGGGCCGGACTCAACCTCACGATCCCGGCGGCCGAGCTGCCGACGCCGACTTCCACCTCCCTCGCCCTCAACAATCCGATTGGGCCGGATGCTGGTCTCGCCGACCGCGCGCTCGCTGGCTTTCTCACCGAGCTCGGGCGGCTCTCTGCCGACTTCCTGCGGTTCGGCGCGGATCCGGAAGCCAGCGGAATCGGCGAGCAGCTGCGTGATCTCTGCAGCACGCTCGGCAGTCAGGTGCGGGTTTTGCTTCCCGGCGGCGATGAGCTGCTCGGCACTGCGATCGGCATCGATGCCAGCGGGCGACTCTCGGTGAAGAAGTCGTCGGATGGCCGGGTAGTGGCTGTCGCCGCGGGGGACGTAACCCATTTGCGGTATGAATAGGTGATGAGCGACACACAGGATACCGAGCAGGTGGTGGCCCGACTGCGGCCACACGGCCGCGCGCTGTTCTGGCCGAGCGTCGCGTTCATCGCGACTGCCGGTGCGGTCGGTTATTTTCAGGGCAGTTTTCCGGAGCCGTGGCAGAATCTTGCCTTGCTCGCGAGCGCCGCGCTTCTGATTGTGGTGCTCTGGCTGGCGCCGCTGGTGGCCTGGCTCGGCAAGCGCTATGTGATCACAACGCGGCGGATCATCCTGCGCACCGGGTTTTTTGTGCGCATCAGGCAGGAACTTCTGCACAGCCGGGGCTACGACGTGACCGTGCGTCAGAACGGCCTGCAGAGCCTGTTCCGCAGCGGCAACATCCTCATCAACACGGGTCTCGACCAGCCGGTCGTCCTTCGGGATGTCCCCGGCGCAGACCTCGTTCAGGCGGCGCTCCACGACCTGATGGAAAAGAGCCTCAACCCGATCGCCGCGCGGCGTCAGGCCGAGGCATCCCGCTCGGGACGATCCCCGTCAGCCAGCGACGAGACGACCGCCTGGGGACAGCGCTGAACATGACAATTATTTCACCTGCTCAAAGAGAATCATGAAAATATCTGTGATCGGTTGTGGCTACCTTGGCGCTGTGCACGCCGCGTGCATGACCGAATTGGGGCACGACGTCGTGGGCATCGACGTGGATCCTGAGAAGATCGCGCTCCTCGCCGCCGGCACGCCGCCTTTCTATGAGCCGGGTCTTCCCGAGCTGCTTTCCCGGGCCACAGCAACGGGTCGCCTGCGATTCAGCACCGAGATCTCGAATGTCCGGGGATCCGATGTCCACTTTGTCGCGGTGGGCACACCGCAGTTGGCCGGTAGCGACGCCGCAGACGTCCGCTTTGTCATGGCGGCCGTGGCGTCTCTCCTGCCGTACTTGGCGCCTGGCAATCTTGTAGTGGGCAAATCGACGGTGCCGGTGGGAACCGCAGGGCAACTCGCCGACATCGTCACCGCCCACGGCTCGGGCGCGACTTTGGCGTGGAATCCGGAGTTCCTGCGCGAGGGCTTCGCAGTGAAGGACACCCTTGCACCGGATCGACTCGTCTATGGACTCGAGGAGAGTGATGGTAGGGGGGCGGCCATGCTCGATGCTGTCTATGCCCGTGCGCTGGGCCGCGGAACCCCGAAGGTCGTCACCAACTTCGCAACTGCGGAACTCGTCAAGGTTGCAGCCAACGCCTTCCTTGCCACCAAGATCTCTTTCATCAACGCAATGGCCGAGGTCGCTGAAGCGACTGGTGCCGACGTTACCCAGTTGGCGGATGCGATCGGTCACGACGTTCGAATCGGTCGTCGCTTCCTCAATGCTGGCCTCGGATTCGGTGGCGGCTGCCTGCCGAAGGATATCCGGGGGTTCATGGCCCGCGCGAAGGAACTGGGTGTCGACCAGGCGCTGACATTCCTGGCCGAGGTCGATCAGATCAATAACCGTCGTCGGGAGCGGATGGTAGACCTTGCACGAGAGGTGGTCGGTGGCTCACTCGTGGGCAAGCGGATTGCGGTGCTCGGGCTTGCATTCAAGCCGGATTCTGACGATGTCCGGGACTCGCCGGCCTTGGATGTCGCGCTCCGACTGGTCGAGTCGGGAGCGACCGTGATTGCAACTGATCCTCAGGCCGTGGCGACGGCGCGACGCAGGTATCCAGACATGACCTATGTTGCCACGCCACATGAGGCGGCGAAAGACGCGGATGCCGTTCTCCTGCTCACCGAGTGGCACGAATACCGCGAACTAGATCCGCTGGCGTTCGGCGAGCTCGTCGGCACGAAGGCGATTCTCGATGGTCGTAACTGTCTCGACCCGGTCGCCTGGCGCTCGGCGGGCTGGACCTATCGCGCCCTCGGACGGCCCTAGCGTCAGTTCGCGGCAGCTTCGTTCGCGCTCTTTTCGTCTTCGAAGATGGTCAGCCGGGCCGCCTCGGCCTTGTGCTCGCGTGCCGTGAGGCCGTCGGCCCGGTGATGTCCGTAGACCCAGAACCGGTACAGGAGGAATCGGAAGGACGTGCCGAGAACGAGCCCAACAAGGTTTGACGAGATGTTGTCGGCGAGTAGCGAAGTAAAGCCGAGCAGGTAATGCGACACCCAGAGGCAGGCTAGCCCGATGAGGATTCCGCCCACAGAGACCGTGCTGAATTCGGCCAGCTCGAGGAGATAGTTTTTGCGGCGGTGTTCCCGAAAAGTCCAATACCTGTTTCCGAACCAGGTCACGACCGTCGCAATGCCAGCGGAGACGATCTTGGCGCCGATCGGCCCCTGAAAGAAGTGACTGTCTCCGAAGGCGCCGAGGCGAAGCGCATTGAATAGGCCGACATCCACGAAGTAGCCGGCGAGGCCGACGATGCCGAATTTGAGCACGTACCGCAACAGCTTCTCGTACAGCAACCGGCCAAGAACGACGAGGTGGGAGGACACGGCACTCCCTTAGGGTTCGAATATCGGGCTCGTGAATCATAACCGGATGCCCTGATCCCTATCCGAAAGTAGGCTGGCAGGGTGACTCTTCGAGTAGGTGTGATCGGTGGCGGACAGCTCGCGCGCATGATGATCCCCGCGGCGGTGAACCTCGGCATCGAACTGAGTGTCTTCGCCGAGACCGCGGGTGAATCGGCAGCGCTGGCGGTGACGACACTCGGCGACTTCCGCGATGTCTCCGATGTGCTTCCCTTCGCGCAGACGGTCGATGTTGTGACTTTCGATCACGAGCACGTGCCGCAGGAGGTCCTCGCGGCCCTGGTCCGGGCAGGCGTGGCCGTTCGACCGGGCCCCGATGCACTGCTCTATGCGCAGGACAAGCTCCTCATGCGGGAGCGACTCTCAGAGCTCGGCCTTCCGGTTCCCGACTGGGCGCCGATCGAGACCGAGCAGCAACTTGCCGATTTTCTCGCCGATCACGGCGGCCGGGCCGTGGTGAAGACCCCCACCGGAGGCTACGACGGCAAGGGGGTGCGGGTGGTGCGTGCCGCGGCGGAGGCCTCTGACTGGCTGGCGCTCGGGCATCCGCTGCTCGTCGAAGAACTGGTGGACTTCCACCGGGAGCTCGCCCAATCGGTCGCCCGCAGTCCCTCAGGGGAGGTCGCCTGCTGGCCGGTAGTCGAGAGCATCCAGCGTGACGGCGTGTGTTCCGAAGTGATCGCACCGGCGCCATCCTCTCGCGGACGACTCGCGGATGTCGCGGAGGAGATCGCCCGGTCCGTCGCGGAGAATCTCGGGGTAACAGGTGTGCTCGCCGTAGAGCTCTTCGAAACCACGGATGAGCGCCTGCTCATCAACGAGCTCGCGATGCGCCCGCACAACACGGGGCACTGGACGATCGATGGCTCCACCACCAGCCAGTTCGAGCAGCACCTTCGTGCCGTGCTCGACCTGCCGCTCGGGGCGACCGGATGCCGCGACGAGTGGTCGGTGATGATCAACATCCTCGGCGGGCCGGCGGCGGGCGATCTCGACGACCGTTACCCGCACGCCTTTTCGGATGAGCCCTCCGTGAAGATGCACAACTACGGAAAGTCACCTCGCCCGGGGCGCAAGGTCGGCCATGTCACGGCCAGCGGCGACGACCTCGACGAGGTGGTCTTCCAAGCGCGTGCCGCTGCAGAGCATTACCAGAACTGACCTTTAGGCTGATCGCTATGCCTGAGCTCCTTTCTTCTGCGCTGCCCAGCGTGGCCGTCGTCATGGGGTCGGACTCTGACTGGACCGTGATGAAAGCCGCCGCCGCCGTGCTCGCCGAGTTCGGCGTGATCCACGAGGTCGAGGTCGTGTCCGCCCATCGCACGCCGACGAAGATGATCTCCTTCGGTCGGGATGCTGCGGGCCGGGGTATCCGCGTCATCATCGCCGGGGCCGGTGGGGCTGCCCACCTGCCCGGAATGCTCGCCGCCGTCACCACTCTCCCGGTGATCGGCGTGCCGGTGGCGCTCGCGCAACTCGACGGGCTGGACTCCCTGCTGTCGATCGTGCAGATGCCCGCCGGAGTTCCGGTCGCCACCGTGTCGATCGGGGGCGCACGCAACGCCGGGCTCCTCGCGATCCGGATGCTCGCGATATCCGATCCCATACTCGAAACCGCGCTCGCGGAGTTCGCGCGGTCCCTCGAAGAAACCGTGGCAGCGAAGAATGTCGCGCTGAAGTTGAGCCTGTGAGCGTGATGACCGCGACCAGCCCGATCCGCACCCCGGATCTGAGGTCGACCCCCACCATGACCAAGCGGGCCTGGTGGCTCGTGGGTCTCAACCTACTCATCCCCGGATCCGCCCAGATCCTTGCCGGCAATCGGCGTCTCGGGCGTTTCGGGGTTGGGTCGACCTTCCTGCTCTGGAGTCTCGGTCTCGTCGGCCTTATTGTCTGGTTCGTTGCGCACAGCGTGATCCTCAGCGTCGTGACCAACCCGATCGGGCTGACCGTGATCCAGATCGTGTTGGCGGCGTACACGGTGCTCTGGATTGTGCTCACCCTCGACACCCTGCGCCTCACCCGGCTCATCACCACGGCACCTGCGATGCGTCCTGCGATCGCCGCTCTGTCTATCCTCGCCCTCGTGGCCACCGCAGGTGCGGCCGGGTACGGAGCGGTCAGCGCAGGAAGCGCCCGCAACGCCGTGAGCTCCATCTTCGCGGGAACTGATATGGTCGCGCCGGTGAACGGGCGGTACAACATCCTGCTGCTCGGCGGCGACGCCGGTCCGGATCGCACCGGTTTGCGTCCTGACAGTACCTCGGTCGCGAGCATCGACGCGTCCACCGGCGCCACGACGATCATCGGTATCCCGCGCAACATGGAGAAGGTCCAATTCGCGAAAGGATCGCCGCTCTACGGTCCGTTCCCTCAGGGCTATAACTGCGGCGACCAGTGCCTCATCGACTACTTGTACACCTACGGGGAAGAGCACAAGTCGCTCTACCCAGGCGCGGCGGCCAAGGGCAGCTCGGCCGGTATTGAGGCGATGAAGGATGCCGCGGAGGGCGTCACCGGCCTCTCAATTCAGTACTACGGACTCATCGACATGCAGGGCTTCTCCGAATTGATCGACGCCCTGGGGGGAGTCTCAATCGACGTGCCAGTGAAGTTGCCCTACGGCCCCGTGACGGCGACGAAGCCCTACGGTACATTCCAGGCGGGCAGCCAGCAGATGAACGGCTACCTCGCACTCTGGTACGGGCGGTCGCGTTACATGGGCACCGACTACGATCGGATGGCCCGCCAGCGCCAGGTACAGGAGGCGATGGTCAAGCAGTTTCAGCCCTCTATCGTCGTCACTAAATTCCAGGACATAGCCAAGGCCGGCGCCCAAGTCGTGAAAACGGACGTACCGTCGGGTGCCCTACCCGGGTTCGTCGACCTCGCGGAAAAAGCGCGCAAGATTGCGCTCACTCATTTGGAACTCGTGCCGCCGACCTTCAATCCGGCCAAGCCCGACTACGCGAAGCTCCATGCTGCGGTGCAAGCGGCGATTGCGCCAGTGACTGCCAGCCCACCTCCGTAGGCCGAGATCTACAGGTCCGCGTGCAACTGCCAGACCTTCTCGGCGGAGTCCGTCCAGCTGAACGTGCGCGCGCGGTCCCGGCCGGCAAATCCCATGCGCCCGGCGAGCGCGGGATCGTCGAGTACTGTGCCGATCGCCTCGGCCAGCCGCGCGGCATAAGACTCCGCGGGCTCGCGGGCGACGGCGAGGCCGGCTCCGGCAGATACCTCGAGTACCGCAGGGTCGTCGGAGTGCACGACCGGAGTCCCGAAGTTGAAGGCCTCGATCACGGGCAACCCGAAGCCCTCCGCGAGGCTCGGGAAGGCGAAGACCGAAGCACGGTCCAGCGCGACAGCCAGATCCGCGTCGGCAAGGTAACCGAGCGCGCGCACCCGATCTTCAGTGAGTCCGGCCTCGGCTGCTATTCCGACGACATCGAGACCCTGCAATCCCTCAGGTCCGGCGATGAGCAGGGTGTGGCCCCTGAGCTGCGGATGCGCCATCGCCTGGATGAGCGGGGCTATCCCCTTGTGGGGCTGGAGGGTGCCAACGCTCAGGATGAATCGCTCCGGGAGGTCGAGCCGCGCCGCGCGGGCATCCGCATCCACCGGGAGGGTGAGCTTGGAACTGACGGCCCCGCCGATCACCCGAACTCGGTCTCCGAAGTCGAGGATCTCCGAGAGCTGGGAGGCGACCGCGTGCGTCGGCGCGACCACGGCATCCGCATATTTGTATGCTCGCTTCGCCATGGCTTTGTACCAGCCGAGTCGACGGGTGGACAGCGCCTCCGGATTGGTCCACGGGATGACGTCGTGGATCGTCACCGCGATCTGTTCGCCGACATTGTTGATTCGATCGTGTTTGAACAGCGGCGCGAACAGCCCGGTGGCGTGCACCATGCCGCTGCCGGGAAGGCGGGTGAAGCCATGCTGCCACGCCAGTTCGAGCTCTCGTCTGGCGAGCGCACTCTTGAACAGGCCATCCAAACCGGGCAGGAGAATCTCGATCAATTCGTAGTCCGCCTCCGGGGATGAGGACACAATGCCCGACACGGAGCAGCCTCTCGGCGCCGTGCGGATGAGTTCTCGCGTCAACTCTTCGGTGTAGCGGCCGATGCCGCCCGGGATCGGCGCGACGATCTGATCCACGATCACGCGCAGGGTCGTCATGTCGCTCCAATGAAGTTGTCGGGAACCGCCGATTCCCCCGAATCGACATTACCAGCGCGCCGGAGACCCCGCGAATGGGGGTCAGCAAGCGGCGTGCCATCATGGGAGGGCAATCTTCCCGAATCTCAATCGAATTGAAAGTCCTAACGTGTCGAATGACGAAGCAAGCTCCGGCAGCTCCGACTACGTGGAGTGGAAGGGCTGGGTCGACCAGACGGCGTTCGGTTTTCTTTCCGCGGGAGAGGCGGCCTACTTCACCAGCGAACTCAAAGACGTGCGCGTGGATCCGGACGGCATCCGGGATGTTCTCGAGATCGGGTACGGTAACGGTGCGTTTCTCGCCTACTGCCGATCGAAAGGCTGGAACGTCACTGGAACGGAGCTGGATCCGGGCCTTGTGCAGGCCGGCATCGATTCTGGCTATGAGGTTTTTTCTGCCGATCGCATGCATATGCTCGCCGGTCGATCATTCGACCTGATCGCGGTGTTCGATGTGCTCGAGCACATCGGCCAAGAGGCGGTTCCCTCATTTCTCACCGAGTTGTCTCTCACGCTTCGGGAGGGAGGCAGGATGCTGTTCCGTTTCCCCAACGCTGACAGTTGGCTCGGCAATCCGCTCCAGAATGGCGATCCTACCCACGTGACTGCGATCGGGTATCTCAAGATGACCTTCTTCGCCCTGCAGTCCGGCCTCGAGATCGTCACTTTTCGCGGAGCGCGCCGGCATGGTTTTGCAACCTCGTTCGCGAATGGCAGCTACGCCCTAATTGCAGGTCCGGTCATTGCCGTCTCTGCGTGGATCAAGCGGGCGCTGTACTTTCCCGGTTTACCGATTGTGCTCTCGACATCCAACGTCGTGTGTGTCGTTCGTCGAGGCGCAGCGGTGAGTCCGGACTCAGGACACGATCTCTAGAGCTCCGGCGGAATACGCCGCGGAGAGCGCCGCTCGCCAGTTTCGCATGGGCGCGATACCCGTACGGGCCCAGGCATCATGGCCAAGCACCGAGTAGTCGGGGCGCGGCGCGGGACTGATGAACTTGGCGCTTGTTGTGGGCTTCACCCGGTCGGGATCGAGGCCAGCCACCGTGAATATCTCGCGCGTGAAGTGGTACTTGCTCGCCTCACCGGAGTTGGTGGCGTGATAGATGCCGGGGGCGGCATCCGCATCGAGAAGTTCCACGATCTGGCGGGCGAGGTCTCCGGTCCAGGTCGGCTGACCGAGTTGGTCGGTCACCACGCTTACCGTGTCATGGCTCGTCGCGAGGCGCAGCATCGTCTTCACGAAATTGGGACCACCGGCGCCGTAGAGCCAGGCGGTGCGCACGATGTAAGTGCCATCGGGGTTCGCGGCGAGGGCGAGCCGTTCGCCCTCGGCCTTGCTGCGCCCGTAAGCGGAGATCGGATTCAACGGAGTCGCCTCGTCGTACGGCGATGTCGCCGACCCATCGAACACGTAGTCGGTGGACACCTGCACGAGCCTGGCGCCGTTTTCCGATGTCGCGATCGCCAGGTTTTGCGCCCCAGTAGCGTTCACGGCGAAAGCGTCGGATTCGTGGGACTCCGCATCATCCACCTTTGTGTAGGCGGATGCATTGATCACCACATTGTGTCCGGCGACCGCCGTACGCACGGCGTCGAGGTCAGTGATGTCGAGATCGGCGCGGCCAAGTGCAGTGACGTCCCGACCGGACAGGGCGTGCTGGAGGTCTTGGCCGAGCATCCCGGATGCTCCGGTGATGAGATATTTCACAGCGCGGCACGCTCCTTCAATGGCTCCCACCAGGCACGATTATCGCGGTACCACTGCACGACATCCGCGAGTCCCTGCTCGAACGGCACCTGGGGTTCGTACCCGAGCTCGGCCTGGATCTTGCCGATGTCGACGCTGTAGCGCAGGTCATGGCCGAGGCGATCGGTGACCCGATCCACGTAGGACCAGTCCTTGCCCGTGGCATCCAGCAGCAGCTGCGTCAGCTCTTTGTTGGTGAGCTCGGTGCCGCCGCCGATGTTGTAGATCTCGCCCGCCCGGCCCCCGACCAGTACCATCGCGATGCCACGGCAGTGGTCGTCAACGTGCAGCCAGTCCCGAATGTTGTTGCCCTCGCCATAGAGCGGAACGTGCTTGTCGTCGATGAGGTTCGTGACAAAGAGGGGAATCACCTTCTCGGGGAAGTGATACGGGCCGTAGTTGTTGGAGCAGCGGGTGATCGACAGGTTGAGACCGTGGGTGCGGAAGTAGCTGCGTGCGAGCAGGTCGCTACCGGCTTTCGACGCGGAATAAGGCGAGTTGGGCTCGAGCGGTCGAGACTCGTCCCAAGACCCCTCAGCGATCGATCCGTAGACCTCATCGGTTGACACGTGCACGAAGCGCTTGAGGTCGGCTCGAAGTGCCGCGTCGAGCAGCCGCTGGGTGCCGAGAACGTTGGTCTCCACAAAGATGCCCGAGTCCCGCACCGAGCGATCGACGTGCGATTCCGCGGCGAAGTGCACAACCGCATCCACGCTCGGCAGCAGCGTGTCGAGCAGGCCCAAATCGCGGATATCCCCGTGCACGAACTCGTAACGGGGAGAGTCGGCGATAGGCGCGAGATTCTCGAGGTTGCCAGAGTAGGTGAGGGAATCGAGCACGACCACTTCGGCACCTTCGAG
>JANYEI010000141.1 GCA_025363205.1 Frigoribacterium sp.
CTTGTCGATCGAGCCGCTATATCCCTTGTCGACGGGGGCCGGCCACATGGTGATGAGCAGAATGGTCCCGAACACTGCCGCGAGCAGTAGTGCAGCGAGCCACTGTCGAGCGTGACTGGAAGCTGGTTCGGGTGTTTTCACTTGCCAGTCGGCGTGCAATGTCATGCCGCCACCGTACGGCAACGCCTAACCTGTTCAAATGAAGATGCTCGACCGCCGCGGATTCCGCCTGGGTTTCGCGACATTCGTGCTGTTCACCGGGATCGCTGGAGACTTCTGGCGCAATTCCCTCAGCTGGTACGGCTACGGCGTCTTCGTTGTGGTCATCGCCGCAATCTCGTTCGTAGTCCTCCATCACAATCGCGCTCGGTTCCGTGTCGGCTCGCTGCCCTATCCGCTGCTCGCCTTTATCGCCCTCGCATTTCTCTCGATTGCCTGGTCGTTCTACCCCGGCTTCACCGCCCTCGGCGCGCTTGTGCTGCTGCTGACCACCGCATCCGCAGTTTCGATCGCCGTCACCGTGACCTGGCCAGACCTGCTCATCGTGCTCGGCTGGGTCTTTCGCCTGGTCCTCGGACTCTCCTTCGTGTTCGAGTTCATCGTGTCCGCGATCATCCGGCATTCGATCTACCCGGTCTGGATCAGGCCTGAGAGCAACCCGGCCAAACTCCTTTACTGGTCGCGCGACCTGCTCTTCGACCTCGGCAAGATCCAGGGTATCGTCGGCAATTCGAGCCTGCTCGCCATGGCCGCGCTGCTCGGGCTCATCGTGTTCACGATCCAGCTCGCCTCCAAGACGGTGAAACGCGGATGGGGCTGGTTCTGGCTCACCGTCGCTCTCGTCACGATCGGACTCACCCGGTCCGCCACCATCTTCGCCGCCCTCGCCACCGTAATAGTCGTTACGCTCGCGGCGCTGTTCGTTCGCCGAGCATGCACTCCCCGCGGACGGGCGTATGCCTACGGCGGCATAGTTCTCGTCGTGGCGGCCCTCGCCGTGCTCGCGGATGTCGCGCAGAGTCGAATTCTCGGGCTTCTCGGCAAGAGTTCGGACTTCACCGGGCGATTCACCATCTGGCACGAGGTGATCACGCTCGCCCAGCAACGCCCCGGTGCCGGCTGGGGATGGCTCGGATACTGGATCGTCTGGATCGCCCCGTTCAACACGCTCAAGAAGGCCGGCGGCGTTCAGCCCCCTCACGCCCACGACGCCTGGCTCGATGTCTGGCTTCAGCTCGGCATCCTTGGGCTCATCGTGTTCGGAGCGCTCGTGCTCGCAACGCTCGTGCGCTCCTGGCTCCTCGCCGTCGATCGCGTCGTCACCGGGCGGGGTGACCCGGGCACGCACAGCTGGCTCGCGCTTGTGCCCCTCCTCATGCTCACGGCGCAGCTGGTGCAAAGCATCGCCGAGAGCCGCATCCTGCTTGAGGGTGGGCTGATGCTCCTCGTGATCTGGGCCGTGAAGACCAAGAACAGCCCGCTCGGACTCGAACTCGTGGAGCCGGAGCTCTCCCCGGCGTCACTGCGGAGTCGACCATGAGCGGGGACCTGCCGCCGCGGCATCCGGCATTTGAGCTCGCACGGCAGATGCTCGGCGCCCCGCGGTTTTCAGCCGCGCTCACCCAGGCGATCATCGGTGCTCTGGTTGGATCGCTGCTGCTGCGAGAGCTGATCGGCTGGGCGGGCTGGCTGGCGATCCTCGCCACACTGGTCGTGCTGGCTTCACTCTCACTGCTCGCCCAGCGCGAAGAGATCGAGTGGCACGGCCTGCTGCCGATCTCGCTGCTCGTCTTCGTCGGCTGGGCCACGATCTCGGTGTTCTGGAGCGAGTACAACTGGGCGACGGCCGGCAGCGCCGTCTACCTCCTCGCGGTGACCATGCTCGGAATCTACATCGCCCTCATCCGCGACACGATCCAGATCGCGCGGGCGTTCGGCAATGTGCTGCGCGGTGCGCTCGTGCTCTCCCTGGTGCTCGAGATCTTCTCCGGCATTCTCATCGACACCCCGCTCGGATTCCTCGGCATCCAGGGCAACCTCAGGGGGCTCGGACCCATCCAGGGCATTTTCGGCACGCGCAACCAGCTCGGCATCGTCACCCTCGTGGCGATCGTCACCTTCGGCACGGAGCTGCGCACCCGATCGGTGCCACGCAACATCGCGATCGGGTCGCTGGTGCTCGGCGGCCTTGCGCTGGTGTTCGCGCGCTCCCCCATCGCGTTCGGAACCTTCGTCGTCGTGATCCTCGCCACCCTTGCCCTCTACGGGCTCCGCAGGGTGTCGCCCGAGCGAAAACGCATCGGGCAATTCGTTCTTCTCGGATCCACGATAACCGTGGGTGCCATCGCGTGGGGCTTGCGCACCCAGATCATCGACGCCCTCAGCGCAAGCGTCGAACTCAACCTTCGCCTCGCAGTCTGGCGTCCAATAAGAGTGCTGATCCCGATACACGAGCTCGAGGGATGGGGATGGTCCGGACGCTGGTGGGAGGGAATTCCTCCCTTCACCTACATTCGCGACGGACTGCAGCCGTCGGCCCTCAACGCCTACCTCGACGTCTGGTTCCAGGTCGGCCTGATCGGTCTCTTCGCCTTCGTCGTCATGATCGGGCTCGCCTTCATCCGCTCCTGGTTGCTCGCCTGCCGCCAGCGCAGCTTTGTCTACGCGTGGCCGGCGCTCGTGCTGGTGGTGCTGCTTGTCAGCGGCTTAGCGGAAAGTTCGCTCTTGGTGGAGTTCGGATGGCTCACTTTCGTGGTGTGTTCAGTCAAGGCTTCGCGTGAGTTGAGCTGGCGTCGCGCTCTCGCCGCGGTCGACTAGCCTGTAGTCAGCGATCACGTTGGGGTGTGGTCCGGGTGCATCGACTCAGGCCAATGGTCTAGCTCTGTACTCTGCGCTTTGCGGGGAGGTTTGTCGTGGTGGCAGCGAAGTCGATTCAGAGCGCGAACTCGGTTGTGAATCCCGGAGGAGGGCACAGGAGATCAGCGACCGGAACTCTCGTGCTCCTGCTCACCCTCGTGACGTCGTTCACTGTCGGCGTGACTGCGTCCGCGTTCGCTGAACCGTCGGCATCGACTCACGGGAGCAGCAGTGCGACGGCCCCTCCCTCGCTGAAACCGTCCGTCCCCGATGAGTTGAAAGGTCATCGGCACGCCCGCGCGTGCGTGCGTCCACAGGCGAAGCTGGTCTCCTGCAACACCATTGTCGACCTAGATGTCAGCGGTCCGCTCGCCAGCCCCGACACGGCACCGAGCGGATATGCGCCGGCCGATCTGCAGGCCGCCTACAGCCTGCCCGCGGCCACTGGCGGGGTCGGGCATACCATCGCCGTCGTCGATGCGTACGACGCCCCGACCGCCGCCTCCGATCTGGGGGTCTACCGGTCCAAGTTCGGGCTTCCGCCCTGCGGAAGCGGATGCTTCACCAAAGTGAACCAGTTGGGCCAAAGCGCGGGCGCGATGCCTCCCTTCGACGCCGGATGGGCCACGGAAATCTCCCTGGATTTGGACGTGCTCTCTGCCGCCTGCCCGAATTGCCACATCCTGCTCGTGGAAGCGAATACCGCCTCCCTCGCCGACATAGGAGCTGCCGTCAACACGGCGGTGCGGATGGGGGCCACTGCGGTCTCGAACAGCTACGGCGTCGCCGAATTCTCCGGCGAATCGGCTTATGACGCCTACTACAATCATCCCGGAGTCACCATCACGGCGAGTTCCGGCGACTCCTCCTATCGCGTCCAATACCCGGCCGCGTCCCCGTATGTGACCGCGGTGGGCGGCACGAGCCTGTCCCGTGGCAGCACGAGCGGATCGTGGCATGAAACCGTCTGGGCCGGCTCGGGAAGCGGCTGCTCCGCTTTCGAGCCGAAACCCACCTGGCAACATGACAGCGGCTGCTCCGCCCGCACCGTCGCCGACGTCGCCGCCGTCGCCGACCCCGCGACGGGAGTAGCTTTCTACAACAGCAGCCCAAATAACGGGATCAGCGGCTGGCTAGTAGGTGGGGGAACGAGCGTCTCCGCCCCGCTCATCGCCGCCGCCGCCTCCCTTGGTGCCGATCAATCCCCCGCCGGATACCCCGTTCAGCAGGCCTACGTGGCGACGAGCGGATTGACTGATGTCCTGACTGGGTCGAACGGGACCTGCACTCCGAGCTACCTGTGCACCGCCGGCAGCGGCTACGACGGTCCGACCGGCCTGGGTTCGCCGAGCGGAACGGCAGCCCTCGCGCCTTCAAACGCCGGTGCCTTCACGTCGCTGACCCCATACCGCCAGCTCGATACCCGCAACGGGACAGGCGGCGTCTCAGGACCGGTCGCACCGGGAGCCACCATCCGGGTTCCCGTGGACGGCCACGGCGGCATCCCCACAACCGGCGT
>JANYEI010000124.1 GCA_025363205.1 Frigoribacterium sp.
GGCGATCTTCCTCAGCGTCACCACCGAGATGCTGCCAACCGGACTGCTGCCCGAGATGAGCGCAGAGCTCCGAGTGAGCGAATCGCTCATCGGACTTACCGTTTCGGTATTCGCCTTCACCGTTGTGCTCTCGACCGCTCCACTCACGGCCCTCACCCGGCGCATCCCGCGTCATGCGCTCGTGGTCACCGTGCTGCTCGTGCTCGCCCTGAGTACCGTTGTCACCGCGAGCGCTCCCACCTACGGCGTGCTCGTTGCGGCGCGCATCGTCGGGGGGCTCGCCCATGGCGTGTTCTGGTCGGTGGTCGGGGCCTACGCCGCCTATCTCGTGCCCCGGCACCAGGTCGGCCGCGCGGTCTCCATCACCCTCGGGGGCGGTTCGCTCGCCTTCGTGCTCGGTGTGCCCCTCGGCACCGCCCTCGGCCATGCCATCGGCTGGCGCGCGAGCTTCTTTGTGCTCGGGGTGCTGCTCGTCGTCGGTGCCGGCTTCGTGTACCGATTCCTGCCACGGGTCGATCACCTCGGCGGCGCCGCCGTGGTCGGCACGGCGACCGGTGGCATCACGGTTCTTGACGAAGAATTCGGTCAGTCGAGTGTTCCGCGGCGGGACCATTCCGTTACAGCCGTCGTCTTCGTCTGCGTGATCACCGCGATCATCATGATCGGCGAATACTGCTTCTACACCTACGTCGCGCCGTACCTCACTCGGGCGGTCGGTCTCGATGCATCGGCGGTGAGCCCCGCCCTCTTCGCGTTCGGTATCGCCGGGGCGATCTCGCTCGTGATCGTCGCCTCTGTGCTCGGCCGCCGGCCGCGATTCGGACTGATGACCTCACTCGTCCTGCTGCTGGCCTCGGTGCTCGTGCTCGGGTTGGTGCCGCACGTTCTGCCCGCGTCGCTTCCCGCGTTCTTTCTCTGGGGGTTGGCCATCGGCATCCTTCCCCCGCTTCTCCAGACCCGGATGCTGCACGCGGCTCCCGCGCGCATCCGCGACACCGCGAGCGCGTTCTACACGACCGCGTTCAACGTCGGTATCGGCGGTGGTGCACTGCTCGGTGCGCTGCTGCTCGGAACGCTCGGACTCGCATCGCTACCCTTCGTCTTCGCGGGCATCCTGGTGCTGTCGATCGTGCTCGTACTCACCTCGGATGCCCTGCTGCGTCAGCGTCCAGCGCGCCGCGTTCTCGACCACTAGGCACCCGACTGATCCGGGCTCCTCGTCGCGGGGTAGAGTTAAAAATGTCGCAACTGGCGTTGGGATGGGCAACCATCAGGGAGCGACTGCGCCTCATCCGCACGACCGGTCGATCCCTGAAGGATCACTCGGAACCGGCGCAGGGGCCCAGATTCGGCCGTTCGCCTGGGCCGAACCGGATACCTTAGATTCATCCGGTCATGTCCCCAAGGAGCAACGCCAGTGCCTTCGAACACTTTCACTTCCCTGAATAGCTTCACTTCACCGCTCAGCGATGTCGACCCCGAGATCGCCCGCGTTCTCGAGCAAGAGCTGGACCGCCAGCGCGGCACCCTCGAAATGATCGCGAGCGAAAATTTCGTTCCTCGCGCCGTGCTCGAAGCCCAGGGCTCGGTTCTGACCAACAAATACGCCGAGGGATACCCCGGTCGCCGCTACTACGGCGGATGCGAGTTCGTGGATGTCGCGGAGACCCTCGCTATTTCCCGGGCGAAGAGCCTCTTCGGCGCGGCCTACGCCAATGTGCAGCCGCACTCCGGGGCATCCGCCAGCGCGGCCGTGCTCGCGGCGATCGCGACCCCGGGTGATCGCATCCTCGGGCTCGAGCTTTCGCACGGTGGCCACCTCACGCACGGCATGAAGCTCAACTTCTCCGGCAAGCTCTATGAGTCTCACTCCTACGGCGTCGACCCGAAGACCTACCTCGTCGACATGGACGTCGTGCGCCAGAAGGCTCTCGAGACCCGTCCGAAGGTGCTCATCGCCGGATGGAGCGCCTACCCGCGCCAGCTCGACTTCGCCGCCTTCCGTGCAATCGCCGACGAGGTGGGAGCCACTCTCTGGGTAGACATGGCGCACTTCGCCGGCCTCGTCGCCGCTGGCCTGCACCCGAGCCCCGTGCAGCACGCGCACGTCACCTCCTCCACGGTGCACAAGACCATCGGCGGACCACGTTCTGGCTTCATCCTCAACAACGACCTCGAGCTGCAGAAGAAGATCAACTCGAACGTCTTCCCCGGCCAGCAGGGCGGACCGCTCATGCACGTGATCGCGGCGAAGGCGACGGCCTTCAAGCTCGCGGCCGAACCCGAATTCAAGGACCGCCAGGAGCGCACCATCCGCGGTGCCCAAATCCTCGCCGAACGTCTCACCGCGCCGGATGCCACTGCCGCGGGCATCGACGTGCTCACCGGTGGCACCGACGTGCACCTCGTGCTCGTCGACCTGCGCAACGCCGCCATCCACGGCCAGGAGGCCGAGGACATCCTGCACTCGGTCGGCATTACTGTGAACCGCAACGCAGTGCCGTTCGACCCGCGCCCGCCGATGACACCGTCTGGCGTGCGCATCGGAACGCCGGCCCTCGCGACGCGCGGATTCGGCGACGAGGAATTCACGGAAGTCGCCGACATCATCGCCGCGGCCCTCAAGCCTTCCCTGGATGTGGAGGCCCTTCGCGCCCGCGTGCTGAAGCTGACCGACGGCTACCCGCTGTACCCGGGGCTCGTCTCCCCCGGAACCTGGTCCTGACCGCACGATAGCTCAGGGGGTCAGCTTCGCACCGTCTCGCTCGGATCGGGCGGGCGAAGGGGAGCCTTCGGATGAGCAAGACCGTGTGGATTTCGTGAAAGGACTGAACTCATGACCGCAATACGCATGGACGGCGTCGCCACTGCGAGGGCAGTCAAGAGCGAGCTGGTCGGACGCATCGACGCACTCAAGGCCCGTGGCATCCATCCCGGGCTCGGCACGCTGCTCGTGGGCAGCGATCCGGGATCACTCTCCTATGTCGCCGGCAAACACCGCGACAGCGTTGAGCTCGGTATCGAGTCGATCCGCGTCGACCTTCCGGAGGATGCGACGGAGGATGAGGTGCGCTCCGCAATCCGCGATCTCAACGAAAACCCGGCCGTAACCGGCTATATCATCCAGCTGCCACTACCGGCGGGCATCGACGAGAACGCGATGCTCGAGCTGATGGACCCGGCGAAGGACGCCGACGGGTTGCACCCGACGAATCTTGGCCGACTCGTGCTCGGCGTCAGTGGTGTGCTCGATTCGCCCCTGCCGTGCACTCCGGCTGGGCTCGTCGAGATGCTGCGGCGCTATGACGTGCCGATCGCGGGTAAGCACGCCGTGGTCATCGGCCGCGGTCTCACAGTTGGCCGGCCTCTTGGTCTCCTTCTGACCAACAAGGGGGTGGATGCCACAGTCACCCTCACCCATTCGCGCACCGTCGATCTCGCCGGGGAGGTGCGTCGCGCCGACATCGTGATCGCCGCCGTCGGCGTGCCCGGGCTGGTGAAGGCCGACTGGATAAAGCCAGGCGCCGCGGTGCTCGATGTGGGGATCACCCGGGTGATCAGTCCCGACACGGGAAAGGCGAAGCTTCTTGGCGACATCGATCCCGGCGTCGCCGAGGTCGCGGCGTTTCTGTCACCGGTGCCCGGCGGGGTGGGCCCGATGACCCGCGCCATGCTCATGTACAACGTCGTGGCCGCAGCGGAGCGGTTGTGAGCGGCCCCGGTCCCACCAATCCGAGCCCTGCGTCGTCGCCGAGCCCTGCGTCAACGCCGACCCGTATGCCGGAGAAATTCGTCGCACCGGATCTCGCAGCCCTCGCCGTGCTGGTGCGTGACGCGCGTGTCGGGCATTTTGCCTTCGTCGAAGACGGTCAGCCGCGGGTGCTTCCGATCGCGATCGTGACGGATGGCGCGCACATTCTGCTGCACGGGTCCACCGGCTCCCGCTGGCTGCGGCTGCTCGCCACGGGCGTGCCCGTCGCCCTCTCGGTGACCGCGATCGACGCGCTCGTGATCGCCCGATCCGCCTTCGAGTCCTCGATGAACTACCGCAGCGCGGTGCTCTTCGGCAGCTGCGTGCCCGTCATCGACCAGGTCGCAGCCCTCGACCTCGTGACCGAGGGACTCTTCCCCGGCCGCGTCGCCGAATTGCGCGCACATTCAGCGAAAGAGCTCGCGGCGACGCTCGTGCTGCGGATGACCGTTGACGAGTGGACGCTCAAGGTATCCGATGGCTGGCCGGAAGACGGCCCGGTGGATGTCGCGGGTCCCGCCTGGGCGGGTATCCTGCCGCTCCGCACCGGCTACACCGAGGCCATCGCGGCACCGGACCTCGCCCGCGCCATTCCGCAGCCCGAGTCCGTACGCGCGATGCTAAAAGGGTAACCCCGCCCCTGGCCGCCCCGGCTGTCCCTGCCTCGGGCTGCCTCGGGCTGCTGCCGGGCTGCCTCGGGCTGTCTTGGGCTGCCCCGGGCTGCCCCGGCGGGGGATATGCCCGGTCGCGGAGCCGAAAAGTTCTCGTGGCGGGAGTTGCGCCTCCCTCCGCGAGGCGTCATTTCCTCCGCGAGGCACCAGACTCCCATCCCCCTCCGTGAGGCGCGAGGAACCAGACTCCCGTCTCCTTCCGTGAGGCAGTGTCTCCCTCCGCGAGGCACTGTCTCCTTCCGTGAGGCAGTGTCTCCCTCCGTGAGCCGTGAGCCGCAAGCCGTGAGCCGTGAGCCGCAAGCCGGCACTGGCACCGGCACACTGCCACTTGCAACACTGACCAGCGGTGCGCAGCTACTCGCCGATGTACCCGATGGTGCAGGCGTAGCCGGTCGCGGATTGGGACGGATCCCACCCGGGCACATCGGCGACTGTCGTCTTGGCGTCATCCGTGAGCGTCACCTTGCACGCCTCGATCGTGGAATTCGAATCGGGTGGCACTGAGAAGCCGAAGAGCGCATTCTTCCACTTGGCCAGGTCGGGCCCAGGGATACCGCTCTCGAAGTCGGCGATCGCACGACCGCTGCCTGAAGTCGACCAGGTGTACCCACTCGTACACGGGCGAGCGGGATCTGTCGGCGCGATTCCTTTGCCGGTGACGGATTGGCCAGCGTACTGGTTGCCGAACGTCACAGTGATGGGGTGGACGAATTTTTTGCCGATAACGCTGGAGGCCAGATCCATCGGCATCAAAATACTGCCGTTGGCCGCGAGCGTGTCTGCAGTCACCGGAGTTCCCCCCATTCCCGTGCCGCACGCCGCGACAAACTCGCTCACCAGAGCCTTGGCCGAGCTGTCGCTGTAGGGCAGTGGCTTATGGGCGGTGAGCTCGATCGCGATGGTGTTGCCGGTCTTGTCCCGTACTTTCGCCGTGATCGTGAAGAGCACGTCCTTCGGCGCCGCTGCCGCGCTCGAGCTTGCCGAGGGGCTCGGCGTCGTCGTCGGTTTCTGGGTCGGATCGGCGGTGGTGGTCGACCCGCCGCATCCTGCGAGCAGCGTCACCAAGAGTGCACCGGCGATGGCACCGAAGATTGTCTTGGCTTTCACTGGGGTCTCCTGCGTGCTCGGGGGATCAGTTTTCGCGCGAGGCTCCCTGCGCGGCCGTCACCACGAAAGTATCAGGCTGCCCGAAGCCATGTTCCGCGAATGCGCCGTCGATCGCAACCTGGAGGCGGGAAAGTTCATCCGAGCGGATGAGGGCGATCGCGGCTCCGCCGAAGCCGCCTCCGGTCATCCTGGCCCCGATGGCGCCATTTGCCTGTGCGGTTTCCACGGCAAGGTCCAACTCGCGCACCGAAATCTCGAAGTCATCCCGCATGGAGCGGTGCGAGGCGTCCAGCAGATCCCCGATACCCATCGGCCCGAGGTCGCGGAGCACGTCGACGGTGTCGAGTACACGCTGGTTCTCGGTGACGACGTGGCGCACCCGTCGGAAGGTCACGTCGTCGAGGATCTCACGAGCGCGCGGGAGATCGTCGACCGTCACGTCGCGCAGGGATTCGACTCCCAGCATCCGCGCTCCGAGCTCGCAGGATTCCCGGCGCTCGGCATAACCGCCGGTGGAGTGGTCGTGGCTCACTCCGGTGTCGATGATCAGCATCACCAAGCCGGCGGCTTCGAGACCGAGATCGACGATCTCGGACTCCAGGCTTCGGCAGTCGAGAAACACGGCGCAATCCTTCTGGCCGAGGAGCGATGCGGACTGGTCCATGATGCCGGTGGGGGCACCGACCGCCACATTTTCGGCGCGCTGGCCGACCTGCGCGAGCACGGGCCGGGAGAGCGTGAGTCGCCAGACGTCGTTGAGCGCGATCGCCACCGCGCTCTCGATGGCGGCAGATGAGGAGAGTCCGGCTCCGACCGGTACGTCCGAGTCGATGAAGATGTCGACGCCCAGAACGGTGGAAAGCTCCGCTCCGTGTTCGCTGAGCGCCCAGGCGACCCCGAGCGGATACGCACTCCAGCCGTGCAGTGCCTCAGGGACGAGTTCATCGAGGGGAATTTCCACCACCTCATCGGCGAAAGAACTTGCGACGCGGATCACGCGATCCTCGCGCAGTCCGAGCGTGACAAATGTGCGGCGGTTGATCGCGAAGGGCAGCACGAAGCCGAGGTTGTAGTCGGTGTGCTCGCCGATGAGGTTTACGCGGCCGGGAGCCGACCACTGGCCCGCTGGCTCGTAATCATAGAGCGCGAGGAACTTCGCCTGCACCTCGTCGCGGATGTCAATTTCGGTCATTGGGGTCCTTTACTCGAGTGAGGGCGTTCCGCATCAGGCCGGCCGTCTGTTCGGGGGTGACGTCGCCGATCCAGGCGCCCATGGCGGCCTCTGATCCGGCCAGATACTTCAGTTTGCTCTCGGTCCGGCGGGGGGAGGTGATCTGCAGCATCAGGCGGATGTCGTCACGGCCGGTCGTGACCGGCGCCTGGTGCCACGCCGCGATGTAGGGCGTCGGTGTGTCATAGAGCTCGTCGATGCCGCGCAGCAGCCGCAGGTAAAGCCCGGCGAGTTCGTCGCGCTCCTCGGTCGAGGTCTCCGCGAAGTCGGGCACGTGACGGTGCGGCAGCAGATGAACCTCGATGGGCCAGCGGGCGGCGAATGGCACAAACGCCGTCCAGTGCTCGCCGCGCAGAACGACCCGCTCAGACGCAGACTCGAACTGAAGGATCGACGCGAACAGGGTTGGTCCAAAGCGGGCGATCGAGTCGAGCAGACGGGTCGTGCGCGGCGTGATGTAGGGGTAGGCGTAGATCTGGCCGTGCGGATGTCGAAGGGTCACTCCGATCGCCTCCCCGCGGTTTTCGAATGGGAAGACCTGTTGGATGCCCGGAATCGCCGACAGCGCTTCCGTTCGGTCGGCCCAGGCCTCGATCACCGTGCGGGCTCGCGAGCGGCTCACGCTGCCGAAAGCTCCCTCGTGTTCCGGGCTGAACGAAACGACCTCGCACCGCCCGATTGAGGGAAGGCTGCGCCCGAGCCCGATGCTCGTCAACTGGTCGCTGGAGTAATCGGCTGCGAATTCCGGGCCGAAGCTCGGGGAACGATTCTCGAAGACGGCGACGTCATAGTCATCCGGAATCTCGGAGGGGTTCAGAGCGCTCGCCGGGGCGAGCGGATCCTGGTCTGCCGGCGGCAGGAATACGCGATTCTGACGCGCGGCGGCGATGGAGATCCATTCCCCGGTGAGCGGATCCTGGCGCATCCGGGCGGTGTCGGGTCGCGGATCGAGGTGGCGGGCATCCGGAGCGCGTTCCGGGGAGAGCGTCGTATCGGCATCGTCGAAATAGATGAGTTCGCGACCATCGGACAGCCGGTATTCGCGTTTGATGATCGAAGGCATAGCGACTCCCTGCAGGCGACGTGGGCGATGTGTCGAACACACAGGTTTCGAAACCAAAGAAACGATACCTGCTATTGACAAGAAAACACAAGTAATCGAAGATGAGCCCATGCCAGATCCGAATTCCCGCCCGCCCGCGGCGGCCCGTCGGGAGCGAATGCTGTCAATCGTCGAGGAGCGCGGGTTCGCGAAGGTGGCGCAGCTGAGCCAGCTCTTCGGTATTTCGGAAGTCACCGTGCGCTCCGACCTCGACGCCCTCGCTGAGGCTCATGCAGTACACCGCGTGCACGGCGGGGCGGTTACCGGCAGTGGCGTAGCCATCGCGAGTCGTCACGGCGGCCTCGAGCGCGCCTTCGAGCAGTCAATGCTTGCCGGTTCAGAGGAGAAGGCGCGTATCGGGCGCGAAGCGGCGGCACTCGTGCAGTCCCACCAGGCGATCGTGCTGGACGTCGGCACCACGACCACCGCCATCGCGGCGGCTCTCCTCGACCGCGATGAGCTTCAGGGAGTTGTCGTCATTACCAACGCGCTGAATATCGCGCTGCTGCTCGAACCCGTGATCCCTCGATTCACTGTGGTCGTCACCGGGGGTACCGTGCGCCCATTGCAGCACTCACTCGTTGATCCGCTGGCCGGCGTGGTGTTCGACCGCATCCGGGCCGACCTCGCCTTCATCGGGTGCAGTGGGGTGGATGCCGTCGCGGGCATCACCAACGTCAACCTGCCAGAGGCGGACCTCAAACGGAGGATGCTCGAGGCATCCGCCCGCTGCATCGTGGTGGCCGACAGCTCGAAGCTCGGTGTCACCCAGCTGAGTCGCGTGGCGCCGATCAACGAAATAGATCTCCTCATCACCGGGGTGGAGGCGAACGCGAGCGAGATCGGGCTGCTCGCGGCAACGGGTCTCAGCATCGTTCTGGCTCGCTAGGCTGGCCCCATGCGTGCCCCCACCGGAGTTCAGTTCGCCCTCTCGAGGCCCACCCCGCACGGCGAGGCGGTCGCCGTGATCACCGAGGTCGCGGCATCGCTGCGGGTGCTCTCGATCGGCGGCATCGACCTCACCGAGCCCTATGCCGAGCACATGGCGCCACCATTCGGTGACGGCATCGTGCTGGTGCCCTGGCCCAATCGTGTCGAAGACGGCCTGTGGATCCACGAGGGCTCAGCGCAGGTTCTCGACATCACCGAACCCACGAGACACAACGCCCTGCATGGGCTGCTGCGGGATCGCCCGTACACGGTGGTGGAGCGCACTCCGGATGCCGTGACGCTGGCCGCGACGGTACATCCCACTCGCGGCTATCCCTTTCTCCTCGACACGACGGTGCGCTACGAGCTTGTGGACGACGGCATCCGCGTGACCCACAGCGTGGTCAATGTCGGCGAGAGCCGCGCGCCGTACGCGGTCGGCACGCATCCCTTCCTGCGCCTCGGGGAGGTGCCGACCTACGAACTCACCCTGTCGGTGGCGGCCGGAACCCGCTTCGAGACGGATGCCCGGCTCAACCCGATCCGCGAGAGCTCGGTCGACGGTACGGACTACGACCTGCGCGCCGGTCGGCTGGTTGCCGACCTCGATCTCGACGATGCCTTCGGCGGAGTGACCTCGGTAGACGGCGTGAGTCATCACCGCCTCACCGCGCCGGACGGTCGTTTCGTTGAGCTGTGGCAGGAGTCCGATTTTGCGTATGTGCAGGTGTTCACCACCCGCATCTTCCCGAAGGACGGCGGTCTCGGCACGGCGATCGCCGTTGAACCGATGACCGCTCCGCCCAACGCCTTCAACAGTGGACAGGGTGTGCGCTGGCTCGAACCGGGCGAGAGCTGGTCGGGGTCGTGGGGCATCCGCTATTCTGGGAGTAACGAAGGGGAGTAGTTCCCTCGCGCCGGGTCATCTCGACCGGTGTAGTCGGGAGTATCGACATACTGGCGGGTCACGACGACCGGCCCGGTACCCCACCGAAGCGGCGAAGGCTGTCGTTTCGGCGAACGAGACCTTCGGTCAGATAGGAACGTCCGGCGAGACCGGGTCATTCCGCGACCGAAAGGATCCCCGTGAGCGCCACGCGCCCGGACTCGCCTCCCGCTTCCCCCTCACCGTCTGACCTGCGCCGCTGGCGCCAGTACCTCGCCGACGAGAAAGCCGAGGCCGCCGTCTATCGCGATCTTGCCGGCCGTCGTGTCGGGGAGGAGCGGGAGATCCTGCTCGCGCTCGCCGAGGCGGAGGGTCGGCACGAGCAGCACTGGTTCGATCTGCTCGGCGACCAGGTCGGCAAGCCGCGCCGTGGTGACTTCCGCACCCGATCGCTCGGCCTGCTGGCCCGGCGGTTCGGATCTGTCTTCGTCCTCGCCCTCGCGCAGCGGGCGGAAGCTCGCTCCCCCTACGAGTCGGATTCGGATGCCACGCCGGCCATGGCCGCCGACGAGCGTATCCATGCCGAGGTGGTACGAGGCCTCGCCGAGCGCGGACGCACCCGCCTCTCCGGCACATTCCGCGCCGCCGTTTTCGGGGCCAACGACGGACTGGTCTCGAACCTCGCCCTGGTGATCGGAATCAGCGCGAGCGGGGTGCCCAATCACGTCGTGCTGATCACCGGCATCGCAGGCCTCCTTGCCGGAGCCTTGTCGATGGGCGCGGGAGAGTACGTGTCGGTGCGGTCCCAGCGGGAATTACTCGAAGCGTCGACGCCGGATCCCGAGAGCAACCGGGCGCTCCCTCATCTCGATGTCGATGCCAACGAACTCGCGCTCGTCTATCGGGCGCGCGGCATGACGCCGACCGCGGCGGCGGAGCGGGCATCCGCCATGCTCGACGCGCACAACCTCGACGTCAACAGCCTCGCCGACGGGGATGACGGGGGGGACCCGCACGAGTCCGTCGGGACTGGCTTCGGTGCGGCAATTTCGAGCTTCTGGTTTTTCGCCTCTGGCGCGGTGATCCCCGTGCTTCCGTACCTGTTCGGGCTGCAGGGCCTCGCCGCCCTTCTGGTTGCTGCAGTGCTCGTCGGTCTCGCGCTGCTCGGTACGGGTGCCGTCTCCGGGCTGCTCTCCGGCGGACCGCCGTTGCGTCGCGCCATCCGCCAGCTCGGCATCGGCTATGGCGCCGCGGCAGTCACCTACCTCCTCGGCCTGCTCTTCGGCACGACGACGGGGTAGCCGCCGTCCGCCGTGCATGCACTCGGTGTGATCCTCGTGGCGGGGGATACGCCCGCTCGCGGCGGTGTCACGCGATCGCGGCGGGAGGTGTACCTCCCTCCGCGAGAAGCGTTCCCCACCGCGACGTCGAACACATGCACTCCGCCGTGACGTCCGACATCCTGGACCCCGGGGCGACGTCCGACATTGGACCTCGCCGCGAGCCGGTGTGGTCCGGGTGGCGGGGGATACGCCCGCTCGCGGCGGCGTTACGCGGTCGCGGCGGGAGGTGTGCCTCCCTCCGCGAGGCGTTTCCGCCGCCGCGACGTTGGACAGAAGGACGCCGCCGCGACGTTTGACAGAAGGGCGCCGCCGCTACCAGTGTGATCGGCGTGGCGGGGGATATGCCCGCTCGCGGAGGCGTCACGCGGTCGCTGCGGGAGGTGTGCCTCCCTCCGCGAGAAGCTTTCTCCACCGCGACGTCGAACATATGCACCCGCCGCGACGTCGAACACATGCACCCCGCGGCGACATCATGGTGTGGTGCCGGCTCCGTCAGGACACCCGCGATCATGCTCTAGGGCTTGAGGATGCGCACCCGGCTGAGCGCGAAAACCGCGAGCCCGAACAGCACAGTGAAAACCGCGATCGCGATGCTGTAGGCGGCCACCGAGCCATACCCGGTGGCGGGGTCGAGGAACGGATAGGGCACCCAGCCGTCGGTCGCACCCCGGATCAGGATCACCACAAGCCAGACGATCGGGTAGATCAGCACTATCCAGAGTTTGTTGTACCGCAGCTTCTTGCGGTCGGCGAAGAGCACCCAGTCCACGAGCGCATAGATCGGGATGATGACGTGCAGGATGTTGCTCGACCACTTCAGGTCGAAAGAGCCAGCAAGGGATGCCCCGGCTAGCAGGGTGTTGTAGACGATCCCGACGATCACGATGATCGTGGTTGCGACCGCACGCAGGTAGGTGACCCAGGTCGGTTGCTTCTTTCGGCTGAGGATGAAATAGGCAGACGCGAGGAATGCCACCATCGTGATGATGTTGCTCTGGATCGTGAAGTATCCGAAGAAGTTGAACGGATTGATGGTGGCGCGCCCCGCGGTATACACGAATTGGCCGATGATGGCGGCGAGGATGGCGAGCCCAGCCACGAGCCGCAGCAGTCCGAAAAGTTGCTTCACAGTGGTCCGCCATTCGAAGTAGGAGAGCGGTGCTGGCCCGCTGCATGACCGAGCGTATCGTGTCGAAACAAGTGGGGAGCACAGGTTCCACGCTGTGACGGATACACAGATAAGCTGCCCCGTCAAGCCCACAGCGCTTTGTCCATGCAACCCGTACTGTTCGAGTCGCTGTTGCAGACTTCGGCAGCCCCAAATCTCCCTACATCGAAGGACACGGCGCATGGCCGACAGTAAGGATGTCGAGACGGTGGTGGATGCCCGGGCTGTACTCGACGGCTTGCTGGCACGAGTGGCCGGAGGCGACCATGTGGCCTTCCGCGAACTGTACGACGTCTTTGCCCCGCGCGTCTTCGGCTTGATTCGTCGTACCCTCGTGGACGATGGTCAATCCCAGGAAGTGGCCCAGGACGTATTCCTCGAGGTGTGGCGGTCGGCATCCCGATTCAACGCAGCCCGCGGCTCTGCCACGAGCTGGATCATGATGATGGCGCACGCCCGCGCGGTCGACCGGGTGCGGGCGTCCCAAGCCAGCCGTGATCGAGATCTGCGCATTGCAGCGCGCGATCGCGAGGTCCATTTCGACCCGGTCTCCGAGGCGGGTGAGCTGTCGATTGAATCGGCGCGGGTCACGGTCGCACTGGCTCGTCTGACGGCTATCCAGCGCGACGCAATCTCGATGACCTATTTCGACGGGCTCACCGGTCCCGAACTCGCCGCTCGCCTCGATATCCCGGTCAGCACGCTGAAGTCTCGGCTGCGAGAGGCGCTCATCCGCCTGCGCGACGAACTCGACATCGTGCCGTCCCTCGAGGGCTCGCTCGTGTCGTAGTGCCGGTCTTTACATAGACTTCTGTCTATGGGAATGGCGACGAGATCGGCTCACGAACTCAGGTTGCTCGCCGACCCTACCCGGGCGCGGATCATGTCGCTCATCAGGGACAGCCCGCAAGAACGGCAACTCGTTGGAGTTCTCGCGGTGCAGCTCGGCCTACGCCAGCCCACCGTGAGTCACCACGTGAAGGCGCTGCTCAATGCCGGGCTGCTCGAGAGAGAGCCGCAGGGCCGAACAGCCTGGTACTCCATTGCGCCCGACCAAGCCGACCGTGTCGCCGAACTGTTGCCTCGGCCATCGGAGATCTCGATGCCCCGAGCCATGCTGGATCGCATTTCTGCCGATCTCACCACGCGCTTCTCGGGAATATTCGCACCCGAGACCGTCGGGCGTTACGTGACGGAGAGTTACGCATTGCTCGCCGATCAGACGCGCATCACCCGGCGCCTTCCCTCCCTCACCGCTCGGTTCACCGCTGACCGGCTGGCGGCTCTCGCCGCGGGACAGGGTCTTACTCCCGATCACGTGCTCGAAGTCCTGTTCGTATGCGTGCAGAACGCGGGCCGGTCGCAGCTGGCGGCGGGCATCCTGCGTCAGCTCGCGGGTGAGCGCGTCAGTGTGCGCACCGCCGGATCGGCACCGGCCGGCGCGGTGCAGTCGATCATCATTACCGCCCTCGACGAGATAGGGGTGCCGATCGGCGGGGAATATCCCAAGCCACTCACCGATGAGGTGGTGCGTGCGGCCGACGTGGTGGTGACCATGGGGTGCGGCGATGCCTGCCCGATCTACCCTGGTCGCCGCTACCTCGACTGGGAAATCGAGGATCCGGCTGGCCTTCCGCTTGCCCGCGTGCGCGACATCCGTGACGACATTGAGGTTCGCGTGCGACAGCTACTCAGCACGCTCGCGATTGCATCCCCATAAATAGTCATCTCGGCTTACCGCCCAGCTCCCACGGATGATTGTGCCCGATGCCCCCGCCGTTCGTCCTGCACGCGAAGGATGGGCAGAGAGAGGAATATTCTCCGGGTGCTGCGGGTGTTGCGCGGGTATCGAGGGTGAGCATCCGGCTGTGTGGCATTTCGTGGGGAACGGGAAACTCCCCGAGCCGGCGACGCCGGTCGGGGAGTTCGCGGGTGCCGTTACTCGCAGCAGACACAGCCGTCGGCGCAGCCTGCAGCGCAGCAGCTTCCCTCGCAACAGTCGTTCATTTTCGCCTTCTTCCCCACCCGTTGTCTGCGGGTGAAATGGTCTCAGCAGCCAGGCACTGAGCAGGTGTCATCGGTGCAGGGTGCCGCGTCGTCCACAGCGAGAACGACCTCGGTGAGCGCCGAGATAACACGGGTGAGATGAGGATCAGCTATCTCGTAGCGAGTCTGTCGGCCTTCGGGAACGGCAACGACGAGGCCGCAGCCGCGCAAACAGGCGAGGTGATTGGAGACATTGGATCTCGTCAGCTCGAGAGTGTGGGCCAGCCTGGCCGGATAGTCCGGTGAGTCGAGGAGGCTGACCAGGATCCTCGCTCGACTCGGATCGGCCATTGCGCGGCCGAGCCGGGTCAGGACATCGATTCGAGACGCAATAGTCAGCATCCACTGACTATACAGCCACGGCTGAACGATCTCAATGGTCTAGTGACCATGCCGATGGTGCGCGTCCGGATAGTGCTCATGGCTGTGCGTGATCGCCTCGTGAATGTGCGCATGCCGGTGACGGATGCCCGGCGCCACCGCTTCGGGATGCTCGTGCTGGTGATGCTCATCGTGCACGTGCCAGTGGTCGTGAGTGATCGCCTCGTGGAGGTGTTCATGCTCGTGTCGCTCGGTGAGGTGAAGCCAGACTCCCAGCGCCATGAGCAGGGCGGCGATCACCAAAACGACCGTGACCGGCGCCCCAAGAACGACCGCGAGCACCGCCCCAAAGAACGGCGCAATGGAGAAATAGGCACCGGCGCGGGCCGTGCCCACATGCCGCATCGCAACGATGAAGAGCACGAGGCTCACCCCGTAAGCGAAGAATCCGACCACCATCGCGACGGCGATATTGATCGCGGGAGGCAGGGTGGCACCGAGAGCGAAGGCGATGACCAGGTTCACCGGCCCGGCGACCCCGCCCTTGACGGCCGCCAGCCAGGTGGCATCCGTCAGCGCGATCTTGCGAGTGAGATTGTTGTCGATCCCCCAGCACAGGCAGGCGCCCAGGATCGCCAGCGATGGCCAGACGGTGCCGAGATCGGCACCGGTCGGAATGCTCAGCACGACGGCTCCCGCGACGATGGCCGCCATGCCAAGAGCAATGCGCCGATCGAAATTCTCACGGAACACGAACCAGGCGAGCAAAGCGGTGAAGACCCCCTCCGCGTTCAGCAACAGGGATGCGCCGGTGGCGGGCATGCCAGAGAGACCGAACATCAGCAACACCGGACCGAGGATGCCTCCCAGCCCGACAGCACCGGCGAGAGGCAGCAATTCCGACCGCAGGATGCGAACCCGGGGGCTCCGGCGGATGAGACGGAACAGGCCGAGCCCGAGCCCGGACCCAAGATAGAGCAGCCCTGCCAACAGCCACGGGCTCACGCTGTCGAGCAGCAGTTTGGCGATCGGTGTTCCCGCGCCAAAGAGGATCGCTGAAGCAAGGCCAGCCTGCACTCCAGCGGTTCTCAACGAGGTCAATTTCATTGAACCATCCCACCACAGGTGAGGAAAAGGGGAGAGAAAGTGGGCCCCGTCGGGCTCGAACCGACGACCCACGGATTAAAAGTCCGATGCTCTACCAACTGAGCTAGAGGCCCCTGCGGTTAAATCTAGCGTGGATTGCGCGGGCCGCGAACGAGCCGTGTGCACAGCAACGGCTGGCTTAGGCTTGATCGGATGACCGACGAGTTCCATAAGCCGACCCAGTTCTCGGGTGCCAAGTTCGAGAGCTTCGTGGGCGGGGAGGACCCCGCCCAAATTAGTCGTGTCGCCCATGAGACCGCGGGAGCGCTGCTCAGTCGCGTGCGTCAGAGTTCTGACCAGGGCGTCGTCGACCGGCTCGTCGCTTTCACCGACGAGCATGGCATTGATGCCGTCGCCGAATTGTGGGCACGTGCCAGCCCGCGCAGCCTTCCTGGCGCCCTCTGGCGCATTTACCTGATGCGCGCACTGGTGCGCCAGGATGCCGAGGGCACTGCCTACCTGTTCCAGCGTGGCACCGAGATCGCTACGACCATCGACCCGGTCGTCGCGGGTGCGACCGCTCCGACAGGTCCGGCGGAGATCATCGCGCTTGCCGACCAGATCCTGCGAGGACTCTTCCAGGGTGACTTCGGGGTTGCTCTCGACCGCGCAGCCGCCTTCTGTCGCATTACGGCGTTGGGGGCCACAAGTGTCGCGGACGATTCCGACCTCACCTCGCCGCAACGGGCATCCGAACTCACGACTCGCGCTCTGCGCCTGTCGCAGACGGCCATCGAGTTCGTCTCGTGCGCGCGGCTCTGGCGGGCTGGTTCGCTCGACTGACTGCGAGCCAGGTACCAGCCTCGCCACCGGGGTAGGCGCCACGACAGAGGAAGCACCCAGAGTCCGTTGCTACACTCGTGAACGGCCCGCGAGGGCCATCGCCGGGCCGCAGTAACCCCGGGCTCCAATATTCGCCGCTCCGAGCGGCCTAGCGCCGAGAGGCGTTCCTGCGGCCCGGCACCCCGCCCCACGCAGACATCCCGGTTCACCCGAAACTGCTGGCGCATTCGCCCACTTGCGATGTGAATGCGGTGCGGACCAATCCGTTTTCGTCTCGGTCGCGAACTCAAGTTGTGACCCGCTCAGACAGAATGACCCCGCAGGCGAATCGAGTTCCTTCTGACCGCGCTGGCCACAGTCAATTGAATATCACGATGCCTATTTCGACGTTGACGGTGAGTGTCGTTTCAGCACCGTGCACAAGCGAGCGATTTATTTGCAATGCTTAGGCTCGTGCCCCGTGAAATCGACCATAGTCAGGACAAAGAGTCCACGGAGAAACCTGCGACTAAAGAGAACTTGCTCGAGCAAATTGCGGGCGGCGATCAGGCTGCTTTCGGAGCTCTGTACGACGAGGTCTCCCCGAGAGTATTCGGGCTGATCCGCAGGCTACTGGTCGATCATGCGCAATCGGAAGAAGTGACCCAGGAAGTGTTCTTGGAGATTTGGCAAAACGCGTCTCGATATGAGCGGGGCAAGGGCGGGGCATCCACCTGGATTCTCACCATGGCTCATCGTCGCGCGGTGGATCGCATCAGGTCATCGCAGGCCGGTCGCGACCGAGACGTGAAGATCGGCATAAGAGATTTCGTTTCCGACTACGACAATGTAGCGGACACGGTAGAAACGACCATCGAGCACGAGAGGGTGAAGGAAGCCATGTCGCAACTGACCGAGCTGCAGCGCCAAGCAGTCTCCCTTGCGTATTACGGCGGCTACAGCCACAGCGAAGTGGCAACAATGCTCAGCGTGCCCATCGGCACGGTGAAAACACGACTACGTGACGGCATGATCCGTCTGCGTGATGAATTGGGGGTGGCATCGTGACCGATCGCGAAGAATTACACCTCCTCAGCGGCGCGTATGCGCTGAATGCACTAAAGGGCGAAGAAAAAAACCGGTTCGAGGCATTCCTGCTGACATCCGAAGAGGCACGAGCGGAGGTGTATTCATTGTCTGACACAGCGGTGTCGATCGGACTCGCGACTGAGCCGGTCGCTCCTCCGGCCGACCTCAAAACACGCCTCATGGCGCAGATCGCCATAACTCCGCAGCTCGCACCCCTCCCGGTAGCGCGGCCCACGCTCACGACAGTGCCCGCCGCATCTCCCGACGCGAACACACAGCAGCCTTTGTCGTCACAGGGGAGTGCGGCCGAAGCAATCCGCTCCGTCAGCCTCAGCGCGCCATCGCGAGCGACGACGCGAGCTGCTGCTCGGTGGTACACCCGCCCCGTTGTGATCCTGGTGGCCGCAGCAGCAGCCGTCGCGCTCTTCGTCGGGGGTAACATCCTCGGGCTCTCCGCAGCCGATGAGTCACAGCAGCAGGCGGCGGCCGTCTCGGCCATCGTCTCGGCGAAAGACTCTCAGCAGGCCAAAGCGGCTGTTGCTGGCGGTGGTACCGCAACTTTCGTCTGGTCGGTGGGCCTCAGGCAGTCTGCCGTGGTGATCGACAAGCTTCCGAAACTGACCGGTGACAAGACATACGAGCTTTGGTACATCGATAAGGGATCACACGCGACCCCGGCGGGAATCTTCAACGCGGCATCCTCTGGTACGACCGTGAGCGTGCTCGCCGGATTAATGAGCGCGGGCGACACCTTCGGCATCACGGTCGAGCCAAGTGGCGGCTCGCAAAAGCCGACCACCGCACCGATCGTGGCAGTTCCCAGCGCCTGACGACCCCGTAACGAGACCGCGACTACCCGAACTTTCCCGACACGTAATCCTCCGTCGCCTGCACGCTCGGCTTCGAGAAGATAGTGTTCGTGTCGTTGTACTCAATGAGTTTGCCTGGCTTGCCAGTGCCGGCAATGTTGAAGAAAGCGGTGCGGTCGGACACCCGAGAGGCCTGCTGCATGTTGTGGGTCACGATGACAATCGTGTAGTCGAGCTTGAGTTCCTCGATGAGATCCTCGATGGCGAGTGTCGAGATGGGATCGAGGGCCGAGCACGGTTCATCCATGAGCAGCACGTCCGGCGCCACGGCAATGGCACGGGCGATGCACAGCCGCTGCTGCTGGCCGCCGGAGAGGCTCATCCCGGGCTTGTCGAGGCGGTCCTTCACCTCGTTCCACAGGTTGGCTCTCTGCAGGGAGTGCTCCACGAGGGAATCCCCATCGCTCTTCGAGAGCTTGCGATTGTTCAGGGTGACACCGGCGAGCACGTTGGCGCGGATCGACATGGTGGGAAAAGGGTTGGCGCGTTGAAACACCATGCCGACCTGGCGGCGCACCAGCACGGGGTCTACGCCCTCGCCGTACAGGTTATTGCCGTCGATGATGACCTCGCCCTCGACATGTGCGCCGGGGATCACCTCGTGCATGCGGTTGAGCGTGCGGAGGAAGGTTGACTTGCCGCATCCGCTCGGGCCGATGATAGCGGTGACGGTACGGGGTTCGATCGAGATCGAGACGTCTTCCACAGCGAGGAAGTCGCTGTAAAAGATGTTGAGATTGTTTACTTCGATGCGCTTTGACACAGTTTTCCTTCGGGTCTGTTCGTCGTGCCGCTATCGGGCGATCTTGGGAGCAAAGATGCGGGCGATGATGCGGGCGATGATATTGAGGATAACGACGATGAGCACGAGCAGCAGCGCCGCACCCCAGGCCGACGCGTTCGATGCCGCGATGTCCTGCCCGGGAAACTTGAATCCGGCGTATGCGAGCACCGGCAGAGTCTGCTGCGGCCCGAAAAAGGGATTGAAGTTGAGGTTATCGGTGAAGCTCGCCGCGATGAAGATCGGCGCGGTCTCACCGATGACCCTGGCGATGGCGAGCATGATGCCGGTGATGATGCCGGCAATCGCTGTCGGCAACACAATTTTTACGATCGTGGAAAAGCGCGAGACGCCGAGAGCGAAGGATGCCTCGCGCAGGTCATGTGGCACCAGCCGAAGCATCTCTTCGCACGCGCGAACGATGATCGGGATCATGAGCACGGACAGGGCAACCGAAGCCGAAAACCCGCTGAACGCCTTCGGACCGACGATGAGGGTGGCAAGCGAGAACGCAAACAACCCGGCGACAATCGAGGGGATGCCCGTCATTACGTCAACCAGGAAGGTCACTGTGCGCGCCATCCACTGCTGGGGCTGGGCATATTCCACCAGGTAGATCGAGGTGAGCAGGCCAATCGGGATCGACATGAGCGTCGCGATGCCGGTGATCTCAAGGGTACCGACGATGGCTTGAAGTGCGCCGGAGGTGACCGCGACTTTGAGCGTCGTCGGATCGAAGACGGCCCCACCGGTCTGCGAGATAAATGCCCAGTTGAGCTGACCAATTCCTTTGGCAGTCACGGTGTACAGGGTGGAGATGAGCGGTGCGATCGCCAGCAAGAACGCGATCGTAACGAGACTGCGCACGACGCGATCGACGGCCTTTCGGCGGTTTTCTGCAACGGTCGAGAGGGAGGCGAGCCCGATGAGGTACACGATGATCGAAACAAAGATCCAGCCTCCCCAGTTGAATCCCATCAGGGCGAGTGCGCCGGCGCTGATGACGAGGGCCCCGGCGAGCACGTAGAACTCGATGAAACGGGGCAGCTGGCCGGTGGTGAGTGCGTTGGTCATCGGGCCCTGGGGCTTGCGCGCCGCGGACTGCGCGGTGGCGGTCATGCGTGACCTCCCGCGGAGGAAGAAGAAGCAGCGGACACCGATGCCCGAACCGCCCGCCTCTTGCGGCTCGACTTTCGCGACCCGGCACTCGCCCCGGTACGCGACACGATGTAGCGCGCGATCATGTTGACCGCGAGCGAAATCACGAACAGCATGAGGCCGGTTCCGATCAGGGCCTCACGTTGAAGGGCATTGGCGATGGGGAAGTTGAGAGCGATATTGGCCGCTATCGTCTGCGAGTTTTGGCCTTCGGTAAGGATTCGGGTCGAGACCTCGATCGACGGCGAGATGATGAGGGCGATCGCCATTGTTTCGCCGAGCGCGCGACCGAGGCCGAGCAGCGTGGCGCTCACCACTCCGGAGCGGGCATACGGGAAGACGGCGAGAGTGATCATCTCCCACTTGGTGGCGCCGAGGGCGAGCGCAGCTTCTTCGTGGAGACGGGGGGTTTGCAGGAAGATTTCACGCGAGATGGAGCTGATGATGGGGAGGATCATCACGGCAAGAACGACGGCGCCGGCAAGGATCGTCGAGCCGGTGGTTGAGGCCTGTCCCCCGAAGAGGGGAATCCAGCCGAGGTTCTGGTTCAGCCACTGGGTGAGTGGCAGCAGCAGCGGGCGGATCACGATGATTCCCCAGAGGCCAAACACGATCGATGGAACGGCGGCGAGGAGGTCGACGAGGTAGCCGAGCACTCCCGCAATCCGGCGGGGGGCATAGTGGGAGATGAAAAGCGCGATGCCGATGGCGACCGGCGCACCGATCAGGAGGGCGATAGCGGATACCCAAAGCGTGCCCCAGATGAGCGGACCAACATACGCCCAGAAGTTGGCGTACCCGCCGGTTGGACCGGTATTGAGATCGGGGTTGGTCGCCCAGTTCGCGGCGATCGCTGGCACCGCCTGCACGATCAGGAAGAGGGCGACACCGGCAAGAATCACCATGATCGACACCGCGGAGCCGAAGCTGAGGCCGAAGAAGATTCGGTCGGCTGGCCGGGATTTAACCCGCGCGGGCCCCGCCCCCTTCGACGGGGAACGGGGAGCGGGAGACGCAGCGGCACTCGGGAGGGAGGGAACAGCTTCGGTGTTACTCACTGGTTTCTTTCTCGAGGATGCCGGGCACATCGTGAACCAGTCTGCGGCCTGGTCGTCGGGCCGCCGGAAGGCACTGCGGTCAGATCGCAGACTGGCAGAGCAACGACTACTTCACCAGCGCAAGGCTCTTCTGGATCGAGGCGAGCATGCTCGCCGGGATCGGGGCAGACCCCGCGTTGGAGGCGGTGATCTTCTGGCCAATATCGCTGGCGATGTAGCCGACGTATGCCTTCACGAGCTTGGCCTGGGCCGGGGTCTTGAAGGCACTGCAGACGATCTGGTAGGAGACCAGCGGGATCGGGTAGGCCGACTTGTCGGTGATCTTGGTGTAGTCGAGCTTCTGCGCGAGGTCACCCTTCACGGTTGTGGGGGCTGCAACAGCCGCCGCGGTGAACGCGTTGGTCGCGCCCTTCGGGCTGAATGCAACGAAGTCCTTGCCGGTGCCGACCTGGATCGAGGCGGCCGTGAGGGTGCCGATGGCGCTGTGGTCGGCGTAACCGATGGTTCCGTTACCGGCCTTGACGGTGTTCACGACACCGGAGCCACCCTGTTGGGCGCTCGATCCGGCGATCGGCCATTTGTTGCTGGCCGGCGAGGTCCAGACCGTTGGCTGCACGGTGCTGAGGTAGTTGGTGAAGTTCTGGGTGGTGCCCGATCCGTCCGAGCGCGTAACAGTGGTGATCGCGGTGGCGGGAAGCGTGACGCCGGGGTTGTCGGCGGCGATAGCCGGGTCGTTCCAGGTCTTCAGCTGGAGGCTGAAGATCTTGGCGACCGTGGCCGAGGAGAGGCTGAGCTTTGATACTCCGGTGAGGTTGAAGACGATCGCGACGCCGTCGAGGTAGACCGGCAGGTTGAGCGCTCCGCCAGCTCCACAGAGCGTAGCGGCAGCGGTCTGCTGCACGGGGCTGAGGGGCGCGTCGGAGCCCGCGAAGTCGTAGCTGCCGGCGAGCCAGTTGGTGACTCCACCACCCGAGCCCTGCGACTTGTCGTAGTTGATGGTGACGCCAGCGGCCTGCGTCTTGAACGCGGCGATCCAGGCCGCCTCGGCGTTGGCCTGTGCGCTTGATCCTCCGGCGGTGATGGTGCCGGTGAGGTTCTTGTCGATCGCTGCGGAACTCGCCTTTGGCGTGTTGCTTGCGGCCGGCGTGCTTGGAGTGCTTGCACAAGAGGAAAGTGCGAGTGCGGCGACGAGCGCGAGTGCGCCCGCCGAAGCGGCGTGAGTGAACTTCACTGTGTTCCCTTCGGGATGGTGACTCCGGCAGGCGAGCAGCTTGTGGCTCGGCCGCCGGGAAGACCGGTGCTGGTCCAAGAGA